>NZ_JADEXO010000080.1 GCF_015207105.1 cf. Phormidesmis sp. LEGE 11477
ATGATAATATGCTGGGAAGTAATTACTTCAGGAGTTTCCCAAGCGGGTTGATGATAATGAGCCAAGTAAATACCTTGCCAGCCAGCTTGATAACTCGACAAAAGAGGCTCGCGAGGCACAATCTGCGACATTGCTCCTTTCTCAAAAGGATTGACTATTTTGGGCTTTGCTGCTGATATGGCGTTTATTTTTTGGGCGATCGCACTCTAATCGTCAAACTGTGTCAATTCTATAACTGTTTTTCTCTGACGATATTAAAGTTTTACCAGAGCGCACTTCCCAACCAAGCTATCCCCTCGGCGAGCTTGGACCTGTACCACAGTCTAGGTCCAAGCTGAACCAGCTACTAGAACAATTTGGGTTTAGCGGTGAGGAGCGATCAAGCGCAGCTCACCTAATGTTGTAAGCAGCGGGTATTAGTAGCGGGTTGCAAATAGCACTTGCCATTGAGTCGATAAGGCGTACTCCTTTTGACAGATTCGTCTAAATGAACCGATTGGCCACTTGTTTTTTCTTTCTAACTTGGGTAAAAATAGTATGACTGAACCGTTCGGTCATTTCTAAATTTAATAAGCCTGATAGTTCGAAGGTGAGCTTTAGAACTGTCACGTTAGGCCGCTCCGCCGAACTCACTGAAGACAATGCTTTGAAGGTGTTACGGGTACGACACAAGCAACAACTTTATCACTGCAAAAATAAGGGAAAAGTCATGATCAACTCTAGTGAAATTCTCATCGTCGGTGCTGGGCCAGTAGGCTTAACGATGGCCTGTGAACTACTGCGGCACGGCGTTTCTTGTCGCATCATTGATACAAAAACAGGGCTATCTGACAAGTCTAAGGCCTTGGTCGTACAGGCCCGCACGATGGAACTGTTCGAGGATATGGGCGTTATAGAAGATATTCTCAAAACGGGTCATAAAGTTAGCGCTACCAGTTTTTATGCGGGGAGCGATCGCATCGTTCACATCACCAACGAAGACCTTGATACGCACTACGCCTATAACCTGCTCAATCCGCAGTCTGACACTGAGCAAACGCTCGAAGCTCACTTAAACAGCTTGGGCGGAGAGGTGGAGTGGAACACCAAAATCGTTGAACTTGATCAAGAAGAGAAATTGAGCATCACTCTGGAGCATCCCGACGGCTCTACTAGCACAATAGAGCCTACTTACGTTATCGCTTGCGACGGTGCCCATAGCTTCTGTCGCAAAGCGGTCGGTGCCAAGCTGAAGGGCGAAACCTTTTCTAGCGAATTTTTGATTGCTGACCTCTCCTTAGACTGGTTCGGATCTAAAGACGAATGGTATGTGAACTTCACAGATCAGGGTTTGTTCATGCTAGCGCCAATTAGTAACAACCTATGGCGGATGCTGATTGAAGTCCCTTGGAATATGCAGGATAAATCGACCGATCAGCAAGATAGCCCAGAGACAACTGCCGAATATGCTTACCGAGAAGAACCAACCTTTGAACATCTTCAGGAAATGGTTGAGCAGCTAGGGAATCCCTTCAACGTAAAGCTCCAGAAACCGGAGTGGATTTCGTACTTCAGGGTTCACCGTCGTCTGATTGAGCGCTTCCGCTATGGCAATGTGTTCTTTGCGGGCGATGCCGCTCACTTGCACAGTCCTGCTGGCGGACAGGGCATGAACGCAGGCATTCAAGATGCCTATAATCTGGCGTGGAAACTAGCCCTGGTCTGCCGAGGCGTCGGCGCTCCTGAATTGCTCGACAGCTATAATGCCGAGCGCTATCCGCTGAGCGAAGATCAGGTAGAAAAAACAGATTCACTATTTCATGTTTTTCTGTTGCGTAACTCTGTTGCTAGAAGCATTAGAGATCGCCTCGCTTCTTTTCTAATTGGGCTAGATCCTGTTCAACACCGGCTAGACAACCGGCTCGCTATGCTGAGCCTAAACTATCGTCACAGCCCTATCGTAGATGAACAATATTCTCTACCCAAGCCCTCTGGCAGCATTAAAACAGATATTACTGGCCTCAAGCGATGGCGCAGCTTTGACGACGGGCCAAAGGCAGGTGACCGTGCTCCCGATGTCGCCTATACCGAACAAGGTGGCAAACCAGAAAAACGATTATTTCAGGCCATTCGCGGCACAGCTCACCAGCTAATTCTGTTTACAGGCCAAAAGCCAGAACTGTCGGTTTACCAGAGCTGTCACGAGATAAGTCTTGCCATTCAGCAACGGTATGGCAGCCTCATCAACACTTTTTTAGTAACGGCTCAAGGCAATGTTATGGAGTCGAATGAGTCCTTATCCATATTGCATGACAAAGTGGGCGCTTTGCACCAGCGGTATGGTGCTAGATCGAACTGTCTCTACCTGATTCGACCCGATGGCTATATCGGTTTTCGAGCGCAGCCTGCAACGTTGGAGTCACTGATGTCATATTGCGATCGCTTACTGTCAGACCACTTGCAAACTGGGAATAACCACAATTCAACAAAGAACGCTCAAACAGCCTTATCTCCAGCTTCTGTGTAATATCTACCCTCCCTTCAGCAAGGCATACATCATCATGAACTCTTCCTCTTCCAACGATAAATTTGTCCACAGAATAAGAGCATTGAGCGCGTCTGCCTCACTCGATCGACTGCGACAAATCTCTCCGCGCTGGCTCATTGGCTTAGGACTCGTTGGTCTGTCACTGATTGCCGTCCCTATTATTCAGACGCGATCTACTGGCACAGCCAACACTGAAGCCGCTCGCTCAGAAGGCATTTTACCGATTGAAACGGTGACCGCCCAAAGCGTTGATGCCTATGAAGTATCGCGAGCCTACACGGGTGAAGTTGCTTCACTTCAGGCCAGCGAATTAGGATTTGAGCGCAGCGGACAGCTTACTGAATTGCTGATACCTGAAGGTACGCGAATTCAGGCCGGAGAGCCCTTGGCTCGACTAGACGTGCGTAATCTGCAAACGCAGCGCCTACAGATTGAGGCAGAAAAAGCACGGGCAAACGCACAGCTTCTAGAGCTAGAAGTGGGGGCAAGAACAGAAGACATCGCAGCGGCCCGCTTTGCTGTGCAAGATTTAGAGCAACAGACTTCTTTACAGGAAACTCAGCTCGCTCGCCGACAGATTTTGTACGACAGAGGCGCTATTTCCCGAGAAGAATTAGATGAATACAGGTTTGGCGAAGGCTCTTTACAGGCTAGGCTCGATCAGGCTCGCAGCAATCTACAAGAGTTGCAGAATGGCACTCGCCCAGAACAAATCAGCGCTCAAGAGGCATTGGTTCAACAGCTGGATGCTCGCCTTGCTGACTTAGATGTGACGATTGCTAAGAGCACGTTAAATGCGCCTTTTAGCGGCACGGTGGCTGAGCATAAAGTCGATACCGGAACCGTTGTTGGCTCGGGCCAGTCGGTTGTACGCCTGGTAGAAAACGGTAGACCTGAAGCTCGCATCGGCATACCGGCTGACGTTGTGAATAGTCTCAACATCGGTGAAGAGAGAACGGTTGAACTCAATGGAGAGAAATATACGGGCACTATTAGCGCTATTTTGCCGGAAGTGGACGCTCAAACGCGCACTCAAACGGTGGTTCTCTCTCTAGAATCTAGAGCGGCAGCGCAGGTGAATCCGGGGCAGACAGTTCGGCTGAATTTAACAGAGCGGATTGAGACCGCAGGTATTTGGCTACCGGCTGAGGCGCTGACACAGGGAATTCGCGGGCTGTGGAGTGCCTACGTGGTGGTACCGACTGAAGAATCGATTGAAGCGGCTGGTGAGGTTGAGTATGTTGTTCAGCCGCAGTCGGTAGAGGTGATTCATGAGGAGGGCGATCGCGTCCTCGTTACTGGCACGATTCGCGCCAATGATGAAATTGTAGCCAGTGGAGCGCATCGGCTCGTACCAGGTCAACAGGTCAGCTTAACCAATAGCCCCTCCCAAGCTTTTATTGCTGATTGATTAACCTCCAATCCTTCGATCTGACGAGACATCACGCTCATTCTACAAATTATTCCTCCAACCCCATGGTTACTGTTTTTTATCGCAACATCCGTTTGCTTGCTTTGACAATCATTCTCGTTCTTGTTTGGGGCACACTCTCTTTTCAATCGCTTCCTCGCCAAGAAGATCCCGAGCTGGTCTCTCGCATTGCGGTTGTACAAACAGCCTATCCGGGTGCTAATGCCGAACGAGTAGAATCACTTGTCAGTGAAGTTATCGAATCTGAACTCTCTGAACTAGAAGAAATTGCCGTACTCTCTTCCGACTCACGCGCAGGGTTTTCCACTATTTCTGTTGAGCTGATAGATACTATTGACGATGCTCAGCCCGTATGGGCAAAGGTCCGCAACGAGTTAGATTCTGCGGCAGCCAGACTGCCAGAAGGCACCAGCGAACCCGAGCTAGACGAAGCCAAAGTTAAAGCCTACACGGTGATTACTGCGCTGACCTGGAACTTGCCAGAGGAGCCAAATTACGCGATTCTTAGCCGCTATGCAGACGAGCTAGCGCTAAGGATGCGAGGCATCAATGGCACGGAGGAGGTGGAAACCTTTGGCGATCCGAGTGAAGAAATTGTGGTTGAAGTGGATGGGCCAAATTTAGCGGCGCTGGGACTTTCTGCTCAAACGCTAGCTAGTCGTATCCGCGCTAGTGACGCGAAGGTAACGGCTGGACAGCTACGCAGCTCGCAGCAAAGTCTCTCTATCGAAGTACAGAGCGAGCTAGAAACGCTAGAACAAATCCGCCAAATCCCGATTCAAACCGACAGCGGCCAGTTTGCTCGGCTGAGCGACATTGCTCAGGTGAGTCGAGGATTGCAGCAGCCGATGACTGATATTGCGCTGGTGAGTGATAAACCAGCGATCACCCTCGGCGTACTGATGGAATCGGGACTGCGGATAGACCAGTGGGCAACTGAAGTCCGCGCGGCGCTGGCTGAGTTTGAGAAGATTTTGCCGCAGGGCGTACAGTTAGAAACAATTTTTGACCAGAGTGGCTACGTTGAAGAGCGCATGGATGTTCTTATTTCTAACCTAGTAACGGGCGCTCTGCTCGTGGTTGTAGTCACCCTGTTTACGATGGGATGGCGCTCAGCCATTGTTGTAGGAACAGCGCTGCCGATTACATCTCTTGCAGTGTTTGGTTGGATGAGCGTTCTAGGCATTCCCATTCATCAAATGTCGGTGAGCGGCTTGATTATTGCGCTGGGACTGCTGATTGACAATGCGATTATCGCAGTCGATGAAATTCAGATAGAGATGCAGCAACACGGCGCAAAACCAGCGGAAGCGGTGGCACGGACGGTAAAGTATCTCAAAGGCCCGCTGCTGGCTTCTACGATTACGACTGTTGCTGCTTTCCTACCGATTTATCTGCTGCCGGGTGCCGCTGGGGAGTTTGTAGGTTCGATTGCGCTCAATGTGATTATGGCGCTGCTCTGTTCTTTAGCGCTGTCGCTGACGGTGATTGCAGCTCTCGCTGGTCGCGTTTTAGGGCGCAGCCAAACAAAAGCCAAACAGCTTGAACAAGTTGATAAAACAACCCCCGCAGTAGCGATTCAGCGATTTTTGTTGCGCCCTGGCGCTTGGTGGACAGAAGGACTTTCGACGCCAAGGCTAGCGCGACCTTATCAGTGGAGCTTGCGACGTACGACAGCTCGTCCGCTGCTGGCGATCGCGCTCTCTTTCACCATTCCTCTCATTGGCTTCATCTCAGCTAGCACGCTCAGCCAACAGTTCTTCCCAGCCGTCAACCGTGACCAGCTACAGATAGAAGTGGAGTTCGCCCCGCAGAGTGCCATTGCCCGCACCCGCCAGCAGATTGACCAAGCCCGCGACCTGATTTTGAGCCATCCCAACGTAGAAGAGATTCATTGGTTCATTGGTGAGAGTGCCCCTAAGTTTTACTACAACTTTACTGGCAACCGACGCAATCAATCTCAGTACGCTCAGGCCATGGTTCAGCTAAATACTGAAGTAAATGTGGAGCCGATTGTGCGATCGCTTCAAACCGACCTCAACGCCGCCTTCCCCGCTGCTCGAATGCTTGTGCGTCAGCTTCAGCAAGGCCCGCCCTACGACGCCCCGATTGAGCTACGCATCTACGGCCCTAACCTCGACGAACTCAGACGACTAGGCTTGGAAGCTCGCCGCATTCTTGGCACTATTCCAGAAGTGACGATTACTCGCGATGACCTGAGCGAATCTTTGCCCAAGCTAGGTCTAGCTATTGATGAAGAGCAGGCGCAGCAGAGTGGGCTGAGTAATACTGCGATCGCCCAACAGCTAGACGCCTACTTAGAAGGTAGCGTCGGTGGCTCCATTCTTGAAGGGACTGAAAACCTCCCGGTTCGCGTTCGGTTAAGCAACAACAACCGCGCTGACCTAAGCCAGATTGCCTCCCTAGATTTGCAAGCCGAGAATGGCGGCAGTCGGTCTACGGATGCCTTGGGAGACTTCAGTCTTGTACCTGAGCTGGTCAATATCTCTCGTCGCAATGAAGAGCGCGTCAATATTGTTCAGGGTTTTCTAGCCGCAGGCACCCTACCCTCAGTGGTCCAAATTGCCTTTGAGGAGAAGCTTGCAGACTTTGAGCTTCCTCCTGGCTATCGTACCGAGTATGGAGGAGAAATCGCAGAACAGAGTCAGGCCGTTGGCAACCTACTGCTCTATGTTCCGCTACTCGGCATTATTATGATGGCCGCTTTGGTCCTTTCTCTAGGATCTTTTCGGCAGGCAGGTATTGTTGCTTTTGTTGGCGTTGGCTCAGTCGGCATGGCGCTCTTTTCTTTGAAGCTTTTTGGTGCGGTCTTTGGCTTTATGGCCATTGTCGGAACCCTGGGCCTGGTGGGGATTGCCATTAACGACACTGTGATGGTGCTCTCGGGTTTGAATGAGAATGCTGAGGCGAAGAAGGGCGATCGCAAAGCCATTGCTTACGTAGTGAACCAGTCCACCCGCCACGTTCTGACCACGACCATCACAACGATTGCCGGTTTTGTGCCCCTGTTGATTAGCGGTGGGCCTTTTTGGCAGCCTTTGGCTATTGCGATCGCAGGCGGTATTGGCGGTTCCTCCATTCTTGCTCTATATTTTGTCCCCGCTGCCTACGCACTCATTTATCGTCATCGAAAGCGTCTCACACCTTCTACAGACAAGCAACAGACAGCTATGGCCAGATAGAAGCTAACCCATTTTTACTAATAAGACTGAAGCGAACGTCACCCTACATTTATTCAACTCTAAAACCATGCACTTTTCTTTCAAAGACTATTTAAAACAGCTTTTCTTAGATTCAGGCCAGCCGCCGATTTTGAATCCGAATCAATACTGGCAGACCTGCTGTATAGAACATCTTAATCTCTGTTGGAAAAACAACTGGATTGAGCACTGCTACCATCTGGACTACAGCGATTACACCACAAGATATCTAGGCGTGGTGGCACGACATCATCTGGAGGAAGACGATGCTACCTTTCTAGAACATTGCTGGATTGATAAGTCTCTTTCCTATCGCAGCTATTGTGACTCTGTAGAACGATTTCTAGAAACTCACATCAGGCAAACATAGTTTGCATACTACCAGCTCTGCCAGTGTTCTGAGTTAGAGCTTTGCCCATTCAATTTAGAGCATTTCCAGTCATGACACTCTTTAAATTACGAATCAAACTCAATCCGTTGCTCAACTCCTTAAGACAGATATCTCAGGTTATAGCACTCAGTCTGACTGCTACCGGACTAGTGACTTTCCCTACGGAAGGAGCAGAACGCATTCAGTTTTTCTACGGACCGTTCGAGCCTACAGTAGAAATAGATGATCTTCAGCACTTTGCCGAAACGGGTGAAGCGGTAGGAAGTACAGCAGCGATCGCAGCGCGATTAAATACAGAACAGCTCACAACCTTGCAGTCTTTTTTGACACTACGCTTTGAGATGAGTCCAGTAATGGTCTCCCAGTTTACCTACAGCGACCTAGGAGAACACTTGCTACGGCGAATGGGTGAAATTGTTCAAACCGAGAGCTTTTTGAATGGCGATCACGCCCTTCGTGCGGCTTTAATTTTCGCCGCTGAAGATGACGCTGGCTTGAGCATCATGAACGTCATTGACCAATTTCCACAGCAAACCATCCAAATAAACTTCCCACTGGCAATGGAAGTTCTCAACGAAAATCAACACCTCTTTCAACAGTCTAATGAAACGATAGAAGCGCTGCATCAGCTGTCGTCAGCACAGGCTTTACCCATCTCAGACTGGCCAGCTCCAGACCCTCGCACAGCAGGCACATATACCTGGACAGTTGAAACCTTCCAATTCCAAAATCCAAATCGAACCCTCTCTTCTCAGGCTCATCTGTACCTACCGGCCATTCCAGACGCTCAGCCTCAGTCGATTCCTGTTATCGTCATTTCTCACGGCATGGCTTCTAGCTATCAGGCACTCACCTATCTAGCTACGCATCTAGCTTCACACGGCTATGCCGTCGTCTTTCCAGAACATCCCCAAACAACACCAGAGCGATTTTCACAGGCACTCAGCGGCCTAGCCACCCTGCCCAAACCCTCCACCTTAAGAGACCGCCCATTAGACATTACAGCCGTGCTAGACACACTGAGCGAGCAAAGCCCAACATTACGACCTCAGTGGCAATCTCTGAATCTTAACTCAGTCGGCGTCTTGGGTCAGTCACTCGGGGGCTATACCGCTCTAGCCGCAGCAGGCGCACAAATCAATCGTACTCAGCTAGACAGCACCTGCCAGGAGGATACGCTTTCTCAGCGGCCTACCTTCAATTTGTCAATATTCTTGCAGTGCCGATTTACAGACATTCCAGTAACAGAATCACTAGACGTTCAAGATTTGAGGGTAAAGGCTGCGATCGCCCTCAATCCGCTTACCAGCGGAGTCTTTGGTGAAGCCGGTCTTTCAGCCATAGACGCGCCCACGCTCATTGTTTCTAGCTTAAATGATTACTTTGTCCCAGCCTTACCAGAACAAATTGAGCCCTTTCGTTGGTTAAATAATACTGACAGCTATTTACTCACGATAGAATCAGGTACCCATTTTTCAGTGCTTTCAGAGGTAGAAGAGAGCCCTCTGCCCCTACCTGATTTTCTGCTAGGACCATCACCCGAGCTGGCTCAGCCTTCAGTGCAAGCAGTTACCCTGGCCTTTTTTAATCGCTATCTTTTAGAAAAACCAGAAGCAGAAGCCTATTTGAATCAAACCTACCTCAACACGTTTGAAACAGAGCCATTGCAATTCAACATCGTACGCAGATAACAATCTAATAAAAATTAAAAACGTGCGATTTGCAACAACAATCTTGGCAACTCATCAGTATAGACTTACTTGGGTAGTACTCGTGAGCCTTTTGA
Organism: cf. Phormidesmis sp. LEGE 11477; assembly: GCF_015207105.1. Taxonomy (GTDB): domain Bacteria; phylum Cyanobacteriota; class Cyanobacteriia; order Phormidesmidales; family Phormidesmidaceae; genus Phormidesmis. The sequence continues at coordinate 9,358 of NZ_JADEXO010000080.1, forward strand.
GCATTGCGTTGGTGATAGGTAACTTCGGCGTAACTGTCAATGCTCAGCTACCCTTTTTAGATAGCGGAAATGAACAACCCGCAAATGCCTCTACTTCGCTATTGCCGCCATTGCTGTCGGTACAGGTAGCTGGTCAGGAGACTTTGCCAACGCAGCCGGTCTACTTCGATGGTCAAATTCTGTTTGAAGTCGCCGCTGTAGAGGACTTGCCGTTGCAACAGCGAGTGAGAGAGATTGAGGGCTACATGCGATCGTCCCTTCTCCAGATGAACCTGTACCAGAGGTGCAGTGGGAAGTTGAACCTAGCAGTAATCAGCCCGTGCTGTATGTAGGCGAGACCTTGCTAATGACAGTGACTGTTCGCGATGCTCGCCTGGGCGATACGTCTACTGGAGAGCCACGAGCGCAGGCACTCATTCATGCTTTGCAAGCCGCGCTAGAGCGATATCATCAAGACCGCTAGCCTCAATCCCTACGACGATAGGCATTGCGGTTTGGGCTTGAAGTGATTCGCCTATGGATTCGGACGCAGCCGCCACAGCAGTGGAGTGTGGGTAGAGAATATCGACGGCTCCTCAAGATCAAGTTTGACAAGTTGGGCTGGAATTTCGGGGCACCTAGACAAATCTTGGAATTTCCAAAAGAGAACGCAGACCTACAGATTCTGAACGAGCGGCCTAAAGTTTCAACAATCTAAAGTTTCAACTTTTAGATCGAACTAAGATGGTTATCAGCGAGAGAAAGTAAACCATAGCGACTAAGCGTCTGCTTGTGGAATCCAAACAGAAACAGAACCCGCTAGGCATCGAAAGTCAGCCCAGCCATCTTCGTTGGTTGTCACTGGCTCGTCAATATGCTCAGTGAGATCGATGTAGGTCGTATTCGCTCTGCCTACCTCCATCCACTTTGTTCCTTCGTCTCCAGTACTGAGTACAACGGCTAAGCCGCCAGGAAATTCATCGGTGCCCAAGCGCGTCCAGCCGATAGTGTTGGGGTGATCAAAGTAATCATATTGATCGCCATAAGCGTGCTTGCGTCTGGCCTCTAGAAACTTGTCAATTAGCCACTGGTGGCTATCCATCCAAATCTCGTATTCGTTTCCATCTTTTCCAGTATCTTTGTAATGAGCTCCGTAGTAGTCAGCATAAAAGATACAGGGATAACCATCGCGCCGCATTAGGATCAGTGCATAGGCTAAAGGCTTAAACCAGGACTCTACTACAGATTCTAAAGATTGCAGCGGCTGAGAGTCATGATTTTCGACTAGCGTGACTGCTAAAGTTGGCTGGTCTTTTACCAAGGTGCCGTCGAAGATAGCTCGCATGTCATAATCATTGCCTGATTTGCTAGCTTCAGTGAAGTTGTAGTGCAGCGGCGCGTCAAATAAAGCAACATCGCCGCCCGTTACTTCAATAAAATGATGTAGCGCTTCGATATGTGAAGACCAGTATTCACCTACGGCAAAGAGACTTTTGCCACTATATCGACGAGTGTTTTGTAGCCAGTCAGGAAAGAAACCTGCTTTGACGTGCTTGACCGCATCAAAGCGAAAGCCATCTATACCAGTAAAGTCAACTATCCACTCGCCCCAATGCATCATGTCATCGCGAATTTCGGGATGATTAAAGTCGACATCGCAGCCCATCAGGTAGTCAAAACCACCTTTCTCCATATCGACTTCAGTATCGAACGTTTTTCCTTCAAAGAGAAAAACAGCCTCAAAGTCTCCTTGTTCATAGGCGTTGTAGTCTGCTGCATTAAAGTGCCACCAATGGAGCTCTAGCTCTGAGTACTTGCCCTGTCTGCCTGGAAATTTGAAATGAGTCCAAGACTTGATTGTCACTTCATCACCAATTGGCTGCTGACGATCGCTCGGTGCGTAGGGAGTGGCCTTGAATTCTTCTTCCGCATCGCCGCCTAGTCGATGGTTGAAGACAACGTCAGCGTAAACCTGTATGCCGGACTGTTTAGCGTTTTTGATGGCGTTGAGGTATTCGTCTTTAGTCCCGTACTTGGTTCGAACAGAGCCCTTCTGGTCAAACTCACCCAAATCATACATGTCGTAGACGCCATAGCCGACGTCGTAGCCACCTGCAGTTCCTTTGTAAGCAGGGGGCAGCCATACGGAAGTGATACCTGCTGCTGCTAGCGTTTCAGCTTTTTCGCTCAGCTCATTCCATAGCGTTCCGTCTGGCTCGTTGTACCAGTGGAAATATTGCATCATGACGCCGTTAGGTGCAGACATATTTTTCATCCACGATAGTGGAGTAGAGAATATAGGAGCTTGGAAAATGAGTGCTCATCAATCATCGACGTAAGTGGCTAAAAATTGAATGCGCCTAGAGGAATATTTTAATTTTTGTGAAGGACGAACTGCAAGCAGCGCTAACCGCAAGCAGAACTGACTGTAACGTAGACGGATTAGTGCTTGTGGACCGTTGCCTAATCGTATTGGCGCTGCATCGGGATATTAGCTATTCAGGAGATCGCTAGCTCAGCAGGTGCTGATGTGCCCAAAGAGCAGCTTGGGTGCGATCGCGTACATCTAGCTGACAGAAGATATTTGTCAAATGGTTCTTGATCGTGCCTTCAGTGAGGTTGAGGTTGGCGGCAATCTCGCGGTTGCGCTTGCCCTGGCCTAGCTGTTTGAGAATGTCTAGCTCTCGCTCGCTAAACTGATTGCGATAGTCTGTTCTTTCTCTCTCGGTATCGGCATTTATTTGAGAAAATACTTTTGGCGCAATGGTCGGCCCTAGCTGGCTATAGCCTCTTTGCAGGTTGCGAATAGCTTCTGCGACTTCTCGCGACGGCGTACTTTTTAGTAGATAGCCCAGAGCGCCCGCTTGTAGAGATTGAAAAACATACTCATCATCGTCGAATGTCGTGAAGACCAGAATCCGAATCCAGGGATAGCGGGCATGAATCTCCTTGGTAGCTTGCACGCCGTCGCAAATCGGCATCCGCACGTCCATTAGAATAATGTCAGGCTGTTGGGCAGCAGCAAGCGCGATCGCTTCACCCCCGTGATTGGCTTCTCCTATCACTTCTATATCGTCTTCTAGCGATAGTAAAGAAGACAGTCCTTTACGAAAGATAGCCTGATCGTCAGCGAGTAAGAGTTTAATCATGAGGCACTATAATCTCAATGCGCGTTCCCTGTCCTAGAGCGCTGTTGATTTTCATCTGGCCGCCGATTGAGTGCGATCGCTCTCGCATCCCTCTTAACCCAAATCCAGAATCGAGCGCGTCTGCATCTATACCCACACCATCATCTTCAATATAAACAACAACATTTTCAGGCGTCGTCCAACTGTGTACTCTGACTGCTTGTGCCTGCGCGTGTCGGCGAATATTTTCGAGTCCTTCTTTGATAATACAATAGAGCTGATGGCTAGTTTGAAGCGGCAGCTTCGGTAAATCCAGCTTGCTGTCCACAGATAAGTTAGGATCGAACTTTAAAGGTTCTATCAGTTGGATTAGTGCCATATCAAGATCGAAAGATTTTTCTCTTAGCGTAGCCACTGCGCGTCGCACTTCTCGTAGCGACTGGTTAGAAAGCATCTTAGAGGTATCTATCGCCTGCTTAACCTGGGTCGAATTTCGTTCGTATAGCCGCTGAGCTAGCTCTAGCTGAACGTCTAAAGAGGTTAAAGTATGTCCAATAGAATCGTGAATATCGCGGGCAATGCGAGCGCGTTCTAGATCGGCGGCTAGCAGCTCAACTTCTTGTGAGAGCGCGGCTTCTCGCTGACGGCTTTTGCGCTCAGAGATAATTGTCAGGCACAGCAATATAATCAGCGAGCTAGCGGCGATAAAGATGCTCGTACTGTTGATTACAAAATCAAATACTTGGATAGATTGAGGAATCTCATACATGGCCGTAACCTCTGCTTGAGCTTCCTCGATAGGTCTATTGAGATACGTAAAGGCGAACTGGGCTAGCGCTATTTGCCACACCGTGCCAGAGGCGATCGCGGTAAAAATGACTTCGCGACGGCCCAGCAAAAAGCAGCTTTTGACCAGCACCAACCATAGAAATAAGTCTAGGCCCCACCCAGAAAACAACCGCGTCGCCAGCAGTGCGCCAATTTCTATCCACAGGTAGGCTCTCTTTTGCCACAGCGGACGGTCTATAGGTAGCCAAAAGCTAAGAACGACAAATAGAATAAAAACGCCTAAGACGACATAGTCACCGCTAGAAATTTCATAGCCCAGTGGCTTATAAAAAATTGGGAACAGTGTCCTGAGTGCCAGGATTCCTAAAAATGTCCACTCTAAGTAGCGCAGAATCCTAGGAATAGAAGGACAGGTTGCCTTGACGGTTGGTGATGTCATGCTCCTACTTTGCTGCTCGCTGATGACTCTTTTTATGACTTCAATCGTACGGTAGCTGTAGGTGCGATCGCCATGACAAAAGTAATCAATCTATACCTCTTAGAATTCTGGTGGCATGGTTCTCAGCAAGTGAAGGCGGGTGAGTTCGGGGCTAACAGCGTTGACATATGCTGAGGTTAGATAGGGCTGGTATGACGCATCGTCTAGTAGATGCACTTTTCCATGTGCGATCGCCAAAGAAACGGTTAGCTTGAATAGATCTCTTTCAGACTGATCAAACCTATTGATGATGTCGGTTTCAGGCTGAGAAAGATTCAAGATGAATCGGCTCATTTCAGGGGTATGGGCGGTATTTTCAGCCAGATAGAAGTACTTGTGAGGGGTTTGCAACCATCGAAATGCGTGCATCTGCTCTAACACGATAGGGGACATGACATCGCGAGCACCCCCCATAATCACAACGGGCACATCTATCTGACTCATTCCTTGCGAGCCGAACAAATTTGTCAGCGGTGCTAAGGCGATTACTAGGGCGACTCGCTCATCTTTCAATCGGCCATCTGCAAGCTGCTGAGAAGTCTCAGGGGAGGCAGATAGCTCTAGCGCTCGACATTGAATCAACAGGGCCATGTTCACTTTAGTAGGCGTCAGCTCTGTAGTGGGATCGCACTGAGACTGTAGTCGTTCAATATCGATAGTGGCACCAGCGGCGGCTAGCGCCGAGTATCCCCCTAGTGAATGGCCAATTACGCCGACCCGCTCTAGCTGTAGACGCCCTTGGAACTCAGTGCTGTTTTTCTGCTCTAGCGTATCTAGTAGAAACTTGATGTCTAGAGGTCGATTAATGAACGTCATCGCCTCAAAAGATTCTTGCGTCAGTCCTTGAGATAGATTGGCTCTATAGTCTCTGTTGCTGCCGACATGCTCTAACACAGCGACTGCAAACCCGCTGGCTGCTAGTTGCCGAGCTAGTGTGACGGTATCAGTCAGATGACGGCTATCGCCATATCCATGAGAAATGACCATGACGGGAATTGACTGGGGCGAGAGGCTCTTTGAGGGAGCATGCAAGCTACTGGGTAAGTACAAATCTGCTGCGTAGGTGCGATGCTGCTGACGAGAAGCGCTACCCGGAGAAGCTCTGCTAGCGCGACTGCGATCTTGTAGTGTCAACGTCTGTTTTATCACCTCGAACTGAGCCATATCCGAGAGAACTGGCAAAGCGCTGTAGTCAATAGAAGGATCTAAGCCTGCGGCTACCTTAGATTGCTCGATAGCCATACCCACTAATCGTTCAGTTGCTTTCCGGTTAGCGCTAATGCTTTGAGCCAGTGCCAAAATATTCGGTAAATTCAACCGCACTGCTTCTGTTGGGTAGAAGCGAATAACGTTCATCACCGAGAGTCCGCCGGGGTCAGCCGCCGCCGCAACTAATGCCCCACGCATGGCCTGGCGTCCGTTTTGACGCCCCTGCGTTTGAACTAGCGCACCCAGCGTATCTAGAACTAAGTCTCCTGTCGGTGCCTGTAGCCACTGAGAGAGCACAAAAGGATTGCTAAACTGCCCCAGAACACCCGTAGTCGAAGCTGATAAGGGCGTGTTTAGAAACTGCTGTAACTCTTGATGACTGAAGACTGACATCCTGTTTAGGTAGGGCGCTAGCTCGCTATTAACAGTGCCCTCTTCTACAAAAGCTTCTAGAGAAGCTGTAGAAATTGCTCGATTTAGATAGCCATAGTCGAAATACATCTTTTCGGCAGAAGCTGCTGGTAGCGCGGCGGCTACACCAGAAAAAAGCGCGATCGCCGCCGCATTCAACAGCCGTCGAATAGATTTCGAGTTATTCTTTTTGAAACGCATTGTCAATTCAGATAGTCGGAAATAGAGACTGATACTGAGCGACCTTCAATGCGGTTCGGGGGTAAAACTCGTCAAAAATCTCTTAGAAACTCTAAGAAAAACGAAGGGAAGACCTATGATCGGGGCAATCGGTAGGTGGGTGGCTAATTCTATTCGTAGAACGTCGAATGCTCTCGCCAGTCGAATCAGTATGGTAGAAGGCCAGGCGATCGCTGTCTTCAGTAAGATCTGCTACTTCTACAATCCAGCCCTCTATCAGTACTGAGAGACAGCTTTCGGCTGGCCCACCGAGACCGAGACAGCTATCGCTCCAGGTTTGTGGCCGATGACTAATAACATGTACATTCTCAACAGAAACACCTAGGTATCTAGCGTGTATGGCACGTACTGAACTCTGTATAGTCTCGGGCAAATCTTCGGATGGTGGCTGGTCGGTTCTAGAAGAAGCGAACCGAATATTGTTCCCGGTTGCATCTGCGTGATAAAAGCTGCTGGAAGATTGATCACCAGCGGTGACCTCCACAATCCAACCTTCTGTCAGCGCTGGTAGACAGATCTCATCTACGCTGCTTATTCCCAGACAGCTATCGTTCCAGATTCTTGATCGATAGCTGACAATCTGCACATTGTTTAGAGATTCTCCTAAATACTGAGCATGAATAGTCCGAATGGACATTCGTAACGTCTCAGGCAAATACTCTTTTGCTTTTGGGTTTGTTTCAAGTTTTACTTCAGGCTTTGCATCAGACATCGAGAATGCTGTTGTTAGAAGCTCGGCTAACGCTAAAGCGCTATTATCAGCAAGCAGCGCTATTACGGTAGTCAAAAAAACAGTATGGAAGGCAATACGAATCATCAAACTAAGAGCAAGCATTGGATACTGGGCCAAGTAAGAAATCTCTGCCATCAACCGTCGCCAAAGCAGTCAATTTAATCAGACAAAATTCAGTCATCTCGGCTGTTGCAAGAGAGCCTCAGATCCAGGGCAGGTTATCCATTAGCGCCGTCAACGTTTTTTGAAATTCTAAATGGAGAACAGCACTAACACAGCCGCAGGTTAAGCTCGTGCCTGCCATCACCCACCAAAAGTGAGTCACCTGCCAGGCACCCCCTACTAAAAGAAAAACAATCAGGCCAGCTCCTGCACCTTTCAAGAAGAAAGAGACGTTGCTAGCCGCCGATCGAAACTCTGAACGTTTAGAAGCCATGGGAAAAACACCTGCTGTTATTAATTTTACTGATAGTTGCCCCATATCGTAGTTCAATGTATAGCGCCTCTGCGATAGCGACCAGTCATGTTTATCGATGACTTTTGTCACTTCTATCTCGGATCAGCAGACGGTTATCTGCTTGCCTAAATACATGTGATCGGCTCGAATTCTCAGCTCACTATTGGAGGAGGGTTAGAGAAAGAGGGCGATCGCAATGTCATTCATGAACTCAGAAACGACAGACGCTTGTACCACACATCCTTAGAAAACCGTCCTATCCAGATCAGATGACTATCGGCAGGCACTTCATAGCATTCGCAATTTTTTACCGACGCTGCAATTCGTTTTGCGTGCTTGGGCAAAACAACACTGTCGTGAGGAGAATACATCACCAGTGTCGGAGCGGTAATACCGTCTAGACTATCAAGATAGTGCTCAATATCGTTCATAAACCCAGTGCCCGACTGCGAAGTTTTTAGCATCTGACAGATAAATCGAAAGTCATGCTGGCCCATCTGCTGCATGACGGGTTTGACCGGCAGCGTGGTCAGTTCTCTCATCATCGTTTGCACCGTTAGCTTGGGCGCTAACTTTAGGGCAAGTCTTGTGACTGCCCACGTGAGACGCTGAGTGCGGCCAAACAAAAGTCGCGATCGCCGTTTAATAGGCTCGTCCCAGGCCGTTGCGATCGCTGACTCTAGCACCAGCTTACGCAGCCTCTCAGAGTGTTGCTGAGCAAAAGCCAGAGCTGTGGGGCCAGCAGCCGAGATGCCGATCATATCCACAGTGGATATTTGTAGCTGATCGAGTAAAAGCGCGATCGCATCGGCGGCAGTTCGAGCTGTTTCACCCACCGATGAGGGGGTACTGTCATAGCCAGGACGAGAAGGTGTTAGCACTGAAAATCCGCATGCTGCCAGTTTCTCATGAGAGAATCGACTTTCTCGACTACAGTGTCCGCCATTTAGCACAACGACAGTCGGGCCAATGCCCTCAAGGCGGTATTCAATGGGTCCTTTTGCTGTTTCAGCAATCATTTGTACTCCCAGAAAAATGCGCTTTGATAGTGAGCACTTTGTTAGTAACGATATCTCTTCAATAAAAACGAAAGCTGCTGCTGTCTCCTATAGCGAAGAGTCATTGAGTTCGGTGACTTTTGTCATCGCGATCGCGAGCAGTGCTCAGCTATAGTGAAATATGTATAAAGTGAAATGTACAAAGAGTGCCTACGCTTTTCAAATATCTTTCTAGAATACGATTTTGAGACCATGTTGTCGACAATTGAAGAAAATACTGTAGTTCTTGAAAATACGTGCATGGACTATGTTGCATTCGGCAAAGGGCAGCAGCCTCTTTTGATTTTACCTGGGCTAAGTGATGGCTTCAAGACTGTCAAGCATCAGGCTCTACCGCTCACTTTTTACTACAGACGATTTGCTAAAGATTTTAGAGTGTATATTTTTAGCCGGAAAAACGAATTGCCAGCTAGCTACAGCACGCGAGATATGGCCAGCGATCAAAATGTTGCTTTGGAGAAACTAGGCATTGAAAAAGCCTGTGTTATCGGCGTTTCGCAAGGTGGAATGATTGCCCAGCATTTGGCGATTGATTTTCCTAGCAGCGTCGCGAAGCTAGTGATCGCAGTCTCGCTCGCCAGGCAAACTGAAACCCTCCAGCGCGTTGTGAAAAGATGGATAGACATGGCGAAAGCAGGCGACTATCGCTCCCTAGTGATTGACACGATGGAAAAGACATTCACCAATAGGCAGCTCAGAAACTATCGACCCTTTTATCCAATTATCAGCCGAGTTGGCAAACCTACATCCTTTGCTAGATTTTTGATTCAGGCATCGGCCTGCCTTACGCATGACGCTTATCAAGAGTTAGGAGCTATCCAGTGTCCCACGCTAGTCATTGGCGGAGATAGCGATCGCGTAGCTGGCAAAGGCACCTCGCAAGAAATAGCATCTAAGATAAAGCACAGTCAGCTTGTTTTATACAAAGATCTAGGACATGGTGCTTATGAAGAAGCACGAGACTTCAATCAGCAGATTCAGACATTCTTGTATCCTGGCTAAGGTCTTTTTAAAGTGCTATCGAACTGTGTCTAGCGCTGGCGAGATTATTCTGTAGTTTTGCCTTCCTATGCCCTTCCATGACCTAATTTGGGTGACAAAGGTCATAGGACGCAATGACTTTCAGATATGGAAAAAGATCAGCAGACTTGCTAAATTTTTAGTGAGTTATACCCAGTGTTTTGAATCTGAGTCTTCAACAACTGATTAAATATGAAACTATCTTATCTAGGCGTAGGGCTGATGATTGTATCTGCTAGCATTATTCCTCTAGGGCCTATTCGCCAGCCGTTGCCGCTTCTATCGCCCACGGTCGCCGCTGCTGAAGAACCAAGCGATCGCGCCACCTTGCCCCCCCTAATTGAAAGAGAGCTGTTCTTTTCTGATCCAGAAATTTCAGGGGCGCAGCTTTCTCCCAATGGTCAATTTATCGCCTTTCAAAAACCGTTGGATGGCGTTATTAACGTTTGGGTAAAGGACATTGATGAGCCCATGGCGGCGGCTCGCCCTGTCACAGCGGATGCCCAGAGTCCGATTATGTTTTATTTTTGGAGTGCCGATGGTCGCTATATTCTCTATGGACAAGACACAGGCGGCAATGAAAATTTCCGTTTCTATGCGGTAGAGCCAGAAGTTGTGGGAGAAGCTGGCGTGGGCGCGCGTGACCTGACACCGATAGAAAATATTACAGCCATGCTGTATGCGATTCCTAAAGAGACCCCGAATCAGATTATCATCGGGCTCAACGATCGCGATCCAAGAATACACGATGTTTATCGTTTGGATCTGGCGACAGGCGATCGCACTCTATTAGCTCAAAATGACGGCACTGTCGCTGGTTGGGGGGCTGATCTACAGGGAAATATCCGCTTGGCCTATCGCCAGTCTGCTGAAAATGGCCAGGAAATTCTCAAAGTAGAAGAGAACGGTAACCTAACGCCTATCTATACCTGTCGTCTCGAAGAAACTTGCGGAATGCTCCGCTTCCATCCCAACGGCCAGCAGGTTTATCTCCAAACCAATAGAGGAGTAGACCTTACTCAGTTAGAGCTGCTCGATATTAGCACCGGAGAGACCGAGCTCGTGGAGAGCGATCCAGAGCAGCAGGTAGATTTTGGCGGAGCGCTGTTTTCACCAGCAACCGATGAATTGGTGGCAACTCATTATGCGGGCGATCGCCGCCGCATCTATCCAAAATCAGATGCCTGGTCAGCCGATTTAGCCTTCCTTCAGCAACAGCTTCCTGATGTTGAGCTTTCAGTAGACTCTGTTACTTCTGACGCTCAGCTTGCCTTGATCAGCGCTCAAAGCGATGTCAATCCGGGAGCTATGTACTTGTTTGACCGTGGCGCTCAGACGCTTGAAAAACTCTATGATGCCTGGCCCATGCTACCCAGCGAACATTTGGCATCTACCACGCCCATCCGCTACGAAGCTCGTGATGGCGTAGAAATTCCGGCTTATCTAACGCTGCCTAAAGGAATCTCTTCAGAGGGTCTACCTGTTGTTGTTTTTCCTCACGGTGGGCCTTGGGGAAGAGACTACTGGGGCTATAGTTCAGTGGCTCAGTTTTACGCCAATCGCGGTTACGCAGTCCTGCAACCAAACTTTCGAGGGTCTGCGGGCTATGGCAAAACCTTTCTGAATGCGGGCAATCAACAGTGGGGCACAGGCGTTATGCAGCACGACGTCACAGACGGCGTACAGTATTTAATTGACGAAGGCATTGCCGATCCTGAGCGAATAGGGATTATGGGATTTTCCTATGGAGGCTATGCGACTCTAGCTGGTCTAGCCTTTACGCCAGAGCACTATGCAGCCGGGGCTTCGGTGGTGGGTCCGTCTAACCTGATCACGTTGATGGAAAATATTCCACCGTATTGGGTGCCGATTCAAGATTCTATGGACTTGCGAGTGGGCGATCCGAATGACCCAGGCGATCACGACCGGTTAAAAGCTCAGTCTCCTCTGTTTTCAGCAGATCAGATTCAAGCTCCGTTGCTAGTTGTTCAAGGGGCAAACGATCCGCGTGTTCTTCAGCAAGAGTCTGATCAAATTGTCCGAGCGCTAAGAGACTTAGGCAGACCCGTAGAATATTTGGTTGCACCAGATGAAGGGCACGGATTTAGAAAAGAGATTAACGCGCTAGCGATGACAGCCGCCTTAGAACGCTTCTTTGCCGAACATTTGGGCGGGCGCTATCAGACAGAGATGTCACCAGAACTAGAAGTGCAGCTAGAGAGATTGACGGTAGACATCAGTACATTACCGTAGGGCACTTGGCACATCGCCGATATGCGAGTAGCGTTAATAGCCTCCGGCACTCAGTGGTTAGAAGGAGCGTCTGCAAATGCTTGTGAGGTTTCAGACGAGTCGGTGGCAGACGCTCCTGACAGAAAAGACTTATTCACGATGGTGGCAAACTGGGCTCTCCGACTCTTTCGGCAGAAAAGTGCCATCTAGAATCTCCGAAATAACCTCTATCTCTTCTAGGATTTCAATTTTGTTTGAGCTTGAACGATCATTGGAAGCGTTGCAGTGCTAAAAAGGGTAATACAAGTGCTACTCAGCATGTCTGGTCTGTCATTTGATTGTCATTGAAAAAATGCACCGAAAGAAAAATAACAGGGATTTAATTATTCAAACCCTTGTGGGAAGCAAAAAGACTTGAACAATCCATTATCTAGCTTAATCCAATGACTTTTGTCATACGTTCTGGTGGCTAATCGCCATCGTATAGCGAGTTTAGCCTATTTATATTGAGCCTAAAAGTATTACAAAACAAATGATTAAACTCTATCACCATCCCAAGACACGATCGCTAAGAATACTTTGGTTACTTGAAGAACTCAGCCTAGCCTACAGCCTAGAAACACCCGAACTTCGGCTTCCTAAAGAAGGCAAAATATTTGCTCAAAATACACCAACTGGCAGATTCCCAACGATTGAAGATGGGCCTATTACCATGTGCGAATCGGGTGCGATTGTAGAGTATTTGATTGAACGCTATGGGGATGGTCGTTTCGCACCGCCAAAAGGCTTACTGCTCCAGCCGAAGTACCTACAGTGGATTCACTACCCTGAAGGAACGATTAGTCCGTACTTGAGCGCCATATATCGTTTTGAAGCGGTGCTGCCTGAGAAGATCGCCGTCATGAAAAAAGAATTTGACATTGCTATCGGATACGTTGATCAGGCCCTGAATGGCAGTCGATATATCGTCGGAGACGATTTCACAGGGGCAGATATTATGCTTGCGGTAAGTCTGTTATCGACCAACTTGCTCGGCTTACTAAGTGACAAACATAGCAACATTGCAGCGTATCTTCAGCGGCTTCAGTCTCGACCTGCGTTTAGTAAAATTATGAACCAAAAGTAATGTGAGCAAGAATAATGCAGAATTATCAATCGTTGTCGTCAGCTAATCACAAGGCTCATGAGAAATCTCTTTTACTGACTGGTGCTCAGCAGAAAATAGCCGCTGAGTCACTGGGTGCGGCCTTTTCAAGAGATCCGTTGATGTCTTATGTTTTCCCTAATGCGGTCGCACGCGAAAAGAATCTTGCAAAGGTTTTTCTCCCTCTAATCCACTGCAATCTTCAGTATGGCAACGTAGAACTTACGCGAAATGGTCAGGGCATCTTGCTGTGGATTTCAGGCGATCGCCTTCCTTTGACCCTACCGATGCTTGCTTGTAGCGGCATGATTTGGATGCCGTTCAGAATAGGCCAGCCTGCCTTTAATCGACTTGAAAGTCACGAAGCATTTTGCGACCGTGAAATTGAAAAAAGAGCGCTGAAGGGATACGCCTATCTGTGGGTAGTCGGTGTGCATCCAAAGTTCGCAGGTAAAGGGTTTGGGGCGCAAATGATTCAATCAGCGCTTAGCAACATGCAACGCTGCGGCCGCACCGCCTGCGTTCTTAGAACAGACAATTACAAGAATGTAGCGCTTTATGAGCATCTTGGATTTGAGCAAATCTATGCGGGCACAGAACCGAGTAGTCAGCTGCCATTTTGGATGTTGTCACATGCACTCTAGCTACTACTGCTCTGGCCCAGAGATTAATATGCCCCTTGCGATCGCAAAAGCGCCGACGTAGCTGGTAATAAAATTGAAGCGTTTGGTAATAAGCAATAAATCAATAAAGACCCACGCAACAGGCACTAAAGCCGCGAGAACATAAGTGGTAACAGTCCCAAGCTGCTCATTGAGCATGTTCAAGATCGCGATGGGAATGACGGCTCCCATCAATATATCGAGAGTTAGTTTAATTGTAGAATTCATGGTTTGATTCCTCACAAAGTTGAGACAGAAGACGGTCTGTTCATTTTCAATCAAGTATTACGATCAACCTAATGACTTTCGTCATGAGAAAACATGACGTAGCGCTATGGTATGAAAAAAGTCACTTATCTATCATGGGTTTGCCGGATGACTAGGTTTCATAGCCAATGTCGTCCACAGTTATCGCGAACTATACCAGACCCCTATGTATCATCCAAGATTACGTGGTTCCCATTACGCAATGGGTCATCACTACGGGACGCTACTTTATAAGAATGGTTTTCGAACATCACAGCTACCGGATTTGCTACCCGGAGACAACACCAACCTAATAATGTCCTCAGCAAAGCTTACACGTCAGTTTTATCCAGAAATTTGTGAAGAGATCAAAGGCTTTGCAACAGGTACAAAAAGTGATTATGAGTATTTAGTCTGTTTTCTCTTGAGTATCGGGATAACGCAATCGGCACCGCACTGTAGCTGTTTTGCGGCTGTCACTGACCAAGGTGTGCTTTTCGGACGCAATCATGATTATTTCAAGCAGTTCAAAAAGTTTAGTGAGAGTAGCTTAATCGAACCAACAGGGTTCAACAGCTTTGTAGGACAGGGCGATACTTTCATCGGTAGAGAAGACGGTGTCAATGACAGAGGGTTAGCAGTCGGCTATACGTTCGTAGACGGGATTGCTTCGCAACCGGGTATCAATTTTCAATTGGTTATACGGGGTCTGCTCGAAAAATGTTCGAGCGTTCAGAGTGCGATCGCATGGCTCAAATCCCTACCCCTCTCAACCTACCAAAACCTTATCCTAGCCGATAGGTCAGGAGAGCTAGCGGTTGTCGAATCAGCGCCAGAACGGCTCGAAGTCAGATATCCAGAAAAGAACGCGCCGTTTATCGTTGCGACCAATAATTTTCAGCTACCGACTATGAGACGGTTACAGAAAAATGAACACAGAAACTGGTATGAGGCAGAGACGCGCTACGAGGCTATCACCCAGGCACTAGAGAAAGAGAAAGACAGTTTATCGCTAGAGACCTGCCAAAATATTCTCTCAGAAAAATATGGCTTTGCCTGCCAATATCCTCGTAAAGGAGATTTTGATACAATTTGGTCAGTGGCTGTAAACCTTAGTACGTTAAGCATTCTACGGGCAGAAGGCAACCTTAGTCGCGTTAGATACAAAGAAGATTTACGACTTGCTCACGCAGTGGCTAAACGCAGTCACAACCAAATGAATTGACAATCGACTGAGAACAATCAATTGAGAAGGTATTGATACAAACGTCACCCAATTTGATGACATTAGTCATCGCGATCGCCAAACAACCTGAGCTAAAACTAAAGGCAGCTTACGAATAGCATATGACTCAAAAAACGTTTCTTCAATGGAGTCTTCTATTGGCTATCACCACCTTTATTTCTGTCGGATGCACCTTGCCGTTTACTGAAACAACAGAAGACGAGACTCTACCCGTCTCGGTAGCAATCGACTCGGTGGTGGCCCTAGGCCGAATTGAGCCAGAAGGCGAAGTGATTCGGCTATCGGTGCCCAATGCGGCGGATAGTCGCGTTAACGAAATTCGAGTCGGTGAAGGCGACCGAGTAGAAGCGCAGCAGGTAATTGCCGTGCTTCAGGGGGCTGAACGGCGACAGGCCGATTTGAGTTCTGCCTACGCACTCGTACGACAGCGGCAGGCAGAGCTGGCCCAACAGCAAAACGGCAATGTGAAGCCAGCCGCGCTTGAGGCGCAAAGAGAAACCATTGCTCGCTTGCAGGCTCAGATGGAGGCTCAAAGACGCCAGCGACAGGCTGCTGTTGAGAAAGCTCAGGCTGTGCTGAGAGAATCGCAGACAAAGTACCAGCGCTATCAAACGCTGGCCGCTGCTGGCGCTATTGAACAGATAGAGCTAGATGTGGCCCGGCGCGACTACGAGACGGCTCAGGCGGATTTAGCTCTAGAGCAATCTACCCAAGAAGAAACTGAAAAAACACTGGCCGCTCAAATTTCTGAAGAGCGGGCGCGGCTAACTGAGCTTAGCCAGGTTCTGCCAGAAAACGTTGAAATTGCTGCGGCTCAGCTAGAACAGGCCCAGATGCAGGTGTCTCAAAGTCAGGCGGATCTAGATGACGTGCTAGTCCGTGCCCCTGTCGCTGGCCAAATTCTACGAATCAACACTCAGGTAGGAGAGCAGGTGAATACGCAGCAAGGCATTGTAGAACTGGCTCAAACCAATCAGATGATGGTAATCGCAGAGGTGTACGAAACTGATATTCGCAGAGTGAGCTTGGGACAACCAGTAAAAGTAACCAGCGAATACGGCGGGGTAGAAACAGATCTCACTGGGACGGTCGATCAGATCGGCCTGCAAATTGGGAAAGCGAACTTCGGTGGAGAAGAGGCTGACCCGACTCAAGATGTCAATGCACGCGTAGTCACGGTGAAAGTTCGCCTGGATGATGAAGATAGCGAGCGGGTTGCAGCGCTCACTGGCATGCAGGTGAGAGTCGCTATTGACACGGATGGATAACGAGCTATGGCTGTCAGCACAATTACAAATGGACTTGTCTTATGTGGAAGTCTCTTATTCGTTGGAAACTAGTGAAGCAGATACCTTTTGAGAAACCATTAGCCTGGGCGCAGCTTTCTCATCAGAAGATCCGACTAGCAGTCGCGATTACTGGCGTGAGCTTCGCTAATATTCTGATGTTTACCATGATGGGATTGCAGACTTTGCTAACGGATGGTGCAACCACCCTACATGAAAGTCTAAAAGGAGATCTCTTTCTAATGTCTTCATTTAGTCCTACGCTACGCATACCTATTACTATTCCGCGTGCCTACCTACTGCAAGCAGATTCGGTAGAGGGTGTCGGCATGGCCTCGCCGATGTATATCAGCAACGCAAACTGGACAGATCCCAGTCAGCTCAGACCACCTTCAGAACGATTTTCAAAAGATAGTTCTTCTGAGGGGGACCTTGAGCAGTCACCGGAAGAAGAAAGCGCTGGTGATATCTTCGGGAATCAGGTGCGTATTGTAGCCTTTAATCTAGAGCAGCCGATTCTAGATATCCCAGAGGTAGAGCAGCAGCGCGATCGCCTCAGCACTGCAAATGCTGTTTTGTTCGATCGGCTCTCTCAGCCTTCTTTAGGAGAGATTCCTACGCTGCTATCAACTGCTGAGGGTGTGCAAACCCTGATGGGAGGCCGCAGAGTTAGAGTCGTCGGACTGTTCAGCTTGGGCAGCACCGTCATAGAGAAAGGCACGGTGGTAATGAGTGACTGGAACTATACCCAGTGGGCCGGGCCGCAGGCGCTAGAGCAGGTAAGTCTAGGGATCTTGATGCTGGAAGCGGGAAGCGATGTGGCAGCGGTACAGGAAAAGCTTCAGAACTATCTGCCAGATTCTGTAGACGTTTTGACGATGGAGGAGCTGCTGGCCAAGGAGAAAAAATTTACAGATGAAGATCCGGGTGGCATTATCTTTGGCTTCGGTAGCATGGTGGGCTTTGTTGTAGGTACTGTGATTGTTTATCAGGTACTCTATACCGATATTAGCGATCATTTGCCGGAATATGCCACGCTTAAGGCGATGGGCTATAGCGATGCGGCGCTGCTAAGAGTCGTATTGCTAGAAGCGATTTTGCTGGCTGTGCTGGGATTTATTCCTGGGTTTATCACCTCTTTGGGGCTATATCAGGTGTTGACGGTGATGACTCGAATTCCGCTGGTGATGAAGAGCGCTGTTGCCGTTCAGATATTCGTGCTCACGCTGGTGATGTGTAGTTTGTCGGGTGCGATCGCCATGCGTCGTCTCCAATCAGCCGATCCTGCCGATGTTTTCTAACTGTCCTTAAATTGTTCTTCAACAGAGAGATTCCGATATGTCTTCGACAGTGACGGTCAACAATCTTAGTCACATTTTCGGCAAAGGTCAGCTCTGTCGAACCGTACTAACCGATATAAATCTAGAACTTCGTCCGGGTGAAATTGTGCTGCTCACGGGGCCATCCGGCAGTGGAAAAACAACTCTACTTACGCTCATGGGTGCTCTGCGTTCGGTGCAGTCAGGAAGCCTGAAGATTCTCGATCAAGAACTAAAGGGAGCGCGTAAACGTAAGCTAGTCAAGCTACGAACTCAGATTGGGTTCATATTCCAGTCTCATAATTTGCTAGATTGTTTGACAGCGGCAGAGAATGTAGGAATGGCGTTGAAGCTACATGGCGGGTCATTGTCCGATCGCCGCGATCGCTCCCACGAAATGCTAAAAACTGTCGGCTTAGATGAGCATAGTCACAAGCATCCGAGCCAGCTTTCCGGCGGACAAAAGCAGCGGGTTGCGATCGCCCGTGCCCTAGTCTCTGAACCCAAGATCGTCCTTGCCGACGAGCCTACCGCCTCGCTGGACAGCCACTCTGGGCGAGACGTTGTCAATTTAATTCAGCAGCTCGCCCACCGTCAGCACTGTACTGTTCTACTGGTGACTCACGATGCTCGCATTCTCGATATTGCCGATCGCACTTTGCACATCGAAGACGGGCGATTGAGCACATGAAGTGATTATCACCTGATTAATGTACATGTAAAAGATGAGCAGTTGTTGAAATCTTGAGGGTAAAGTCGTGAGCCGAATTGTTTTGACTACGTGGGGGTCTCTAGGCGATCTGCATCCTATACTGGCTCTAGGCTTGGAGTTGCGCGATCGCGGCCACAGCATTGTGCTGGCCACAACAGAAAGCTATCGAAACAAAATTGAATCTTTAGGGCTCGAATTTCGAGCCATTCGCCCTAGTTTGCCAGAAGATCCCGAGCTAATTAAGCAATCAATGAACGCCAAAACGGGGCCGAAGGTAGTTCTCAAAGACATTGTTTTAGGTAGCGTGCAAGACACCTATGACGATTTGATGGCAATCACAAAAGATGCCGACTTCTTAATCGCTCACGAGATTGTTTACGCCGCACCTCTAGTCGCCGAAGTGCTGAAATTACCTTGGGCTAGCTGCGTTTTGGCCCCGGCTGCATTCTTTTCAGCCTATGAACCGCTGATGACCTCGATATATCCTGCCCTGGCACAGCTGCATCTCCTAGGGCCAAAGGTCAATCGTTGGGCTATCGACTTGGCGAAGGTGGCCACTCGATCGTGGGGCAACCCTGTCTATAAACTTCGAGAAAAACTAGGGCTACCCCCCATCAAAAACCCAATTGTTGGGAATGACAAATACTCTCCTTATTTAGTATTGGCTTTATTTTCATCCGTGTTGGGTACGCCCAAACCTGACTGGCCGCCCAATGTCGTCACCACTGGCTTCACTTTCTACGATGGCGATGCAGAGCCGCCGCTTAGCCGAGAGCTGTTAAACTTTTTGGATTCTGGCGAGCCGCCGCTCGTATTTACGTTGGGTTCAGCAGCAGTCAATGCGCCCGGTGATTTCTATCGCGAAAGTGTGCAGGCTACTATCAGCCTCAATCGGCGCGCAGTGTTGTTGCTCGGCAAAAACTCTTTGCCTCAAAGCTTACCTTCTAGTATCTTCACCTGCGACTATGCGCCTTATTCAAAAATCTTTTCCCGCGCCTGTGCGATTATTCATCAGGGCGGAATCGGCACAACAGCTCAGGCGCTGAGGGCTGAGCGTCCAACTATCATCACGCCATACAGTCTCGATCAGCCAGACAACGCAGCAAGAGTTCAACGATTAGGAACCTCTCGTACGCTGATGTGATCGCACTGCACTGCAACGCGGCTAACAAAGGAACTGAAAACGCTGATCGAGGATTCTAGCTATATGAAGAAAGCAGCAGAAATCGGACACAGCATGAAATCAGAGAATGGGACAAAAGTAGCTTGTGATGCCATAGAAAAACAGCTATATTCTCTACAGATTTAAATTCCATATTCTCCTTTGCTGAGCTGGCAAGCCCTGTTTCCCTATCTGAGATTAGAGTAATTACCAGAGGGTAATAGCGGCATGCACAGATATGTAAAGTCATGAATGTAGAAGCGATGTAAAGTCATGAATGTAGAAGCGTATCTCGATCGTATCGGCTACAAAGGGTCACGTGAGCCTACAGCCGAGTCTCTTAAGCAACTGCACCGGGCTCATATGCTTGCTGCTCCCTTTGAGAATCTAGATATTTTTTTAAGTCGGCCAATTATCCTTTCGCTGCCGTCGCTCTACGACAAAATTATTCGGCACCGACGAGGTGGCTTTTGTTACGAGCTTAATGGACTATTTGGATGGCTGCTCGATCAGTTTGGTTTTACGGTGAGGCTGTTGTCTGCGCGAGTATTTAGCGGTGCTCAACCAGGATTTGAATTTGACCATCTGCTGCTGCTAGTTGAGCTAGAAGATCGTTGGATTGCAGACGTAGGGTTTGGAGATTCGTTTTTAGAGCCGCTGCGACTCGATACCGAAGCAGAGAATCTACAGTTTGGTGGCTCGTATCGTTTAATCGAATCGGGGTCTGAAAGAATACTCCAGCGTAGACAGCATTCTGTTTGGAACTCACAGTATATTTTTTCACTAACGCCTCACCACCTAGAAGAATTCAGCGCTATGTGCCAGCATCAGCAGATATCGCCAGAGTCAACTTTCACGCAGAAATCGCTATGCACTCTGGCGACAGGAAACGGGCGGATCACGCTATCGAATAGCCGCCTAATCATCAGGGTAGGAGAGCAGCGTCAAGAGCAGTTGCTAGCAGATGGCCAAGCCTACCGAACACTTTTGAAGTCTCATTTTGGAATAGAGTTTGGAGAAGGTGTGCGAGTAGATAGGCTGATGAATCTAGATTCGTCGTCTGAATAACTCAGACATTTTGTTGTACTAAGCTCAATCGATAAGTGAGCTAGTATGGAACTATTTCAGCTTTCTTAACTGCGATCGCTGCGATCACATCAGCAATTCTCTCAGGCAGGCTGTTTTCAAGGTTTGAAAGCACACCAATTGTTACACCTTCTTCAGGATAGTAGGCCAAAAGAGAACTAAAGCCGTGAATCCGGCTCTGTTGCAATAAATTACTGGAGATAGAATGACTCCCTCGTTACCTCCCTGATTAAGCAGCCACTCCGAAGATTTCGTTGATGAAGGAGATCTGTCCCCTGACATCTCCTTTGTCAGTACCTT
>NZ_JADEXO010000081.1 GCF_015207105.1 cf. Phormidesmis sp. LEGE 11477
ACCCATGTTTGAATCTTGTTAGGGTGACGATACATGGCTCTGGGCTTTGCTGCAGAGCTTTTTGTCTAATGGGCTTATTCACGCATCCTTAACCAGAGCTTTTTGTCCCGGCTTAAGTTGGTACCCCTGCAAGGGATTAAGGACTGTCTTAAGTTGAGACGATGAACTAAGTGGACTAATTTTTGGATTCTAGTCTCATCTTATGTTGAGCTAATACAATCTTAATTTGATATTTCATATTGAGTCTAACCAGTCTTTATATGAGCTGGTGATATCTTGTTCTACATTTTGTGGTGCTTTGCAGAGAGTTGTTTGACTTGTATACTGCACAGCGAGATCAGCAGGAACCAGAACAAACATTCAGCGTGATCGCTACTACAGCTTCGTAAGGATTTCTAAGAGAAGAGTTTCGATAAGCAACAATCTCTAGTTTGTTACCCGGCGACTGGCGATCGCACCGCTATTCTTCGCTAGGGAACTGTGTTCCTACGTCCATGCGCTTGTGCAGTATCCTTACGACTTCCACAAACTGACCAGACACTCGGTAGAACACTAGATGGCTCTCGTAGCGGTAGCTGCGGTAGCCTGGACGCACCGTAGAGCGGTCTACAGTGCCTAGTCGCTCTGGGTTCTCTGCTAGCTTATTGACCGTAGCCTTCAAGCCCTCGGTATACTCAATAGCTTGGTTTTCGTTCCAGGTGTTGTACGTATAGATATAGATGCCTAGCAGATCGGCATCGGCTTGCTCTGTGAACCGAATGTCGTACATCTAACTAGCCGACTGGCCGCTGACTGCCGATTGCGCTGCTGCAATAATTTCGTCAAAGCTACGAGCGCTAAACTGGCCCTGCTCCGCCTGCTGTGCGCCGACGGCAACCGCATCCTTCAGCGTTTGCAGCTTCAGGGCAGTTACCTCTGCTTCTAGCTCACGGATGCGGGCTTGGTATGCTTCATAGGCTTCAGCGGCTTCTACCACGACGGCGGCTTTGCCATTGACGGTGAGCACCAGCGGCGCTTGCGTTGTCTGAAGCTGCTCTACATACTTCTTGGCGTTGTGGCGGAAGTCAGTGAGTGACTGAATGTTCTGTAACGAGACCATCCTGAGTACCTAATAGTTACCTTATTAGATACTATCCTACTTTCTATAGCGGCAGGTGTCTGCTGAATACGATCTCAGCGAAGCTGGCATCGAAAGTAACTAGTTCAAAGCAGCGTCCAAAACGCCAAAGCCCCGTCAGATATGACCTTTAAGTGTCTTGTAAACCGTGGTTTGAGATATAGATATTCGAGCTATCTCTCTTATTTCTCATATCGTTAAGCTTAGGTTGCTGTACTACATCTACATATTTCCACAGTCCACAGACGACTTCACGGGATTAGACTGATCTCCCGTTCATTCCAGAAGTAGAATGATTGAACGTTATATAAACAAAGCCAAGCTACATGGGCATTAACCGAGGCAGAACGAGTCAATTAATTCGTTTAGAAGATGCTTCTCTTATAGAAGTTACATCTGATGAATACGACTCAAGACCGATCTCATCAGACTTCGCTTCGCAGACACAAGGCAGCCTAAATGATATGGCTCCAATGATTGAAAGGGCCTGTCAGCCTATTTTACAAGCTTTGGCTGATGTTCGATCTAAAGAGAGCAGGATATCAAAAGCAGAGATTGAGATAGGGTTCAATATGGAACCTGAAGGTAATGTTTATATCGCTCAAGTTGCGAGCGAGGCTTCTATCAAAGTCAAATTGACAGTTGAAAGTAGCTCGGTTCAGGGTGCTTAAAAAATGTCAAGAGTGAAAATCGCAGCAACATTCCTTTTAGTATTAGGACTAATATCAGGTTCTCTATTTTTTTATCGCGAAGAATGGCCTTTTAGCAAAATTTTCAAGAGCGGCTTTGTCCAAGAGTTTTACGCTAATGTCAGCGCAGAGCTTGTCAGTATCGGCATAACTGTTCTAATTATAGAAAGTTTCAATGAGAAACAACAGATAAGACAATTAAAAGCACAGCTTATTAGAGAATTAGGGAGTTCAAGTAGTGGCTTCTCACTACGTGCATTACGGGAACTCCGCGCCTCTGGAGCAGTTGTTGACGGAAGTCTGTGCGGAATCTCCTTAGAGAGAGCAGATCTTCAAGGTGCAAATCTTCAATCAGCTAACCTTAAAGAGGTAATTCTGAACAGTGCAGAGTTGTCCTCCGCAAATTTAAGCAAGGCAGATCTAACTGAAGCCCATATGCGTAAAGCCCGCCTTCAGAAAGTTGAGTGTGACCAAACAATCTTCTTATCTGCAATCATGACTGAAGCTAATCTTTCTGGGGCAGTTCTAAAGCAGTGCAACCTCAACAAAGTCATATTGAGTAACGCAACTATGCCCAACGTCAAGTTGAGTGGTTCTAGCTTGCGAGAAGCTGATCTAATCGGAGCCGACTTAACTAGGTCAGATCTTTCGGATTGTGTCTTGACGCTAGCTAAACTTGAAGAATCTACCTTGAGTGGAGTTGACTTAAGCGGCGCAAATTTAGAAGGAGTAACTTTACTAAGAGCTAATTTAGAACATACAAATCTTAAAAAAGCTGATCTGACACGTGCGAACTTAAATTCATCAAATCTCAAGGCTGCAAACCTAGAAGACGGAATTCTGCAAGGAGCTGATTTATCTGGAGCCAGATATAATCAGCTCACAAAATGGCCGCGCAACTTTGATCCGCATGTAGCTGGCGCTATTTTAGAAGAGGACATTCCGTTTTAGAAAAATTTGGGGAGACATGTGCATAATATCCAACAGTCGTATATACGTGACCAACAGTTTCCATAACTAGCCCTCCAGCGGCTTGGCAGATCTTAAGCGATATCGTTAATAGCTTATAAAGCAGAGTAAGGTCAGCAGATTTAGACCGATCTGCCTGACGAAGATATGACCGGTCTCTTTAGAATCAGGTAAGTCAGAGAAACTAAAATAAGTACTCAAAAATTCTGTATGCCTCTTATGTCAGAGGGTTTTAGCCAAGATGTGTTTCACAAAAGATTAACCTGACCTACTTACACGAATACACTATGCAGATTAAAATCACACAATAGAATAGCTAAAGGCATTTTATTAGGGGAAGCAGAGGCTATAACCATACTTAATCCGGTCATAACAAACAAAAGTAAACATCAAAAACTCACAAAGAAAACAACTTCCGAAAGTTCCGAAAGATTCCCTGAAACTACCTCTATCAGTGACTTTGAAAATATGTAAAAAGGTATTACAAACCAGTTTTTTTTAGATATATTGTTTATGGCATCATCTGAGCTGTAAAACTATATTCAATTCTCAACTATGCTGGTAAAAACAGATGAACGCGTATTTTCTGTACTCTTAAAGGAATATTCACGTAAGAATCGGACAGCTGAGTCTATATCTAGTTCGCTAGATGGACAGCTATCACCAAAAGCAATACGCAACTATTTTGCTCGTGGAGTAGGCAAATTAGATAGAGACCAAAAAGATGCACCTACAGTTCGTTCCGCTACTTTGGAGGCTTTATGCATGAGCCTGTTAGGAATGACATATGAGGAGGCTGCGGCTCGTCACAGCATCGATTTATCAGATAAAAGTCAGCTGCAAGAATATAGACGGCTCTTAGAGCATAACTGCGGCAATATCTGCGTACTCGACATGCAGAAGCCCATCCAACTAGAAGAGATATATACAGCGGCGCGTTTTCTTGATAGCCCAAGAAGCCGAGCAGAAAGGGAAACGGCTGAAGTTTTTGCTGAATCGTATAGTGAGAGGATAACGTCTTACAGCAAAAGTGAAGACAGGAGAAAGAATTTTCTAAAAGCAGAAGATGTTATAGCAGAAAATCGACGGTTAATGATACTTGGGCTCCCTGGAGCAGGAAAATCGACATTTCTGAAGCATTTGGCCCTCTACCACTTTGACAATCCACTCCAGGGTGAAATAGTGCTTCCTATATACGTGAAGCTCAGATCGATTTCTTCTCTAAAGTTTGACAACATATTGTCAGCGATGAAAAAGTACTTCGCCAATTACATTCCATCTCTTACAGGAAAGGTCTCACAGCTATTAGAAGATGGGAAACTACTCATTCTTCTAGACGGATTGGATGAAGTTTCAAAGGAAGCCTTTGACTTTGTCTACAAAGGAATTGATGAATTAGTTTGTAGATATCCAGATAACAGGTTCGTCATAACATGCAGAACCAAATCTTTCTCATCGTATAAATTCTCTTCATTCTGTGACGTTGAACTGTCAGGGTTCTCGAAAAGCCAAGTTGAATCTATGGCTATGAAGTGGTTTCAAACTAGAGAGGTCGTCCTCCCAAACGGTTCTCATCTGACTGGGACTAGCTTTCTAGACGACTTATACAAAAATACGTCTATTTCCGAACTAGCTTCCAACCCATTAATTTTGACTTACCTTTTATACAATTATGAGCATAACGTTGGTCTTTTGCCAAAACGAAAGATCGTAGTGTTCAATCAGGTGGTTCGTATTTTTTGCCAGCGATGGGATAACACAAGGCAGATCAAGCGTAGAGACCTACAGGAGGTTGAGTCAATCAACTATTTGGACGAGGAGCTTCTCGTTCAGTTGCTTTCTTACATTGCCTACAAAGGTTTTAGCTCTACACCTTGGAAAGTTGAATGGAGTCGCCTAGAGATAACTGAACTCATAAGCGAGTTCTTGTCTCGCGTTGTAGATGAAAAAATAATGTCGAATGAAGTTCTATTAGCGATTGAAGCCAACAATGGTTTTATTTTTGAGGACGGTAATAATACTTACGTCTTTAGAGCACTAGGTCTACAGGAATTTTTTGCAGCCAGCTATATCGTAGAACAGCGCTCACAATCTTTGCTTCAGACCAGCATAGAAAAACAGCTACTAGAGCCTCACTGGGCAGAAGTATTTCCTCTTATTTCAGATCGATTAACCAATTCTGACGATTTCTTAAGGGCTCTCCACGAGTCAATTCATAACCATCAGAAAGGAAAACCACGTCTCATTAAGTATCTAGAATGGCTAAATGATACGGTTGATAATTTATTAGAGGAATCAGCTTCGTCTTCTTGGGTGGCGCTAACAGCACTTATCGACTTAGATACAGCTCTATATACTCGGCGACTAACCAAATCTGATAATGTCAATAGAAGTCAATTTTTTGAGCTTGTACTAGGTCTTCAGAAATTCAACATTAATAGGAAAAAAGTAACAGAAAACACATCAAAGAACGCTATTGCCCTCTGGCTAGTCATCGTTGACGCGCTTGCCAACGAAGTCATAATAGAGTTGTCAGAAGAAAAATTAGAGAGCCAGAAGTTACTAACGTTAGAAGAGGTACCGCTCTACTTAAAGGAAATTCTAGAAATCTCTGATAAGACTACTCTGAAAGGAGAACTAGCAACAGTGTTGAAAGAAGCTGAGGCTTTAGGAGACCCAGATCTTAGAGACAAAATCGAAACCCTTAGCAAAACACTTCCATCAGACTCTCGAGATTTAAGGCTCTGGAAAAAATGGACAAAGTCATTAGACAACGTGATGCTCGAGGATTTTAACATCGGTCATAGAGTTGATTTCTCACAGGAGGACTATCAGGAGCTAGTTGATCATGTGTATGCGCATAACTTATTACTTCGGTGCATCAATGAGTCAAAGTACACGTCAACAATCCATCTTCGTACTGAGTTAGTAGAAAATTTCCTAAGCCCTCATTCAAAAACATGTGATTATTCAGATTGCAGATACGGCGATAGGAAAGAGAAAGTAAACGGTGTTGTAGAATTGAGCGATGAGAGCGTTATCAAAGAGAATAAACGTCTCCGCCACAGGCATGCGAGCGTCGTGCAGTGAGTCTTTCACTATGTACGGAATTTTACTACTCAGCAACGCTTTCTAGAAGCTGCTTTGGCAGAAGCTACACAGCGATAGGGAAATGAATAGCCCCGCCGCAAGCGGACGGGGTATCACTTTGTTCCACTCGCACACTCTATGGCTCAGTTCCACTCAACAGCACCATATGGACGCTGTTGTTGTCGGACGTAGCAAGATGCCAGGAATTAGACCCGGAGAGATCAAACCTGCAAGACAAAGAACATCCTTCCTCTATCTTTAACAAGGCTCAATTATTGTCTTTTTTGACTGTATCGACAGAATCTATCTGTCAATGCAGCGAACATACAAAGCCATAATAGATTTTATCGAAAGCAGGAGTAGGAGATTGCAGCCATTCTATGCCCCTTATTACATAAAGAGATAAAGTCTAATCCTTTAATGGCTTGAAAAATAGATTATCTCTTACCATCTCCAGGACGTTCTTTTGCAGCCGATTTTATAGAGATCTTATTGTCGGGCATTGACCAATGTGAAGATATAGCCTTCATTCTTCAAGCCTCAAAACTATAGCTGTCATAGATAGGCTAACACCTACATAAAGAAGCAGAGAACTTCTATCGTACTTTTCGGAAGTTACGGAAGTTACGATTACCACACATGGAAAAGCCTACATTACCTAAGGCATAAAGCCTTGAGCGTTTTGGGTAAGATAGACCATGAGCATAACTGTCTTCACAATTCTTATAATAATGGGGGTAGTGGCTCCGCTCTGCCTAGCGCGCCCATACCTCGGTCGCGGCTACGACGCTGCTCCTTCTCAACAACCTTTTGTGCCTTAGTCAGCACTTTGATTGCATACTGAATTCCCGCTTCCTTACTTTGTGTCCGCTTAAGCCGCTGGGCAGTTGGTCCCTGTAGCAAGACGCGGCCCACCTTCCTCACTTCAGCCTCTTTCAGTCGCTTACCGCTACGCCTTGTCAGTAGCTCACTCATCAGATGATGCGCGACTAGGAGATCGCACTCGCGATCGCCCACTCCCACAAACTTCGCCGCACACTGCTGATAAACCTCACGACGGCGACGGCGCTTTCTGCCTTCCTCTACTCGCTGCTGCTGTTCTCTAGCGACTGCTGCAAGCTGTCCGCTAGCCGCTGTAGCTGCTCGCTCTGACTGTCTCTGAGCTGATGCACTGCTGTGACTAAGCTGGCTAGCGCATCTTGTGACGCGGCTTGTGCTTCGATAGAGCGCGACTGCTGCTCTTTGAGGTCTTGGACCTCTGCCTTCATCTGCGCGATCTCTTCGTATAGCGGCGCGGTGGCTGAGCGCAACGCGCGCTCCAACGCAATCGCCAACGTGTTCGGATTGATCTGCACTTCGTAGCGCTCGGGCGGAGTCGGCGGCTTTCTCGGTCTCGGCATCGGGATTCACTAGATTGAACAACGTTAGGTAGTCACTCGGGTTCTCTTTGGCACTAGAACGCTCGGCTTGTTTGAACAGCTTTTGCTTATCGGCGGTGTACAAACTCAGCTTCTGCTTCGCTCTTGATACCGCTACATACAATCCCTCTTTGCTAATCGTGCTATCGATGGCAATGAGCACCTGGTCTGCCGTCTTACCCTGGCTGCTGTAGGTCGTACTCACTAGCGCATAGTCCAGGTACTGCTGACCGATTAGCGCTACGGTTGAGACTTCGCCTTTGGTGTCTTTGAGCGTGGCGTTACCTTGGACGTCTATGGCTTCTACGGTGACCAGCTGACCGTTCCTGACACCTTTGCTCTTGTCGTTGCGCGTCCATCTGAGCTGATCGCCTTGCGATATCGCGATATTTTGCACCGCGTAGGTGGTCTTATCCGCACACTTCGACGGGTCAAAAGTGATGGCGCTGCCGTCTGGTGCTGCGACTGTTACTTGGTTGCGCTCGATGTCTGTGCTGATGACGGTGTACTGCGCGTTCTTCTTCAGTCCATAGCGGCGATAGTCGCGTAGGGGTACAACCACTTCTCCTGCCGCGTAGACGCAGGCATACTTCAACTGTGGTTGAGTTCTATCCAGCGCTCGTAGAGATCGCAGTTGGCAAGTATCTGGTTCTAGATTTCCTTCTGCCTGTAGCGCCGTTCTAAGGTCAGCAGTTAGCGACAGCCGCTCTGCGTTCGTACCGCTCAGTATCAGCGTCTTCTTCCTGGCCCCTGGCGATAGCTGCATGTACTCTTCTACAACCTGGCGATGTCGCTCTTGGCTGTTAGCGATCTCCTTCACCATCTGGGCGCTATCGAGTCGTTCTAGTCCTTCACGCTGCTGGCTTGCGGATAGACACACGACAGCGGCGCGGAGGGCTTCTGTTTTCTGTCGGCGTGACTCTTCTAGATAGGCGGTCTGGATACCTGCGTTCTGGAGTGATTTGAACGGGTTTCCGGCTTCTACTGCTGAGAGCTGACGGATGTCGCCGACCAGGATGACTCTGGCGCATTCTCGCTGTGCTTTTTTAAGTAGCGCGTGTGCATCTTTGGCGCTCAGCAGTCCAGCTTCATCGACTATCCAGATGGGTTGCCGTTGAGTGAGGTTGTTAGTAGTGCCGATGGGATCGCTTTTACCTTGGCTATGGAGCAGTCTAGCGACGGTGTTACTCTCGATGTTTGCTTCTTCGCTCAGCGTGTTCGCGGCCTGGGCGCTGGGGGCATAGCCGGTGACCTCATACCCCTGTTCTTTGGCAAGCTGGGCGACTAGCTTCAGGCTGTAGGTTTTACCCGCTCCGGCGACCCCCTGCCATGCGATGAACTGATCGGTTGTTGTCGCACTCGTTTGGATCGCCTGTTGCTGCCCTTCGGTGAGCGATGTTTCTTGCTGTAGAAGCTGGCTTACTTTCTCGTCATCGGCGATCGCACTTTCTTTACCCTGGCCGCTCTCCATCATCGCTATCGTGTCGAGTTCTCTATCGATAGCAGTCTGGGTCGTATAGCGGTGCTGAGCAGGTAACAATCCAGCCTCTGTCATCGCCGTTTGCAGTTCGCTAAAGGACTGCTCACCCAGGTGGTGTTCTAAGGCGAATCGTTCGGCCTTTTCTCGTTTGAATACGCTCTCTCTTTCGCTGGCATGGTTCACCCCTTCGGCGGCGGCTGTCGGGGCTTTAGTATCGGGTTCATTCTTTGTGGCTTCTGGTGTTGCTGGCAAGGTCACTTCGCCGGATGTGATTGCCCGGTGCCAGCCGTTCAAAAGCACCTCTCTCGGTACGCTCTTTTTTCGTAGCCGGGTCGCAAGTGTGGCCTGCTTCTTTTGAGTGGCGTTTAGCGGCTTGCCGCCGGTCTCTTTGATCGCGGCCTCCCACCGCTCTATGTACTGCTCTATCTGCTGCGTTCTTGTGCTGAATAGATCGAGTAGTGGCTGGTCGTAGCCTTTGCACTCGAATTGACCGCTGCCGTTCGGTTCGATTTCATAGCCGTGTTTGCGTAGCTGATGGGCCAGTTCGTTCTGGTAGATCTCGCCGAGTAGTTTCTGATTATTCAGCACGGCTTCGTTGCTTAGGCTTTGCCACTTGCCGTGCTCCATTTGAGTCGCGTTAATCACGACGCAATGGGTGTGTAGTTGCGGGTCTTGTTCGCGGCTCGTTTCGTGTCGGAAGGTGGCGGCAATCAGGTTGTTCGTGGTGACCTTTTCGCGGATGCCGGGGCCGCGTCTGACTCTCGTCTGTGCGTAGCGGTTTTCGAGGACGGCAAGGGCGGTTTTGACGGCCTCGTCGTGGGCTTGGATCACGCGCTTGTCTTTCTGGATTAGCGCGGCGATACTGACGCTCTTTGGGGCGCTAAAGGTGTAGTCGGTTGCGGCTCGGTGATTGTCTGCTTTGATTACTTTTGAATGCAGCGGTTTTCCTTCTGGCGTTTGGCCGTGTAGCAGCTGTTGGAATACGGCTTTATCGACGGCTCCTTCTAGGTGCAGTTGGGTGGCTCCGTTGCCTTGCCATTGGCTATCACTCTGGAGGTCTGGATCTCCCTGCGTATAGTAGTCGTCGCTTTCGTAGTAGTTTTCCGCTTGTGATGCGCTTACGTTCGCTAAACTCAGCATTTTTATGGTTTGGAGCTTTGGTCTGTTATATCAACTGTGGTTGATATGGTTTCGCCTGCTTTACCATTTTTAATGGGCGTGTTGTCTGAATCTCTTGCGCAGCCCACCCCGTGAATACTGTGTGAATCCTACAAGATGCGAGTGGGGTGGGCGCAGCTTGTGGGGCAGGTTTTGATGATCCTAACTGACTTTTACTGTGGGTGCTCTCTACTTGTATGGGCAAGGTAATTTCTTTAATTGGTCAGCGGATCATTGTGGGGTTATGGCTGACGTTATAGCTATGTATTACTTTTGTGACTCAGCTCACTTTGCTAAGTTTAGTTACAAGTATCTATGTATTACATTCCGCTTTATTGGCTCTCAGTATAAAACCATAGGTATCGATTTCTTTTGATACATGGCTATGGCTGAAACGATCTATTCGCTTGAACAAATTAGCGGCTGGCAATCAGAGCTAATGGACTTTGCTAAGACGCCCAGGACGCGCTTCTCAAAAAAGCAGGCGGTGGTGGCAATGATTGATGAGATTGAAGCGGCGCTAGAGGCGCATCCCTATGAGCAGGTGGCAGAAAAGCTGAAGGCGCTGGGGCTTGATATTGCACCGGGTTCGCTCAAGCAGTATGTCAATGCCTATCGTCGTGAACATGGCACGGGGTCGGTGACGACAGCGGCTAAACGCTCTCGAAAGAAAGCGAAGCAGAAAAAGGCTGAGATGAAGGCAACTGAGGGGGCAGGTCGCTCGGCAGTTTCTGTGTCGGCCAGAAGGGCTAGTCAGGAGGGGGAAGTTTTGGAGACTTCCAATAATAGTGGTGTGGCTAGTCGGGTTCGGAAGGTTCCTGAGAAGGCTCCTGATGGGTTTTTAGAGATGGCTGAGGATTTGTAGATTGATGGCTGAGAAGCAGGTATCGGATAAGCAAGTATTGGATGAGCAGATAGGCGATCAGCAGGGACAGGCCGATCAGCAGCTTCGACTGGTTTGCGTGCTGGGTGATAAGGGGGGCACGGGTAAGACTACTTTCGCTCGCGGCTTCAACGATCTTCTGGTTACTAAGCAGGTTAAGTCGGCTGCTTTTGATGGCGACCGCAAAAACTCACAGCTCCATCGGCACTACAAGAATGCTGGCAGCGGGGTCAGGCGGGTCGATGTCACACAGCGTGATGGCGGTGATGAAATCATCAATGAGATGGCGGCGTTCAAAACGCCGCTTGTTCTAGTTGATCTCCCTGGGGGTCCCGGTAACTTTCTAACGATGTTGGAAGAGGAGATTGGCTTTCTTTCTGCGGTGACTGAACTGGGCTATCAGATGACGGTGGTTTCTGTGCTCAGTCGCACTAAGGATGCGGTTAATCAGCTGAAGGAAACGCTAGACATCACGGAGGGCTATGACGTGAACTATGTCGTGGTGAAGAATCTCTTCTACGGGGCGGCGAATAAGTTCAGGTCTTTTGATAAGTCGAAGACGAAGCAGCGACTGTTGGATAGGGGTGGGGTGATTATCGAGATGCGTGAGCTATATGAGGATGCTTACGACTATGTCGATGAGGACGATCTGACTTTCTTTGAGGCGACGGTGGCGAAGGATAAGTCGCACTATGCCAATGCTCGCAAGGTGAAGCAGTGGCGTAATCATTTTGAGCAGCAGATAGCGTTAACGAATGGGTTACTTGGACTATGAATCAGGAATGGCACTACGAGGAGGGGATGAGCGCGGTTGATTTTCTGCTGGCGAATAATCCTACTGAGTTTCAGCTTCAGCTATTGAATCTTGGGCGGCGGTTCCATTGGGATGAGAATGATCCTGGTTTTGCGGTGCCGCTGGTGGTCTGTCGAATTGATCGGGTGCTAGATGTTTACCCTGAGAAAATTAGACGGGAGATGGAGGAGATTACGCAGCGGCTGGAAGGACGTTGGAAAAGGATGGAGGTGGCGCTTAATGAGGCGGCGGCTAGAGGTACGCAGGCGGGCGAGCGAGCTAATGACTATCTAGCTGAGGCGCAGGCGGTCTTTGAACTGGGAATAGCACGGGCGCAGGATGTGTTGGCGGATGAGCGGCAGGCGATGGCGCTCGCGATGGCGCAGGAACGCGAACATATGCAGAAGCTGTTGACTAGGGAGAGGGAGGAGGCAACGCGGCAGATAATGGCGATAGCGGAGCAGCAGAAACGGCTGTTGGAGGCGCATACAAAAGATTTGACGGAGCAGGCGGTGGTAGCGAATCAGAAGCGAATGGACCAGCAGGTTAAACAGATCGTCAAGGGGGTGCGGATGAAGCACTTCTGGGAGACGATTGCGGTGGCAATGTTGGCGGCGATGTCTATTCTTGTGGTGGGCTGGTCGGCGGGTCTCTTTCTCGGCCGTCAGCCACAGCTAGCTTCTCAGCTAGAGCTGTTAAGTCAGCACGCTGGGATACAGCAGCAGGAGACAGGCTGGCTGTTGGAGAAGGCGAACCGGGCGGAGTGTTTCTATGGCATTAAGTCGCAAAGCGATCCGCAGTGTCAGTAGCGAAGGTTTCAAAGGCAATCCGCACTGGTTCTTCGCTTTGAGATAGAAAGTTGAGCTTCTCAAAACCGATGACTTTGCCATCTTTGTCTTTCATCAGAACAATCTCGTCGCCAGTTTCTTCGGTGTCGACTTCTGCTTCGGGGTTGCCAAACCACACGACGAGTGTGTTGCCGGTCGCATCGTGGAATACGTTCACTTTTGTCATCAGCCAGGTCCTTCTTTAACTGCGTTCGGCGGTAGGCGGTGATTAGGAATCCTGGGAGCAAGCCATCGTTGTTCACACGGCGATTTCCTTTTTGGCAACTTGGGGCATGTCAGCTGTTAGAAGGCTGCTTGCAATGCTGTCGAAGTGCGATCGCCCCCTCGCAAACGAGATCGCATTCCCTAAATCGGTGGCTTCAGCTTGCCTGAGAGCACGTCTAGCGCAACTTCAAGATTGCTTTTGCCTAGAACTGACTCGATAGTCTTGTCTTTCAGGTCTGCTGCGATCGCCAAGATTTCTTTTAACTTCGGTTTCAGCTGCGTCAGCTGCGCAGCCATCTGCTTCGTCTGCTGTCGCTGTGTGGCACTCAGTGATTCTTGCTGCCAGCGTTCCACTTGGGCTTCGTACACCCATAGAAAGTCCTGCTGCTCGCCATACACTTTGAGCACCCGGCCGACGGTGTAGTCGTCTAGAACGTGGGGACGTGCTTGAGCTTCTCGTAGGCTCTCTAGCTGAGTGTCTACTTCTTCTACCTGGGCAGACAGCATGTCTGACAGCATCGGTAGCATGCTCAGCGGTTGCCAGTTCGGGGTAGGGCGATCAGGTTGGGGCATAGCAGCACTAGTCGCGAGGGGCTTGGTGACCGGCGGTGGGGTATCGCTAGGTCAGTACGCTGAAGCGTACCAGAGACCCAATGACGTAACCCGAATTTTCAGAAACTCTACAGCTATCGCCGGGGCGATTGGGACGACTTTGCTAATGCTGATATTGCGCGTTCCGGCTGTACCCGCTGCGGCCTAGATACCTGTTGCTGGCATTTATGAGAGCACCCTCAGCTTTTATTCAGGCTCTCTTCTCATACTCATAAACCAAGCTTCAGCCGCTCTTTAGCATCCGCTCAGACAGCCCTGCCATTCTAGAAGCATCAAAGCAATCGGCACTCAAACCGACTGCCAATCAGACATCACCTTCACGCTTAGGAGACTTCAATCATGAAACGCATTGCTCTTTCCGCTCTCGTTCTACTACTGAGTGCAGCTGCCTTCGCACCAGCTGCCCAAGCACAGGCTTCGACGCCGCAAGAACTGGGTGAAGGCACTAGCTTTATTGAGTTGGTGCGCTATAACCGCGACGCACGCAACAAAAGCTAATTAACGAGACGCAGAAGATAGTCCCGCTCATTCCAATCAATCTAGCTGCCGAGGTCTTTTCAGATCTCGGCAGTCGCTGCTTTCGTGACTGCTTTCAACGATCTCGGTAGAACGAATCGCTCAAAACGTAGCTACACTAGGCAATTCAAACAATCTCCTGCTTTGTAAACCCGTTTGTAATATTTCGTTACATATGCTATAGTGTGTGTATACCGACAGACAAAAGCAGTTATTTTTTCGCTTTCGTCCGTCATATACATATTCACTTCACCCCCCGCAATCATTTAATGGTTTCTACAACTACTACTCTTCAAAGAAGCGAGAATGCTTCTCTGTGGGAGCAGTTCTGTCAGTGGGTTACAAGCACCGAGAACCGCCTCTACGTAGGTTGGTTCGGCGTCTTGATGATCCCGACACTGCTCGCCGCGACTGCATGTTTTGTTATCGCGTTCATCGCAGCCCCTCCCGTCGACATCGACGGCATCCGTGAGCCCGTTGCAGGTTCACTGATGTACGGCAACAACATCATCTCTGGTGCGGTTGTTCCTTCTTCTAACGCAATTGGTCTTCACTTCTACCCCATCTGGGAAGCCGCTTCACTCGATGAGTGGCTTTACAATGGCGGTCCTTACCAGCTGGTAATCTTCCACTTCCTCATCGGCGTTTTCTGCTACATGGGTCGTGAGTGGGAGCTATCCTACCGTCTTGGTATGCGCCCTTGGATCTGTGTTGCTTACTCTGCTCCTGTAGCAGCAGCAACTGCAGTCTTCTTGATCTATCCGCTCGGTCAGGGTTCATTCTCTGATGGTATGCCTTTGGGTATCTCTGGTACATTCAACTTCATGTTGGTGTTCCAGGCAGAGCACAACATCTTGATGCACCCCTTCCACATGTTGGGTGTAGCCGGTGTATTCGGTGGTTCACTCTTCTCAGCCATGCACGGTTCCTTGGTAACTTCTTCCTTGGTGCGTGAGACAACTGAGACTGAAAGTCAGAACTACGGTTACAAGTTTGGTCAAGAAGAAGAGACATACAACATCGTTGCAGCGCACGGCTACTTCGGTCGTCTAATCTTCCAATACGCATCGTTCAACAACAGCCGTAGCCTCCACTTCTTGTTGGGTGCATGGCCTGTAGTCGGCATCTGGTTCACCGCATTGGGCATCAGCACGATGGCGTTCAACCTGAACGGTTTCAACTTCAACCAGTCCATCATCGACTCACAGGGTCGTGTGATTGGTAGCTGGGCAGACGTATTGAACCGTGCGAACTTGGGTATGGAAGTAATGCACGAGCGCAACGCTCACAACTTCCCGCTTGACCTCGCTGCTGGCGAAGCTGCTCCTGTAGCACTCACAGCACCTTCTATCAACGCATAGTTTGAACGATTATTCCTTGATAATTGACAGCTGAATAAACTGAAAAGCCCTCTGTACGATGTACGGAGGGCTTTTTGCTGCTGATTCGGATGTAGAGAACTACAAGAGAGGGACGCGGCCAGTTGAGAATAGCTTGTAGCCGATTGCCATGACCATGAAGGCCAGGAAGAACTCCCATAGGCTGGTCGGGTTGAGGATGGCACGGCTGCTCATGAAGACCGCTAAGATACCGATTGCGGTCGAGACCCAGCCAATTTCTTTGAACTCATCGGGTAGGAATACTAGCGACAGTATGCCGATGGCGAGAAAGAGAATTGAAGCATCAGCGGCAATGCCTCGCCACCAGTAGGGATAGACGTTGGTAGTGAACAAGATGTTGTTGCCAAGCAGGTAGATGCTGAACATCAGCAGGCAAAAGCCGATCAGCTTAACGAAAGCACGCATGGGAGATAGAGAGGGTGAGAGGTCGCTTACGTTTAGAGCACCCACATCTATCGACTGAAGGAACAGCCCATGTAGCAGCAGTGCTACGCCGATTCTCTATCTCGGCTCTAAGAGACCGGGGAAACGGCACTACATATTGGACTGGAAGTAGGCGTAAACGGCGTCATATAGCTCTTCTGAACAGGCTTCTACCCACGAAGAGATCGCCTGGTCGCCAAACTCAATCGGGTGGTGATCGCCAACATCAAGAAACTCTAAGGCTAATGCATGGTTACCCATTGCCATTTGCGCATCGGTCGGCAGCGCGGCAATTACGTTGAGGTGGCGCTCTTCTCCTGCGACTACGGCATCTATCCTCAGCGCAGTGGCGGCGCTGGTTAGACTGGCTTTCGCAGCTTGATACGCTTCTGCTTCAGTCGCTCTTGGATGCTCGGCTAGGTACTTCTCGATACGCGAGCCGACGACAACTTCAAAGCCCTGATTCACACTCTCGGGAAAGCCGATTTGTTTGATGGCGTTGGGTTTGGGCATTTGTTTCACTCTTCTTCCGAATATAGGTCGTCTGCCGTCTCAACAGGATCGGCGGCAATCTCACGCGCGATCGCCTCCTTGAACTTTTCAGCAAACCACTCGCCTAGTTCGGCCATCTTCGCTTCTGGGTCAGTGACGGTTGGGTCTGCTTTCAAACTTAGCCAGCA
The DNA here is from genome assembly GCF_015207105.1 of cf. Phormidesmis sp. LEGE 11477. GTDB lineage: Bacteria > Cyanobacteriota > Cyanobacteriia > Phormidesmidales > Phormidesmidaceae > Phormidesmis. The sequence goes on from NZ_JADEXO010000081.1 coordinate 16,281, forward strand.
GGTTTCTAGTTCATCTTGGAGGTTGCAAACCGCGCCACCACCTCGTTTTAGCAGCATCTCTAGCTGATGTTCGGCGCGGCGGATAGCGTTGGGATAGTCTCTCATTTCCTTTAGGTCCTGACGGATGAGTTCAGTTAGTTCCTCGTGCTCTATTAGAGACTGTAGATAGGCTTCATAGAGGGCTTGGTCGCTCAGCGGTTCTCTTTCACCGAGGGCGGTCGCATAGATGGGTGAGTCATCGACGTACATCAGCTGGTCGTTGCCTAGTTGCTCATAGCGAATACGCCTATCCCCGAAGTCAGGGACTTGATGATCGGCCTGTATGCGGCGCAGGGCTTCGTCCATTCTCTTTGCTCTCCACGGCATCGCAGTCGAATAGCGAGGCGTTCCTAGTTGCGCTCCGGCAGTCCTTGCTTACCAAGTATCTCTAGCCGATTAGCGGCGTACTCAAAGTTAGTTCTGATGGTACGACCACACTGGGGTGACTGGCTAGCGAAGGCATAGCCATAGAACTTTAGCCATGCAGCCACGGCTTCGCACTGCTCTCGGGTAAGCATCTGCATCATCTCTATCTCCGCGTCGGCTAGCGGTGAGTTGTCGTAGAAGTTGGAAGCTGTCATGGGCTACATTCTCTTTTTGACAATCTATTGCTCTCTATCCTACAGACCGCCCAAGTACTTGAAGTCGCGTTGATCGCTCGCTAACCATTCGATTGCGCCTGTCTGGGCTAGGTAGTCGAACAGCTTAGCGAGATCGGCCTGAGTGACGCCTTGTTCTCTGAGCAGGCGGCTGTTCTCGCGAATGCGTTTGACTGAGCTGATCGTGCCTGCTTGCAGGCTAGAGAGACGCTTTTGGACTTCGCTAATCTGTTCAGCGGTGAGGCCAAACTGTTTGACTTCTCTAGCTGGTTCTGGCGCTTCAACCGACAGTAGGCGTTCTAGGTCGGCGCGTACATCCGGCTGATTCGGGGTGGGTGCCGGTGACGCTGAGGGTTCTTTGTCAGCAAACGAGCGGGTATCTCTATCGAAGCCCGACAGGTTCGGTAGCTGTGGCATCGGTTGCCAGCAGTCGTTCACGTAGTCGTAGACGGCGCGGCCACAGGGGGAGAGATCGCACATATTCATCACTGCTTTCTTACCACCCTCTTCCGGCAGCGGTACAAACTGGGTAGCGAGCAGCGCGTTCGCGGCCCTACGGTCGTGGTTGCTAACGATGGCGATGGGTTTGAACAGTGAGCGAATGCCTGCGGTCACGCCTAGATCTTTGGCGTTACTTACCTGGCCGATCTCCCAAATGTAGTTGTCTAGGCTATCGCCCATTGAACTAAGGCCGATCTTGTACTGAATGTAGTCTTCAAAGCTATCTTTCTCGGTGGTTTGCCACACCTTGTAGAGGTAGGTGACTTCATCGAATACCAGCAGCTTTGGTCCTTCTATCGCTTTGAAGTCTTCTAGACAGCCGTTGATCCAGGCAACGATACTGACCGGGCTTGCGCCTAGTCCTTCGATGGAGCGAATGTCATCGGCGACACCCTGCCAGTAGCCTGCTTCTTTGGCATCGCCTTTGCCTTCCATCACGAAGATGTGCAGCTGCGGGTGGTGCGCTCTGGCTAGGCGCAGCAGGTTGGAGACGAACATGCCTTTGCCAGCGCCGGGGACACCGACGACGGTCATGCTAATTAGGCGCTGGGCGATCTGCTCCATCGTGGTAGTGAAGTTAGTAGAGGGTGTGATCACCCCTTCAATAGTTGTGGTTGAGATCGCATCCTGATCGCCTGTTTGTTCTTCCGATCCGTTCTGTTGCCCTGTTTGAACAGATGAGACCGCAGCATCGAAAGCGGCGCGATCAGCTTGGGGTTCTGGCTTCGTCTCAGCGTCAGCAGGTGAGATCGCTTGTTGTAATTCAGGCGGCAGTGACTTGTCTAGTTCGTAGCCGTGGCGGAGCAGGTTAGTTTCAGCAACTTTGTTCTTTGCTTCGGTATCCGCGAACAAACGCAGCTGGCGATCGCGTTCTTTCTGTTGCTTGGCTTCGTCGATGTCATCTTGCAACTCATCCAGCTCATGCGCGGATACGGCTACCAGCCCCGCTCCAATCAGCGTTGTCGTCAGCGTCCACTTCACTGGCGCTTCTTTGGCGATAGGAACAAAGGCTAGGGCAAAGCCAGTCACCAGGCCGCTGTAGCAGGTAGCGGCTCTAGTGGGAAAGACGCGGGCGATGGCGCTGCCTGCCTGACCAAACAAAAAGCGTAGTATTGCCCGGTTGCGTTCGCTGTTCAGATCCGCATCGAATAGCCTGACTAAAGGATTTGCAGACACGTCCACACGCCTCCTACGACAAAGAACAAAACGATGCCAGTGCTTTCGATAGCATCCACACCTAAGACGTTGAAGTTCAGAACTCCGGCCCACCGTGCGCCTTTGAGTACACCTTTAATGCAGATCAGTAGGAAGGCAAAGTACAGCAGGGCGATCGCACCCAGCGCTACTACCGCTATCCAGGTCTGCGGCCAGATCACCGCTAGCTGCACCAGGGCGCTACCAGCAAAGCCCGCTAGCGAGTAGTAGCCAAACTTAGAAACTATTCGGTGACTCATAGTGGTTACCTCTTAACTAACCAGCTTGATTGGGTTCTCTTTCGCACTGCTGAGTGACAGCGCCCCTTCATGAGTGCCGCCGGTTGCCAGGTTAGTGACGCGGCGCAGTCCTTCCTGTAGCTGACGGCGGTAGGCAGCAAAGCCGACATTCTCTTTCTCGATGCCTGCGGCTAGACCGATACCGGCTTTAGCGCGGACAACTTTGAGCTTGTGCTGCAATTCTTGGAACTGGGCGAAGGCTTCTTCGCGGGCGATCTCGTTCTTTGCTGCGAGGTCAATTAGCTTCTTCATGCGTTTGACGAGTTCGGTATCAACTTTGAGCAAGGCGATCGCACTGTCGGCGGCTCGTATCCCCTGTGAGCGCTTCTCTGCTTCGGCGGTCATCTGGTCTACGAACTGATCCGCACTCTGTTCGTCAAAGCCAAGCCAGTCAGTCGGTAGTTTGACGCCGGGAGGTAGCTGTAGATTTTCTAGGTTACTGGGGTTGAAGCTGTCGTCAGTTAATCTGCTTTTGGTCTGTAGCTGAGTCTCTAGTCGCTTGGCAAGTAAGAAAGCCATAGGAATAACCGGGAATGAAGGACGTTAGGGATGCAGGCGATGTTCAATTTGGTTCAGGCGCTGGTGGAAGCTGAAGGCTTTATCGACATCGAAGGCGAAGGCAGCTCCGGCACAGAGGAAGATGCCGAATAGCAGAACGTGGGTCAGCGTGATGCGACTCTGCTTTAGCCGTTCGATACTCTGCTGCTGCTGGCCGTCGCTGTTGCGCAGGAAAGCGAGGGCGTTGCCATGTGCTTCGAGCTGGCTTTCGAGGTTTTGTAGGCTGTCGCTGAGGGTGCCGAGCTGTTGACTGTGTAAGTTATCAGCGGCTGATAGCTGTTCGACCTGACTGACGGTGCCTTTAAGCGCTTCTCGTAGTTTGTCTAGGCGGTGGTCTGTGTGTTCGACGCTATCGGTCAGGGCGGCGACGCTGGTAGACAGATGAGTGACTTTAACTCTGACTTTGGCTTGCTCCTCTGCTAGCTCTGACAGGTCAGCCAGTTTGCTGAGGCTGACTTCTCTAGTCGAGTCCTTAGTGTCTATCACCTGGGAAGTAGTGCCGTTGCCAAACAGCTCTTGGTTCAGGTCTCGCTTAGCGCTCATCGAACCAACCCCCCAGAGTTTGACTGACGGCGGCGCTGCGGTCTTTGGCATCGAGTAGCGGGTCTAGCCAGCGGGCGGCTCGCCAGCCGGTATAGGTGCCGCTGCCGAACAGCAGCAGACTTAACGAGGACAGTAGTAGAAGGCGGAGGATCATGATGGTTTCTCCCAGTTGGCTGTTCGAGGACAGCCGCGAACATTGCGGTAGATGCTTTATGTGACGAGGGGTTCAGCCGAGGACATCGATATCGGCTGAGGACATGCCGAGGGCGTCCGCGAACAGGCCGAGGACAGCCCGAGGACGGTGGCGATCAGGTTGAAGGTGAGCAGGATGCAGCCGAGGGCAAGTAGCGCGGTGACGGCTTTTTGCCAGATAGTTGGCGTTATCGTCACTCGGACGCTGGGCAGTTCTCGGGCAGTGCCGTACTCGTCGAACCAGGTAGCGATAGCAGGCTGATTGGCTTCGGCTTCGAGGCCGATAGCTGTTGGCGCAGCTGTGAGAAAGGGCTAGTCGCTTTCGCTGCCCCCTCGTTGTAACCCTGAAGGAAGGCGCTAAACGCCTGCTGGTTCACATACTCGGCGGTCTGCTGGCCGATAGCGTAGGCATCAGCTGATACGTCACTGGCTAGCTGTTGAGTGACGGCGACGACTTCAGATTGGACGCTGCTGGCGGTGTCTAAGGCTTCAGGCTTTGGGCTTTGAGCGGTAGCTGGTGCAGCCTTACGCGGGTCTGTCTTGGGCATAGTCTCCATACTCCTGATTGAGAAACTGGTCGGTAGTGCGGCCTGCGGCAAGTGCTTCTAGATAGCGGCCTAGCAGTCGTAGGTCATCCATCGTGTAGAAGCCTGCGGCGTTCGGTTTGATGCCGATGCGTTTGCGCCAGGTGCGTAGGGTGCCAGATAAAACCGGCCCCCCTCGCACCATCGACACGAATTCGCGCAGTTGAAACGGGGTGACCGGGGCGTTCTCTGAGTTGCCCAACACCTCAACGGCTGTGGCCTGCGACGCCTCTGAAACGCATACGAAGCGCATAGAAACTGACACGACTGAACGCCTCCTCACGAGCTAAAACTGACGATTTCTCTGAACCGTTTCTGACACAAGTTGCGCTGGTCGTGAAACGGACGATCCGTTCTATGAAACGCACTGCTTTGAAACGAAATGTTGCGAAACGCGATCGCATATCAGCATGGTAGCATCTTAAAAGACGCTTTGAGCAAACTTTTTAGATGCGAATAAGCATTTAGTTGCTTTAAAGCCTCTTTGTCGTAGACTTGAGGCAGTTTAAAAGATGCTGAAAATGCCCAAGCGGATCACCATAACTCTGCCAAACCCTGTCTATGACAGGTTGGTGAGTCTGTCTGAGCTTAGAGATAAGCCTCCGGCAACCCTCTCAGCCGAGGCGGTAGAGGAAATGATCAAAGCAGCTATAGAAGCAGGGTTAATTTCAGATCTCACTGTTCAAGCGTCACAGGAGGTCTAACTCAAACTCTTTTTTGAAAAACATCATAGAAAATAAGCACTAAAAAGACGGCCAAAACCAAAAGGTTAAGACCGTCATTTAGGACTTATTCGGTAAATCCTGTAGCCTTCCCAATCTAATAACTGTTCTTCTTGGCCGGAGTCTCAGTTATTGATTTTCTCAACGAAGTGCTAGCAGGAATCAGAGGCGTGTGTGCATAAGCCATGCGTTGATTTCATGGTACCCGATTTCTTGCATTTGCGTAAGCGGCAGTCGGATCTTGCTGCTTCGCAGTCTTCAGCCCCCTCTAATAGCAGGGGGTTCGACAGTCTAAAAAGCTCTCAACAATTTGATAAGCATTCCTTCTTATCGACCCTTAGTCAGATAGAACACGGCTTCTTTGCACTCTGGACTACCTGTCCGAGCTGGTCACCTGTCCTCAAAAAGCCAAGCGGCTGGATTACTATCGTCAATCCTTCTGGCAAAAAGGTGCCCCTCGTCCTTGGCTCTATCGAGTCGCACTATCGTCGTGACTACATCATCGGTAAGCGCTTCGGTAAGCTCACTAACTACCTGATGATCGATGTCGATAGGAACAGTCCTTTCCATCCCTGTAATGGCGGCATCAAACCTATCCTCGATGCGATGGAGGCGCTCGGCCTCTGTCGCTATCTAGTAGTTCGCTCTAGCAGCTCAGGCGGCATCCATATCTACTTCCCCCTAGCTGAGCCCGTCAGCGCCTGGGGGCTCGCTTGTGCGGCTCATGCGGCGCTCACTGCTGCTGGGGTCAGAGTCGCTGGGGGTGTCTGTGAGCTGTTCCCTAATAAGAAGGCGTTTCGCGCTGAGCACAACGGGCATCGTCTGCCACTTCAGCAGGGCTCTTTCTTACTTGATGACGACTTTCGCTGTATCGGCAACGATAAGGCGGCGTTCTTAGTCCAGTGGCAGCACTGTGCAGCTAGACAGGATGAGATGCTACTGGCCGCTGCGCTGATGCAGAGGCCGCGTTCGATGCCGCTGCGCGTTTCGGTGCGTTCTTTGCCCCCGATTGCCTGGACAGGACCAGGGCAGTCCAACGAGGTAATGAAGGAGCTGGTCAACTTCGGCGATCGCTATCTGAACTTGAAGACCATTCCTACCCTCGGCGGTTGGATAGTCGAGGTCGCACCGCAGCTACAAGGCTTCGAGCAGTTTGCTAGTAAGGAGTCAAAGAATGACCTAACTCGTAAGAACTGGGCCTATCGCTGGGCAAAGAGTCACTTCAAGAGTGCGCGGCAGCATCGAGCAAAATCTAGCTATGACCATAACGCGACTGTCGCGGCTGAGGCGTTGGAGCGGTTGAAGATTGCTTTGAACAAGTTAGTCGTCGTTGGTCGATTCGGGGTGAAGAAGCTGTGGCTAGCGCTCTCTACAATATCGAAGGAGTTGTTTGGGGTTGGCTTTAGCTGGGGGTTGTTTCAGAAGCATCGGAAGTTGATTATGGCGAAGGTTAGAAGTATCTGCGAGGTAGGTCTCTCTAGAAGTAGTGAAGAGGATAAAAATTCTTCTTCTGAGAAGCTGGCTGTACCTTCAGATTCTGGAGCTGGCGGGGAGCCTAAAAAGCTTCTACCAGAGTTATTAACAGCTAGGTGGGTGACCTCTACGTCTGATACGGATTTGAGTGCGTCACGCACCCCCTCTGAGCAGGAAGACAAGTCCGGAGCTAAGCAGGTAGAAGCGGTAGAAGCAGCCCCTGAGGAAGCAACTGAGCTAGCGATGGGGGCGGTTGTCAGTGTCCAGCACTCTGGAAGTGACGTAGAAGGTGTGCAGACGCGGGTGACGGGCAAGGTAACGGCTTTAGATGGCAAGCTGCTCTATCGGCTGGAGCACTGCGTCGAGGGTCAGCCGTTGATGCTGCCGGGGGATTGCTTGGTGACGATCTCAGATAAGCAGTCTGAGCAGAAGGGTGAGGGTGTTATTCAGGCGACGGCGGCGCAGCTACTGAAGGTACTGGGTAAGGCTTGTCCGTTCTTTGGTCCAGGGCTATGGACGGTCAAACGTGAAGAGGTGTCGCCGCTGGCGTGGCGGCAGCTTGCTCAGCTTGTAGGGGAGATGTAGCGATGAATGGCTGAGTGTGCGATCGCACACTGCTTTGACTTTTATTTCCAATGAGGCAACTAACAATGGATGAAACAGCTACTCCAGCAGCAAAAAAAGGTGATCGTATTGAGGTCACTTACGCAGACAAGCAGTTCGAGGTGATTGTCATCGATCCTGATGGACTAGGGCCGGGGCAACCAGCATACGGATTTGGTTTTCGCATGGCCGAAAAGTATATTGGGATTGACAACACCACACTCTCTAGAAGGGTGCTGCAAATAGACGATGAGAAGGCACTCAAGAATCCGTCTGGCAAGGCTTTCAGGGTGCTGCAAATCTCTGGCTCAGATGGCAACGAATACAGTGTTATTGAGGTTAGTGACTGGTTTGATTTGGCCACTGATGTATTAATCAATCCTGGCAAAACTCGCAAACCGACGAAGCAGAAAATAGCCGATTTTCTCAAATGGTTCGCGGTCAAAGGTTTCTATTTCAGCGCCAACATCGCAGCTAAAGGCGTAGCTACGGCCAAAGATGATAGAGCGCTCAATCGATGGCTGCAAAAACGCGAATCTGGTAAGTACACAAGGAAAGACTACACAGATACTCTTAGCGATGCCAGGGTGCCCGAAGTTGAATACGCTATCCGAACGAATGAGGTCTACATGGGCCTATTTGGCTTGAAGGCGGCTGAGATGAAGCAAAAATGGCAGCTGATGGCTGGCGATCCTAAGATCGCCCGTAACTACATCAGTGAAGAGAAGGGACTAGAAGCAGTGAAATTCTGTGAACGCCTAGTAACCATGCTTTATTCTGACGACTTAGATGAGGCCCATTCTGAGGCAATTCGCCTCACGGTGAGAAAGTTTAAGCTACACCCACAGTTTCCATCGTCATAGATAGGTGTAGCAGCAGCTGATAGACGCTGTGAAACGATTCATATTCGGTATGCACAGCAAACAATGTATTACGGCTGGAGTCGAAATATTCTAGAAATGCAGATTGAGCTTAGCCTACTAGGGCGGCAAGGTGAGGCAGCAAACGAACAGTAAAGCCCCTTCTAAAGCTTTAGAAGGGGCTACCAAGTCGTAAAGTCGTCATCTCTACAATAAGCTCTAGGGAAGAGTCTACAGTGTATGGAAAGAGACATAGCAGTTACCAATTCTCTGTTTTACAAAGAATTGAAGGTTCTCGATGATAGCCAAACACTTTTAAAGTATGATTCTTGCATTCATAGGCAGGTTAGGTAACCTCACAAGATGAGTCTCTTCAGAATTGCTGTCTGTGGCCGAAAAGGAGGCGTGGGAAAAACTACCACCGCTGCGTCATTGGCATCGTATTTTGCATTTCATGGCCTCAAAGCATTAGTTATCGATCTTGATCCGCAAAGTAACACTGGGTTCGTATTGGGCGTCGATCCCGTGGCACCAGGGACTGCTGAACTCATGTTAGATCAGACTCCTGAACCATTAGAAGCTGCCGAGAACCTCTTCGTACTTCCTGGAGGCTCTTCTCTGCAAGGGCGAGATATTGAGATGGCAGATCCAGAGGAGCTATCGTATGCGGTCAGGAAACTAAGCGACTATCAGGTAGTCATATTTGATTGTCCGCCCGGTAGTGATCATCTAGAGCGATTTGGGCTAGTCGCTGCAAACGTAGCTTTGGTGTGTACTAATGCTCATCCTCTAGGAATTATTGGAGCGGAACGGGTACTCGCGGAAATCAAGCGAAGGAGAGAACGCCATCAATCGGGTCCTGAGTACTGCGCGTTCGTACTGACACAAATCAATAGATCGAGAGTCTTTGATAAAGATCTGCCAGAACAGCTGGCTGCGAAGTATCCAAATATTCCGCAACTTTCTATCAGACAGAACTCTGATTTAGCTTGGGCAACTGCGCAGCGAACACCTTTGATGGAAAACAGTCCGTCGAAAAAATCCATTGAAGATATAGAGCAGATTGCTCGATGGATAGCAGAAGAAACGGTAGTCAGCGGACAGCGTAATGGCGAGAAGGTCTAAAAAAGTCGACTTCCTAGAGAACTTGTCAGCTGTCACAGAGCAGATGCAGGACAAAGACCAGGAAGCAAATCTTCGTAGAGAAAGAGAAAGAGGCGAACTCAGCACGCTGCCTCTAGAACGAATAAAGGATCGCGAGAGCAGCACTCGAACTCTCAATACGGAGCACGTTCAAAGCTTGAAGGAGTCTATCGCCACACTCGGATTGATCGAACCTCTAGCAGTAGATCGAGAGAAGGTATTGCTAGCAGGAGGTCATCGACTAGCTGCGATCGCTCTGCTATTGGATACCGACCCAGACACCTTTGAGCAGCATTTTCCAAAGAGTGCGATTCCAGTAAGAGTCATGCCGTTCTCGGCTGCGAATGAACCAGATAGAGCGCTACAGGTAGAAGTTGCCGAGAACGAGTATCGCCGGGACTATACACCAGCGGAAGTTAAAAAAATCGCCCAGCGTTTGATCAATGCTGGGTATAAAGATGCGAAGGGCAGACCGAAGAAGGGCGAGAAAGTTTTAATGCCAGCACTGAGCACCGTGGTTGGTAAAAACAGGCGAACGCTCCAACGTTACTTACATGGTGATTCAAAAAAAAGTCGGACAGATGTCCACCTTTCTTTGAAGAAGGCAAAGAAGTCTTTAGAGTCATGGCAGAATCAACCTGGACACAATACTCCCGCTAGCCAGAAACTCAGTAAGCAGCTGCCAGAGATATTGAGCCTGATCGACGCTGTGATAGAAGAAAATTCATCCGCGAAATGAAGAGGCGTATGTTAGCGCCGAATCGTATATCGAGAAAGTCGGACATGTGTCCGACTTTTTATTCGATGCGAAAAGTTGGACACATGTCCGACCTTCTACCCATATAGCTCTCTATCGACGAAGATACTCTGACTAGCTATGAAGCTGCGGAATACATAGAGGCGTAACGTTCACAACTACAGCATAATAGGCAGTAACGCCGCGATCTTTCACTTATGACCCAGCAAGACGCTATCCAGTACGCTAAGCACTTCGGTTGGACAGGAGCCGATGCTAAACGCGCGTTTGCTAGCATCGACTTGAAAAATGCTGATGAGCTCGCGCTTCTAACCGCGATGGTGAATTTCGCAGGCCCAACCCTCTACGAGCGGCAGAAACTACAGGGAGCGCAGAAGGGTCTAGTCACAAAGAAAGAGAACTACATTAAGCAAATCGAACTTGAGTTCACTGAGAAAATCAACGACTACGAAGAACAGCTCTCCACAGAGCGTAGTTTGTTTGTTGCCACCATCGCTAGGGTTTACGGCGTCGCTAAACGTTTTGGGTTTCAAGACTCGTGGATAGAGATGTTGATAGAACAGTATGACGACTACCAGAAGCGAGCCTAGTGCCTATGGATGCTTCTACGCTCACCACGACGCGAAAGCAGCTGCGTGGCTATGGTGCGTCGCACTACCTAGCCAGAAGGCTAACGCGATCACTAAAGCCTATTGCAAAATCAGGGAACGCATATGTCTATACGCTAGCTCAGGTAGTTACAGCTGCGCGTAACTACAGCGAACAGGCTCGGGTTCAGCCCACGACAAAGCAGATACTAGAACAGATGCTGACTCAACTTGTCTCCCAAATAGATAACGTTGTACCTATGCTGCCAGATGTCCATCGGACAGCAGCAGGCGATGCATCAAGACAGCTACTAAAGCAAATGCATCGGACAGATAAGGCGATGGCCGAGCTGAAAGCAACCGTTGCTTCGATGGGTGGCCACGAGAGATAGCGGTATGGCAACTTTCGAGCATCTGGTTAGAGAACTGCTAAAGGCTACTAAGCGAGTTGATCATAGCCTTCAGCAGCTTCAGCACAAAGCTACGCAAGTTCAGCAGAAGTACGAACCAAGAATAGAGTTCGAGCGCTGGAAGCAAACGCTAGGCGGTAGGAAGTGGAAGCGACAGCAATATAAGCAACAGGACGGACGCTGCCAGATGTGCCAAAGACCGATAACGCTGAAGGGGTCACATATTGACCATATTAAGCCGTTATCGCGCTATCCGAATCTGGCGATCACATCTGAGAATCTACAGATACTGTGCGTAGATTGTAATCTCAGAAAAGGAAAGAAGTAACTACTGAGTCTTTGGCAGTAGTTGTCAGTATGCAATCACGCTATGGTGGATGCGTTGTCCTCGCTGCTGTGCAGTGAGATACCTTTCAATATTGATATGGGTCGAAAGTCTCGACATAAGAGTGCTAGTCGTCGTAACGCGCCAGATGAAGCAACCCACCTGGCAGGATTGCCACCAACGCTCGCATCTGTTTACAAGCTTCAAAGATGCGCGGGACAGCAGGACAGTTCGACGGATGATGTATTGACGCTTCACCCTGACTTCGCTGAAGCAGAAGCGTCACAGATGACCTTCGATAGGGCAGTCTTCGAGAAAGTTCCAGGCATCACGCTGATTCGGCATCCCTATCCTAGTGAAATTGACTTGAAGGCAACATACGAAGAAGAACACGGCATAGGTTCATCGACCGGACTATTGCTGATGTTGAATGTTTCTTGTCCCGCACCAAGTCAGTTTGGAGTAAGAACAAAAATACCTTCTGCGCTCAGTTCATGTGACCCTTTGTACAAGCAGCTATCACAGGGTTACTGTGCGCTAGTAGGTGAGCATAGTGCAAGTCACATGTTTTATGGCGTGCTACATCAGCGGCTACCAGTTGAGATAGTAGAGACAGGAGTAATTCCTTTTCCTGCTAACGGCTAACTGCATCTATGAAACTGTCCATGCGCCTATTAAGACCTAACTATGTCAACGCCTACTAGGTGGTTGATAATTCCGTAGTAGTTCCGGTAGATATGCTACCTACCCTTATCAGGACATATGGAAAACGAGAAAGTACAAATTCTGCTCGCTCTCTACGCTACAACTCAAGAGAACTTAAAGGACATGCGATCACGAGTGCTTACCATCTCCAGCACTTCTATCACCTTCTTCACTATCTCTGTAGGGTGGATCGTTCAGAAAGAAGCTAAGCCATCGTTACAAGAGACTCTTCTGCTTGTCTGCATCATCATAGTGTTCTGGATTGGAAACTTGAGGATCTTATCAGATATTAGAAGAGGCTTCGCAAATGCAATGGGTATTGCGCTACGTATCGAAAGATCTCTCCACCTCTACGAGCCTGGATTCTTCAACGAAGACAAACAACCTTTATTCCCGGAAAGCTATTCAAAGCCAAACACGTCCAAGCACTTTAAAATGTTTGAGTTCGTACTTTCTTGCTCTGCAATCGCCTCTATTCTCATTTTGATAATCCGATACATCTTTGGATAGCAACACCGCTCTGACCACTGCTTGCCACAGATAAAACGACGAATCGACAGCTTACTCAGCGAAGCCGCTTTTCTCTCTGTACACAATTCTGTAGACCTTGGCTATGGTGATCTAGCTGGCCCCACTCATTTCCGGGGGCCGAGGGGTTTTACCAGCGGTAGAGAATGCTAGAGCATGGCCCTGATCCAGAAAAAGACGACTTGGTATACTTTGAGTACAATGCAATCGCAGCATGACCTACGAGCACGCAGGACGTGAGCCGATGGACGAACAAAGGCTAGCTGACCAACTTCAGAAAACTGGGAACCTCATGGATCTCACATTCGACCGAGATTGGCTAGCAGAAGCAGCTGAAGACGATAGCTGGATTGAGGCTGGCGTCATGACGCGGCCCTACGTCAACTATCTAAAATCACTTACGCCAGAACAGAATCGCTCCTTACAATTTCAAGCACAGCTGCTAAGCATCCTATTGCCAGAGCTGAAGCAATGGGTCGCAAGTTGGGGGCTAGGATTGAGCTTTGAACCGGTATATCTATCAGCACAGAAAACGCTCTATCGGCATCTAAAGCGATTGACGGAAGAACAGGAAGATTGGATTGCTGCGCTAATTAGTGAGCATGATCAAGGCTTACCTATGGAAGAACAACCTGTACGATCTCAAACCTCCTCTATGCTCGCGCAGCTATTCACTGTAGAGGACTGGCATGAGCTAGCCAAAATCGCCGCGCAGGGAATGTCTCGGACCGTCCTACAAATTCCCCAGGCAGTTTCGGACGGAGTCCGGGGTTTGAGTAGTAACGGAACAGAAAACCACGCTAAGGCCAGAGCCCTCTCTACCGCTGGGTTTTAAGCCTAGTAAAAAGGCTCATTTGGGTCATCAGGGTTCCGTAATGGCCTGAACCCACCTTC
>NZ_JADEXO010000214.1 GCF_015207105.1 cf. Phormidesmis sp. LEGE 11477
CCGACCGACAGTTTGGCCCGCACGTCGTCAACAATCACACTAGAGCGTTGAAGCGATCGCTCAAAGGGCTCAAGCAAGAAGGCTTTCGCTATATCTACAAGCTCAACTCTCTAGAAGAGATTAACGCGGTCGAAATTGAAAGACAGCCGCTATGGAACAATCGCAAACAAGACCATGGCCCTTTCGATATTATTGGCGATGTCCACGGCTGCTGCGATGAAGTTGAACAGCTATTGGAACAGTTGGGCTATCAGGTGCGGGCAGCAACCGCTAGCAAAGATTCCTTTTGGAACTTTCCCACCTATATCCATCCAAACGGTAGAAAAGCACTATTCCTAGGTGATTTAGTCGATCGCGGTCCGCGCATCTTAGACACGCTAAAGCTAGTGCATAACATGACTTCAGCCGGGTCGGGTATGTGCATTATGGGAAATCATGAGAACAAACTAATCCGAAAACTGGATGGTAAAAATGTAAAAGTGACCTATGGACTGGCTGAGACGCTAGCTGAAATTGAAGCGTTGAAGAGAGAAAGGCGAAGCCAGGACATTCAAGAAATCCAAGCTTTTCTAAAGTCTCTGATCAGTCACTATGTCTTAGATGATGGCAAATTGGTAGTTGCTCACGCTGGACTGCGAGAAGAGCTACAAGGTCGCGGTTCTGGCTATGTGCGTAGCTTTGCCCTATATGGAGAGACTACAGGAGAAACAGATGAATTTGGCTTGCCTGTTCGCCGCAACTGGGCGACAGACTATCGTGGCCAGGCCATGGTCGTACATGGGCATACGCCCGTCGCCGCTGCCGAATGGCTAAACAATACAATCGATATCGACACGGGCTGCGTCTACGGGCTGCGTCTCACCGCTCTGCGCTATCCAGAAAAAGAGCTGGTCAGCGTAGACGCTGCTAGGATTTATCGCGAACCCAGCAAACCGATCGGGCCAATAGAAAAAGACAATATTGGTCTAACTGCTCAGCAGGTGCATGATGATGTGCTCGATATTGCTGATGTTCTGGGTAAGCGCGTCCTTCACACCAGGCTGTATAAGAAGATTACGATTCGAGAAGAGAATGCGATCGCAGCGCTAGAAGTGATCAGCCGATTTGCCGCCAATCCTAAGTGGCTAATCTACTTGCCGCCAACCATGTCTCCGGTGGCGACTTCTAAGCTGCCAGGACTGTTAGAGCATCCGATCGAAGCCTTTGACTATTACCGTCAGCAGGGTGTCGGCAGCGTGGTGTGCGAAGAAAAGCACATGGGTTCTAGAGTGGTTGTCATCGTTTGCCGCGACGAAGCTACCGTCAAACAGCGTTTCGCCATAGAAGATGAAGGCATAGGTATCTGCTACACCCGTACCGGACGGCGGTTCTTTGACGATCCGGCGATGGAAACAGCCTTTATCAACAGAATTCAGCAAGCACTGAGCGCCGCCAACTTTTGGGAAACATTTTCGACCGATTGGGTTTGCCTAGACTGCGAGCTAATGCCCTGGTCTGCCAAGGCACAGGGCCTACTAAAACAACAATACGCTCCGGTCGGCGTTGCGGCCAAGCAAGGACTCACCGCTGCTGTTGGCGTTCTAGAAAAAGCAGCCACACGATCTACACAAGCATCAGATCTACTTTCTCACTATCAACAAAGAGAAAAACTCGCACAGCAATATGTAGACGCCTATCGCCAGTATTGCTGGCCAGTCGATACGCTAGACGATCTGAAGCTCGCGCCCTTTCATATTTTGGCAACTGAAGGAAAAGTATATGCCAATCAAACCCACGAATGGCACATGCAACAGATTGATAAGATCACTCAAGCCGACCCAGATTTACTACTCGCAACCCGCTCTAAGATCATTGACGTAGACAGTGAGGCTAGCTGCGCGGAGGGTATTCGCTGGTGGGAAGCGCTAACCACAGCGGGTGGTGAGGGCATGGTCGTCAAGTCAATGGACTTTATCCATCGTGGGCAAAAAGGATTTACTCAGCCCGCTGTGAAGTGCCGTGGAGCCGAGTATCTCAGGATCATCTACGGCCCGGAGTATTCTTTACCTGAAAACCTCAACCGACTGAAGAACAGAGGACTCAACCGCAAGCGAGCCCTGGCCCTACGCGAATTTTCACTAGGAATTGAGTCGCTAGAACGATTTGTCAACAGAGCCCCTCTCAGAGAAATTCACCAGTGCGTATTTGGCATCTTAGCGCTAGAAAGTGAACCCGTCGATCCACGCCTGTGATTCGCTTGATTTACTTGGGCTTTTACTGTTCCTTTATGGAGTGAATATGCATCATTTCATGCTGACTGAGAAAGAGATTCTTGAATAAGATCGAGCTTGATTCGTGCAAGGGGATGATCGAGGGAGAGTGCCCTGTTGAAGCTGTTAGAAGCTTCTGAATAGCGGTCTAGCTCATAGAGAACTGTGCCATGCCCAATCCACGCCTCGGCTTGTTCAGGATCAATTTCCAAAGCATTCTTGAAGGATTTTAGTGCCTCGCTATGTTCGCGTAGCGCCAGCAAAACATATCCTTTATTAATATGGATTATCTCGTTTCCTTCGAACTTGTCCTTAAAGCTAGTTTCCAGCGCAAGATCACAAGCTTTGAGAGCGTCTTGATACTGTTCTAGATAGTACAAAGGAAAAACTTTGTTTGCTAAAGCAAGCGTAAACTTTGGTGAGATCTCTAAAGCCTTGTCTAAAACAATAAAAGCCTTGCGGCACTGCTGTAGGTCAGCCGAAAGGCAGTCATCAACTATCTCCGAATACTGACGTTGACGAATCACCAGAGGCTTTTCAAATGTAGGAGATAACCCGTATGAACATTGCGCGAGTAATAAATACCCCTGGTTGTTCCAAGCTTCTTTGTTGTTTTCTTTTATTGTAGTTACCTTCGAGAAACAGTTGAAGGACTCCGTCAATCTGCTTGTCTCATAAAATATTGCACCCTTGCTAGACCAAGCATAGTGATAGTCAGGCTTTATCTCTATTGCGCGGTCAAAGCTTTCTAGCGCTTCTTCATAGCGTTTTAGATGGCTGAGCGCCTGTCCACGACCACTCCATGCATAGTGATAGTCGGGTTCTATTTCTATTGTACGGTCATAGCTTTTCAATGCTTCTTCATAGCGTCCTAAGCTACCAAGTGCGTTACCACGATCATTCCAGGCATAGTGATAGTCAGGCTTTATCTCTATTGCGCGGTCAAAGCTTTCCAGTGCTTCTTCATAGCGTTTTAGGTCCCTTAGCGCTTGTCCACGACCATTCCAGGCATAGTGATAGTCGGGCTTTACCTCTATTACACGGTCATAGCTTTCCAGTGCTTCTTCGTAACGTCCTAGGCTACCAAGTGCGTTACCACGACCGTTCCATGCATAGTGATAGTCGGGTTCTATTTCTATTGCACGGCCATAGCTTTCCAGTGCTTCCTCGTAGCGTCTTAGATGGCTGAGCGCTTGTCCACGGCCACTCCACATGTAGTGATAGTCAGGACTTATCTCTATTGCACGGCTATAGCTTTCCAGTGCTTCCTCATAGCGTTTTAGATGGCTGAGCGCTTGTCCACGACCGTTCCATGCATATTGATAGTCAGGATTTATTTCTACTGCAGAGTCAAAGCTCTCCAGTGCTTCTTCGTAGCGTTTTAGATGGTCAAGTACATTACCACGATTGCTCCAAGCTTTGTCGTAGTCAGGATTTATCTCTATTGCACGGCAAAAGCTATTGAGCGCTTCTTCATAGCGTTTTAGGTTCTTTAGCGCGTTGCCACGATTATTAAAGGTTTTATAATCATCTGTCTTTATTGCTAGAGCATTATCATAGCTTTTGATAGATTCTTCATAGCGGTTTAACGCTGTGAGTACGTTGCCTTTGCTTTTCCACGCTCGATAGTAATCGGGTTTTATCTCTAGCACGTGGCCGTATTCAACTAAAGCCTCCTCGTATCTACCTAATTCTTCTAATAAAAGTCCTTTGTTACTCAAGGCTAAATAGTTCCTGGAATACTTCTCTGAAGCTCGATCAAGACAGTCTATGGCCTTCAGATGTTCTCCTTCGTTACGAAAGAGACGTCCTTGCTCTACCAGTAGCTTTGACTCTTGTTCATACTCAGACTGATCAAGCTGACGAATCGTATCTTTGATCTCTAGAATTTTAGCCATTCTCTGCTCCGAGGTAAGCAAGCGATTCTCTTTGTCACCTCTATCTACTAGCTTTTGTGCAGCTTCTTGTAGATTTTCCGAGCTTTCTGAGAATTTAAAGAAACCAGAACGCC
>NZ_JADEXO010000082.1 GCF_015207105.1 cf. Phormidesmis sp. LEGE 11477
CCACTGAGGTTATTAATTCGCATTTTCCTTACCCAACATTTGTTTGAAACCGTTTCAAGATCCGTAGAACCCGATACAGCTCATTCTTCGACTGTCTAAAAAGAGAGAAATCATCAGAGCGCGCATAGATTGGCTGAGGCCGCTTTTCTAGCTTGATAAACAGAAAGCCATCGCCATTTGTCACCATCCCAAAAAGCGGCTCGCTTTGATTAGGGCTACCCATCAGATAGGCCAAAGCCTGCGGAATGGCTATAGAAAATGAAAATTTTGCTTGCTTCGATTCGACTAGCGTTAGCCAGATCTGACTCTGTAAGACTAGCGCATCAATCCGGCCTCTCAGCAGCACCCCATCATTCTCAGCTGTAATACTGACTGGTGATTCAGCCCGAAGCTTGAAAGGCGGGTCGCAAAAACCGCTGAGATAAAGCAGTGGCGAAACCAACAGCAGGTTCACAGTACTTTCAGTCAGCGGACCTTCAGCACTGTTGTACAAATAGCTAGCCTTGATGCGATCGCAAGCCGCTTCTTCCCCCGGCGAAAGCTCGGGCAGCCCTTCTTGCCACTCTACAAAGAAACCCGGCTCCACACTGCGACTGAGCCCAAAGAGCGACTCTGCTTGAGCGATAGAGCTAACTGCTTCAGTAACTGCTAATGTTGCCATACGAAATTAGAAGCGCGCGAAAGATATAGTCTATCTCAAACATCGGTTACGTCGGTGTAGCAGAAGCAAGCGTCAGGTCATCGTCAATTATCTGATGGATCGCAACCGGCAGCCCCGCGCCAGTCAGTCCATGAATTGTTCTATCCGCGCGATCACTATCCTCACCTTCATCTTCGACAGGTGTAAATACAACAAACAATGGATGTGGCTCCATCGTACCTTCTGCCAATAGATGCTTATATTTTTTTGGCATCAGCCACTCAACGCCTTGACCTAGCTCTACTTGCGTCTGTCGCCAGCGCCGCAGCAAATCAGAAAATTCTTCTCCCGGACGCTGAATGAATAGAACAATCTCAATTCCAGTTTTGATCTTCCATTCTGGATCGCAGATCATCAACGCCAGATCACAAGGAATAGAACGAATGCGATCGCGCGTATCAATCCGCCCACCAATCTCCGACACCTCCCGACTCCGTACATTCGGCAGTGGGATGATCACCATACTCTCTTGCAGGCGTCGAATACTAGGCAGCGCTTCAAAATACGGCCTGTGCTGAGTCAAGATTGAAAGAATCCCTTCGTAATGACAGCAGTTAGCCAACAGATCTTCGTAAGCGATACGTTCTCTATCGAACAGTTGATTGCTATCGTCTTTACCACCATCCATCAACTACTGAACCTGTGAATGCACTACGCTATAGTATTCCCCATCTTAAATGCATAGACTTGATCCTACAGCGTTAGACACTGTGCTCACTGTTGCGACTAAGCTCAAAACTACTAATGACAGAAAAGAGAAAGCTTAGAAGAAAGAATGTTCAGAAGAAAGAACACTCACTAAGTTCACCAACAGGACTTTACTCACCTATCATTTCACCTATCTCTAGCCTACTCCCATTCGCAAAATCCCAGCCAGATAAAGCCTTTTTCCCAGCAGGCTTCACTTCTAATAACAACAGATGGCCTGTTCCAGTTTGTATAACCGGGCCGTAGCTTTTGAGAATAGCAACAACAGTTCCAGGTGCCGCATCTCCGATCTCAGCAGACTCATACAAGGTTTGAACCGTCGCCAGCTCAGCCGGAAACTGAGCCCAGTAGTCGTCGCCCAGAGGAATTGTTGTAATCACTTTCAAATCATTTCCTCGAAGCTGGGTGATGCAGTTTGGATAAAATCCTCGCACTTTATCGTGGATTGCTTTGGCACTAGCCGACCAGTCGAGCGCATAGTCTTCTTTTTTGATGAGGGGCGCATAGGTAGCGAGCTTGTCGTCTTGGGGTACCGGACGGATGAGCTGCTGATTCAACTTTTGCAGGGTAGAGGCTAATAGATCGGCGCTCAGTTCGGATAGCTGCTGGGCAAGATTCCAGGCATTATCAGTTAGTCCGATCGGAAGAGTTTCTTTCAGCAGCATTGGCCCCGTATCCATACCTGCATCCATTAGCATCGTAGTGACACCGGTTTTGGTTTCACCATTGTGCAAACACCACTGAATCGGCGCAGCCCCTCGGTAAGCTGGCAGGATAGAACCATGGGCGTTGATACAGCCCAAGCCCGGCATGTCTAGAATTTCTTGAGACAGGATCTGACCGTACGCAATTACAACAAAGGCGTCCGCGTTCAGAGCATTGAGCCGCGTTAGGGTCTCGTCGTCCTTTTTGATCCGGCTTGGCTGCCAGATGGGGCAGTCTGCTGTGAGTGCGGCAGCTTTGACTGGAGAAGGCGAAACCTTTCCACCTCGGCCCCGGCGCTTGTCGGGCTGAGTAACGACAGCAACCACTTCAAAGTCTGAGTGATTCAGCAACCGAGTCAAGCTAGGCACGGCAAACTGAGGGGTACCGAAGAAAACGATTCTCATGCAGCGGGGTTCCTTATCGGGTATCTACCAAAATTTCAATTCGCCGATTGCGCTGGCGCTTGGTGGGCGTATCGTTCGTCGCGACTGGCTGGGCCTGACCGCTGCCGATGGTGACCCAGCGATGGGGCATCGGCAGGGCAGATTGAAGGTAAGTGGCGATCGCATTAGCCTGAGCCAAGGTGTAGTCACGAGCGGC
The DNA here is from genome assembly GCF_015207105.1 of cf. Phormidesmis sp. LEGE 11477. Taxonomy (GTDB): domain Bacteria; phylum Cyanobacteriota; class Cyanobacteriia; order Phormidesmidales; family Phormidesmidaceae; genus Phormidesmis. Next base: position 2,714 of record NZ_JADEXO010000082.1, read on the forward strand.
GATCGCCTCCGATCGATCATCACTGTAGCTGCGAACAATCACCGTAGACTCGGCGTAGTTCACGAGCTGATCTAGCACCTGATCTAGCAAGGCATCATCTATCAGGCTACTTTGACCAGGCGCAAACAGCGCGTCGCTCGGCAACGTCATTTTCAAGCTAGCCACTTCTAGTAAAGCGTCAGCCGGATCGGCAGGTATCGGTTTATACGCGGACTCTATCTCGGGGCGAATGGGTGGGTCAATGGCATTTCTTAGCGTGTTGATCCGCGTATCGACATCAGCGCCTGCATAGGCAGGCGCGCCGAGCCGCTGCTCTAATGTTTCGATTCGACGTTCTAGCGTCAAAATTTCGGTTTCAATCGAGTTGAGTTCATCAATCAGCGGTTGCCTCTCGATCGGCGTTAGCGTCACGGGGTTGGTAACGGGGGCGCTACTAGGTAGCGGCACTGCTTCGATCCGAACTTCAGTCGTCGGCGTCTGCCACAGCCGACGAAAGTGCCATAGCCGACTTGATAGGCGACTCGTTTTTCTTAGCAAGCTCTCTTGTAGAGGCGGCGTTTGGATATTGCCTGGCAAAACCTGTGCGGCTAGAATGCCAAAAAACCAGCCAGCCGTCAGGATACCGCCCATTGCGAGGAGGTGCGCGATCGCTGCATAAGGCTGCTTCTGCCAAAGCTTTGGAGCAGGCTCAACGGGACCGTCTAAAGGGCTGCCGACAGATGGGCTCAGCTCGCGGCCAAACTCAGGACTGAACTCAGGAGGAACCCTACGGTCAGGCACAGGGCTGAACTCAGGAGCAGGGAGGCGATCGAACCCAGGACCTGGAGGATAACCCACGCTAGAGCCAACGTTATCAGCTACTGGCCCAGCCGGATTCGACGAAGAAGATGTCTGCGTAGGCGCGGTAAAGGGCTCAGTAGAAGGTGCGGTAGAAGGCGGCGAGGTCAAAAAATCCGCACGAGTCGTTGCATCCTGAGTATCGCTGCGATTCCGCCTCGGTTCATCTACCACACCCGCCTCCCTTGGCTCGCCTCAGATCCGCCTACTGTTGATCGCTATTCTACGACGCTCAATTGTAATAGCTCCAGCCCCACCAAGGACTTACTTCCACAACGCCTCGGCGAGTAAAGACGACTCGATAGTCTATTGCCTGAGCATCTTCTGTCGTAGGGTCTACTAAGGCTGGCAGCGGCGTTTCGTCTATAGAGGCGCTGGACTGTGAGCTTTCAGGCTGATAGCCCAAAATCGTGCCGTCATTGGCCACTCGGACTCGGTAGCTAATAGCCTCACCCAGTCTAGGATTCTCACGATTTTCGACCAGGGTATTCCTCAGTCGATTGTTCAGCCTTCTAACCTCAGCCAAGGATTGAGCCCTAGGGGGCGGCGTATCTTCAAAAGTGATGGGATTTGCCCCTGCGGTTGCTGAAGCAACTGACTCTGATTCTGGCTCCGAGTCAGAAGTAGACGCTTCAGCCGGTGGCTCAGTCTCAGAGAGCTCCGGTTCGGACGACTCCGGTTCAGAAGTCGCGTCTACGGCGTCAGGATCAGCCGGTACTGCCGGTACAGGTTCAGTGAGAACCGCTTGAGAGTCACCCAAATCCTCTTCTGGAGTTGCTTCTAGAGTCTCATCTGAGACCGCTTCACTCACCTCATCTGGAGTGTCCTCTGGTGGAGTCGCACCCGTAGTTTCATCCGTAGCATCATCGGCAGTGGCGACTTCCACTGTTTCCTCCTGACGGCGCGTATCGAGAGCCGGATCTCTTATCTCTGGAACTGACAGCAATCCTATCGCTAGCGTGGCTGCAACTAAACCGCCGATACCTAGAGCGGCTGGCAGGGCGCGATCGCTCAAAGACTCCTCAGAGCGCACAAATCGACGATCCAAAGGCAGCAGAGACGGCTGTAGCTCAGGCAGCGTCTGCGTATCGCTAAAAAACTGATCGACCGCCTCAGTCAAATCAAACAGTTGCACAGACGACAGCTTAATATCAATCGCTCTACCGTCCCCACTGTCCCCTAGATCGGCGACCTCAGGCTGCACCACTAGATGATGATAGGGTCCATCTCCAGGATTGATATGCACTAGCAGCGGCTCGCCCTCTATCACCTGCGGATGAGCATAGCCACTGAGCACCTCTTGTCCATACTGGCTCACCGCTCGGACCAAGGCTGCGAAAAAGTTGTAGCCCCCATTGAGCGGACGGCTCAGGCCGCTGATCTGGCACTCCGCGTTCACCAGTAAAGACATCACCTCTTCGTTACCCGGTGTTGGGTCGATGCTCAATCCATCAAGAATAAGGCTGCAATTAGGCAGTTGATACTGCCGCCGGATCGTCATGAGATTTCTCCATCAAACAAACTGAGCCAGAGGCGATTGGCACCGTCTGTTCCCGTACAAAACAACAGCTTCGTCAGCAGTTCAATCGCTAGCTCGTTTAGCTTGTCGTCTGTGCTGTAGGCGATTACACCCGATCGATTGGCATTCATTCTGGCCCTAAAATGCGATCGAAAGCGAGCGAGATAATTAGCCAGCCGAAAATGATGCTCGAATGACAGTTCCTGATCGGTTAGTTGCTGATAGCCTAATAGCAGTTGACGAATCAGCACGGTCAGCCGCTTCGACAAAAAGCAGGTAATCAATACTAGCGCTTTCCCTTCATCTAGAGACATCGGCTGGCGCTGACTAAATCTTCGCAGCGGATTACTGCTACGCAGCAGCCAAAGATTCACCCGCCCTCGAATAATGTCTTCTAATCCTAGCTCTCTAGCTGAGGCCAGCATTGCCTCAGAGCCGCCTAGATCCAATGCTTCTATGGCTAGTAGGAGAAAGTCAATCTGGGTTTTAGCGCGCCTAGAACATTCGCTAGGCATACCTGACGGCAGACTCAGCTGGTCAATCAGCTTAGGACTCTCTTCTGGCGTGGCGGGAGGACTCTGTACTTGCATTACGATGACGACTATTCACTCAGAGATTTTATCAAAGCACATCTACGAAGACTTAAAACACTAATCTAGAGAAGGCTATCTAATCTAGAGAAAACTATCTATCGAAGTCAAGTTATAGCAATTCACTAAATGTATTAACGGATTGCTATAGTTGAAAATACGGAAGTCCAAGAAACAATTGTTTGGCCATAGGCTCTGACCGCTTAAAAAGCTGCCACAAAGAGAAGTTGCCCTAAATGAGGCAGCAACGTAACAATTATTCTTGGTTTGACCATAGCTGTTAATAGCAACCGTCCGCAAATGCGTCTTGGCCCGATTTTGTCTTAAGGGTCTACGCTGGCGGATTCGATCAGCCAGCGATCGCCCTCGCGGATCAAGTCATAGTTCACCGTCAGCGCGTCTTCTGTATAGGAAAACCGATCGCTCCTGACGCCGTCGCTGTAGACAGTGGCTGATTCGACCACCCGAGCAGTCGCGTTCAGCGATTCCGCATCGGTTGCATCTTCTGGTGTCACCGACAAGATTTCAACATCGCCGTGATCGTAATCTATGTACCAGTTTTCCGCTTCAGAAGCGGCGACGTCATTCTGCGTTCCCCTCAGCGTTTCTCCAGTCAAAACAGTCTCTAGGCCGCTGGTATCTTTATCCTCGGCGTAGGCTGCTCGCTTGGCATCTAACCAGGCCGTAATCGTCGCTTCAGCAATGCCAGCGGCGTCACCGTCAGCGACACCAGCGGCTGTGGCCGACTCTTCTATCTCAATGGGCGGCTCGTTAATGCCAATATCTAAAGGCTCGCTAGTTAGGGCTGGCTCACCGTCTCCCCCAGTCAAGAAACCCACAACGCGAGACAGAACGAACAGAGAAATGCCTAGACACAGCGCGCCCACAAAAACTAGCAGTGCAATTCGATCCCATTTCGGGGTGGTACGCCGACTGCGGCGATCGCGCAGAGCAGCTAGGTCGCTAGGTTCATCTCTAGGGCCTTCCGCGCCGAGCTGACCGACAGGCGACAGCTTCGAGATCTTGTCCACCATGCTAGCGGTGCCAGCAAACCCTGCCCCGCCTGTGCGGCCAGTAGACTCCGGTCGTCCGGTCAAAACCGACCTATCTTGCTCAGTTGACTTATACGACGATTGCCGCCCAGGTGCTGCTACTGAGCTAGCGATCGCACCTTCTCCTGAAGCGCTTCTAGTGCCCACATTAGATGCCGGAGGCGTTCCTAGCGCCCTGACCTGGTTGCTCACTGCCGCCTGTCGATTGCTGCGCTCGTTGTCCAGCGGCAAATTCTCTAGATAAGACTGCACAGCGCTATCAGAAAAATAATCCCTCAGCGTAGCGCTCTCTTGATCTAAATCGCGAAAGAATGGAAAGACCTCCTGCTGCAGCCAGTTTTCGGCATACAGACAAAGCCCCGGCAGCAGATCAGGCGCACCCTTAGAATGTTCGCGAATGAAAGCCAGCGGCTCATACTCCTGAGAAAGCTCTAAGGCGCGACTAGCTTCCTCGGTTTGGCCTAGCAGTACCGCACAAACCGCCTGTTCCAAATGCACATCTTGACGACCGCTTAGACGCAGCAGCATCTGCTTAGCCCGGCGAATCAGCGCGGGTTGATGCTGGGCGAAGCCTCTAGCCAAAAGGGCATAGACCGCCAAATACGTGCCAACCGCCGAAGGTCTCTGGGCTTCTGCTTCAAAGATCTCTTGCTGTTCAGAAGCGGTTAAATAACCCCGGAGCTGCTGCACAAATCGAAGGAAGTCATCAACCCCTAGCCCTGAAAGGTCATCATCTGCGCCATCAATACCGCCCCGGTCTTGTAGCATGCCACGCAGCAAATTAATACCAGCCTTCCGAGGCTGCTCTTGCTCTAGCGGACGAGCGATCAGCTCTAGCGCCCGATAAGGTCTGAGCTTGTAGAGATCCGACTGAATCTCAGCCCGCAAGACCGGAAATAGCTCTTCTTTCAAAAGAAGTTCACGGCCAGTTTCTAGCGACTCGGCAGCGTGTTCGTAATTGTTTTGCTGCCATTCTTCGCGGCCTAGCTCTAGGCAGGCGACCGCTAGCGTCAAAACAATGTCGGGAAGCTCGGGCTGATCTCTAAGCTGCTTCCCTTCTGGTGTATTGGCATCGCGCTTTAGATAGGGGCGTCCTAGTCGCAGAACGAGTTCGTATTCGCCTAGCTCCAGCAGGATTAGCAGCGCCCCGACTAGCAAGTGATCGTCAATTTCAATGGTGGGGACGCTAGCATCAGGATTGAGCGCATCGTTAGTCGGATCGCCTGCAGCCTTTGATTTAGCTAAAAATTCCTGATCGTATTCAGCCCGCTGGGCGCTATTGCCTAGCACATCGTAGGCAATGTCAATTAGCTGACGACGAGCATTGATGGCTAGCTCCGAATATTCGCGTCTAGGATCTTGAAGCGTGCGATCGCGATGCGACTGCTTGAGCTGCTCAGCCGTAGCCTGAATTGGCAGCCCCAAAATTCGATAGTAGTCTAGCGGAATTCGCACTTTTGTGTCCCCAGCCATGGCGTCAATCTTGTCACTCGAATCGATCCGTCATCAATGCGTTAGAAACTGCCGTGTTAGAAGCCGCTGCGTTAGAAGCGAGTACGGCAAGACGAGCGAGCACGTCTACATCAGGCAAAGTCTGACAAATAGAATGCTACGCATACACTACCGCTATATCAGTCATTCTATTCTTCGTAGCTATTCTATTCTTCGCAGCTACCTATAATCTTTATCTGCAGCGCCCAGACAGCGTCACTGGCCGCCACCCTCTCGTTTGCTAGCCAAGCATGCGATTTTGAGCGTCACAATAGCATTGTTTTCCAAAAAACTCTAGGCAAAGCCAAATCTTTGAGCTGGGGACACATTATTTGAGCTGGGGACACATTAGAGGTCTGAAGCATTAAGTCAGATTTGAAGCATTAGATTCTGATGCACCCAGTTTGAAGCGTCAAGTTCGGACCCATTAGCCTAGATGCACTCAGACTATCGCCTAGATTGATTTCTGTATTTGCGTAAGAAGCAAGTATGATGAAACCCATAATTGTAACAAGACTGTTAAGCACCTAACGCCGTTTGCGGATATTCACAAGACAGGTTCCACAAACTGACGATTCCGTTAGGTCTCGCTGCTAAGTCTTACCGCTTAGACTACGGACAAAACCTATGGTTCAGGAAAGACCACTGCCAACATTCACAGCCACCCCTCCTCAGATCACACAGGAAGAAGGGCTGATTGTCTATGAAGACATGCTGTTGGGTCGCTATTTTGAAGACAAGTGCGCTGAGCTGTATCAGCGGGGGAAAGTCAAAGGCTTTGTCCACCTCTACAACGGGCAAGAGGCAGTGGCCTCCGGCGTAATCAAGGCCATGCGCTCTGATGATTATGTATGCAGCACTTACCGAGATCACGTTCACTCCCTTAGCGCTGGCGTGCCGGCCAGAGAAGTGATGGCTGAGCTGTTTGGCAAGGAAACAGGCTGCAGCAAAGGCCGGGGCGGCTCTATGCACATGTTTTCAAAAGAGCACAACATGTTAGGGGGCTTTGCCTTTATCGGAGAAGGCATTCCAGTGGCGCTAGGCGCGGCGTTTCAAATCCGCTATCGCAAAGAGGTGATGGGCGATGCCAGCGCCGATCAGGTAAGCGCCGCCTTCTTTGGCGATGGCACGACCAATAACGGTCAGTTCTTTGAATGTCTGAACATGGCCGCGCTGTGGAAGCTGCCTATTATTTTTGTTGTAGAGAACAATAAGTGGGCGATCGGCATGGCCCATGAAAGGGCCTCTAGCCAGACTGAAATCTACAAAAAGGCCAGCGTGTTTGGCCTGCCTGGGTACGAAGTCGATGGCATGGATGTATTGGCTGTTCGCGCGGCGGCTAAAACGGCCATTGAGCGAGCCAGAGCCGGAGAAGGCCCGACGCTGTTAGAGTGCCTCACCTATCGATATCGCGGCCATTCGGTCGCCGACCCAGACGAGCTGCGAGATCCTGAAGAGAAGCAATTTTGGCGCGATCGCGATCCGATCAAGCGCTTCGAAGCCTATCTCTTAGAGCAATCTCTCATTAGCGAAGCCGAAATCAAATCCATCAAAAGCAAAATCACCGACGTAGTCGAAGACAGCTTAACCTTCGCGGAAGAAAGCCCCAACCCCAACCCCGCCGATCTGTATAAATACATCTTCGCCGAAGACTAGTCGCCCTACCTAGCCGCCCTATTGCCTACGGCAAGGCTACGCCAACGACTACGCCCAGGCTTGTATGTAGAGCTCGGTCCTCGATCCCCCCCATAAGTTGAGCCTAGTCTGAGCGTAGTCGCAGGCATTTTGCCTTCTTTCCAAGTAGACCCAACCCATCCATCATTCAATTTTTAAATGGCTCAGACTTTCCTATTCGACGCCCTGCGTGAAGCTATAGACGAAGAAATGTCCCGCGACCAAACCGTCATGGTCATGGGCGAAGACGTTGGTCAATACGGCGGCTCTTACAAAGTCACCAAAGATCTCTACGAGAAGTACGGCGAGCTGCGCGTGCTCGATACCCCCATTGCCGAAAACAGCTTTACCGGCATGGGCATCGGCGCGGCGATGACTGGCCTGCGGCCAATTATCGAAGGCATGAACATGGGCTTTTTGCTCCTAGCCTTCAACCAAATCTCTAACAACGCGGGCATGCTGCGCTATACCTCTGGCGGCAATTTCAAAATTCCGGTCGTCATTCGTGGCCCTGGCGGCGTTGGCTCACAGCTGGGCGCAGAGCACTCCCAGCGGCTAGAAGCCTATTTTCAGGCGGTTCCCGGTCTTAAAATTGTGGCCTGCTCCACCCCTCGCAATGCCAAAGGGCTGCTAAAAGCGGCGATTCGCGACGATAATCCCGTGCTGTTTTTTGAGCACGTGCTGCTGTACTTCAACAAAGAAGATCTGCCAGATGACGAGTACATCTTGCCCCTAGATAAAGCAGAGACCGTGCGAACCGGCAAAGACGTCACTATCTTGACCTATTCGCGGATGCGCTATCAGGTCATGCAGGCGGTAGAAGCGCTAGAGCAAAAGGGCTACGACCCAGAAGTGATCGATCTAATCTCGCTCAAGCCGATTGACTACGATGCGATTGGCGCTTCGATTAGAAAAACGCATCGCGTGGTGATTGTCGAAGAATGTATGCGAACAGGCGGCATCGGCGCAGAGATTATCGCCTCTATTAACGATCGGTTCTTTGACGAGCTAGACGGCCCCGTCATTCGGCTGTCTTCGCAAGATATTCCGACCCCTTACAACAAAGGACTAGAAGATTTGACCATTGTGCAGCCCGCCCAAATTGAAGAGGCCGTTGAAAAGATTATGCTAGGACGCCTGTAGTTCTGAGTTCTGTAGTTTGAGCCCTGTAGTTTGAGCCCTGTAGTTTGAGCCCTGTAGTTCTGGGGATAGTCAAAATTCGGGTAGCCCAGCTCAGATCAGGTTCAATCACATCAAAAATCTTCAACCTTTATGCCTCGATCGCCACGATTGAGGCATTTTGGTATTAGGATACTTAACTGCACTGGGCCAAGATGGCTCTATTAAACCGATGGATTCTATGGGTAAGCAACGCTTAATTTTGGCTTCACTGCTGGGGCTGGTGATTGCGGCCATTGTGCTGATTGTGCAGGTGCCCACCCAGCTAGGGCTAGACTTGCGCGGTGGCACCCAGCTAACGATGCAAGTTAGCCCGACCGCAGAAATACCCAACGTTGGCGAGTCCGAGCTAGCAGCGGTGCAAAGAGTAATCGAAAACCGGGTCAATGGCCTCGGGGTATCAGAAGCGGTTGTACAGAGCGTAGGGCAAGACCAGCTTTCGATTCAGCTACCCGGCGTGAGCGATCCTGAACAGGCCGAGCGAGTACTCGGCGGCACAGCGCAGCTAGAATTTCGCAGCCAAAAGCCAGGCACAGAAGGGGCGCTAGCCGAGTTCCGCCGGATTGAGCAGCAGCAGTTAGCCCAGCAGCAGCTATTGCTAGAGAGTGGCGGGGACCAAGAGGTGATCGCAGCCAACCAAACCGCGATCGTCGAAACCCAAGCAGACATATTGAACCTGTTTGAAGAGTCTGAGCTTACAGGCGATAAATTAAGTGATGCGATCGCTGGCACCAACGGCACAGGCGCATGGCAAGTAGACATCATCTTCAACTCAGAAGGGGGAGACCTGTTTGCCCAGCTCACTCGCGACATTGCCGGCACGGGCCGGGGCTTAGGCATCTTCTTAGACAATCAGCTCATCAGCGCCCCTAGAGTCGATGTAGAGTATGCCCAGTTGGGCATTCCAGGGGGCCGGGCGACGATCTCAGGTGGCTTTGACGTAGAGGCCGCTAGAGATCTAGAAATTCAGCTACGGGGCGGCTCTTTGCCACTGCCGGTCGAGATTGTTGAGAACCGAACGGTTGGCGCAACGCTGGGCCGAGATAGCGTAGAGCGTAGTCTATATGCGGCGCTGTTTGGTCTCGCCTTAGTTCTGGTCTTTATGGCTGTGTATTACCGCTTACCCGGTGTTCTCGCCGATATTGCCCTGGTCGTGTACGCGATTTTGACCTTTGCCGCCTACAACCTGCTGGGTGTAACGCTAACGCTACCGGGCATCGCCGGGTTTATTCTCAGCATTGGCATGGCCGTAGACGCCAATGTGCTGATCTTCGAGCGGACCCGTGAGGAAATGCGTGCGGGTAAAACGCTTTATCGATCGGTTGAATCTGGTTTTTATAGAGCCTTCTCTAGCATCTTGGATAGTAATGTCACAACCCTAATTGCCTGTGGCGCGCTGTTTTTCTTAGGGACGGGCTTGGTCAAAGGCTTCGCACTGACTTTGGCAATTGGCGTACTCGTCAGTATGTTCACAGCGGTTAGCTGTAGCCGCACGCTGCTCTTCTTTGCGATTGGCTTTCCGCAGTTTCGCAAGCCTCAGCTTTTCTGCCCTGGAATAGAAACGATGCCTAGAGGCGCATCCTCAGCCGCTCAGTAGATCCCTTTAGCCAAACGCGCTTGGAATCTATGGGCGAATTTATGAACGAATCTGTGAAATGAATTTATGAACTTTGACTCTATGAAATGAATCTATGAAAATCAACGTCATCAAGCAAAGAGCTCTCTGGTGGTCTATCTCCAGCATTTTGATTCTAGCTGGCATCGCGTCGATGGCCTTTTCGTGGCAGCAGTACGGCGCGCCGATTCAGCCTAGTCTCGATTTTATTGGCGGCACCCGTCTACAGCTATCGCGCGACTGCACGGTGGCCAATAACTGCACAGACTCGATAGATATCGCCGAAGTCCGCCAGGTTTTGAATGACCAAGACTTAGCGGGCAGCAGCATTCAGCTATCGGGCGACGATCAGCAGTCGATCGTGGTCCGCACTCGTAACCTCGATGTCGATCAGCGCGATCGCCTACAGTCCGCCTTAGGCGATACGATTGGCACTATCGATCCGGCCCTGACCAAGAACGACACCGTCGGTCCGGTTCTAGGTGAGCAGCTACTCAGAACCGGACTGCTCTCGCTGCTAGTCGCCTTTGCCCTGATTGCCGCGTACTTGAGTTTACGCTTCAAGTTTGACTACGCAATTCTCGCCATCGTGGCGCTCTTGCATGACATTTTAATCACCCTAGGTATCTTCTCTATTTTGAGCCTGCTCACAGGCTATGAAGCCGATAGCCTGTTCATTGTGGCGCTGCTGACGATTGTAGGATTCTCAGTCAACGATACCGTCGTCATCTATGATCGCATTCGCGAAACCCTGAAGCGTACGCCCGAGCGTTCTATCAATTACGTTGTCGATGAAGCAGTCAACGATACGCTAGGCCGATCGATCAACACGACGCTGACCACAGTTTTGACGCTGCTCAGTATCGTCATCTTCGGCGGCGATACGCTAAAGTTCTTCGCCCTCGCCCTGATCACTGGCTTTTTGGCAGGCGCGTATTCTAGTATCTTTATCGCGAGCACATTGCTAGCCTGGTGGCGCAGTCGGTCTGAAGGGAACGGGGTCGATGATGATGGGGTTGAAGAACCCATTGACTCAGCGCCAGTCTCGTCATAGATCCATCGATATTCCGATACCAGTATCTGCCATGGAAGAGGCGCATAGAAATCACAGGGCGCGTGAGAGTAATCAACCCGGTCGAGGCCAAGAACTAGAAGCCCTGCGTCAGGCAATGATGCGAACCTGGTGGCGGATTTGTCTGTGCCTGTGGCTGACGGTAGGACTGGGCTGCCTTTGGTGGGTGCGAGGTGATCTGATCGAAATTAGTGAGTACTTTACCTGGGCGGCAGTCCGGTCAATTTTTCTGTACAGCCGCCTAGCTGGGGTAGGCATTGCCCTATGCGTCGGGGTAACGTTTGCCCTGCTCGTGAGCGAGAGTCGTCAGATCTTGTGGGGGATGTCAGCAGAAGAGCGATCGCGCCTTAGCGCTCAGCTAGATAGAATCCACGCCCAAGGCGACTCTCATCCTCAGTGGCATTTGATTCACCAAGTCAAAGAACAGTGACCAGAACGGTGACAGCCGCCTCGTCAATTCGACTGGTACTCGCACTCATATTTTGGTTAAAGAAACATTAACCGATCCGTATTTTCCGCTAGTAGACAATATATACAGGTCTAGTAGCGCTTACGTATGAGAGGCGCGATCGCCTGCATGACGAAAGGAAGTATAGATGGTTTTGACGAGCAAACGCTTACAAAAGTTGTACCGACGAACGGGTAGATATTGGGCCTGTCTGCTGCTGCCCCTATTAGTAACAGCCTGTGATGGAGAGAGCGGTTCCAATCCAGCAGCAACAACTGGCGGTGGAACACCTCAAGAAGGTGGCAGCCTGGTATGGGCGAGATACGGCGACGCTGATTCTCTCGATCCACAGCGAACAACAACAACATTGTCTTGGCAAGTATTCGATCAGATCTACGACACTTTATTAGCGTTTGATGACAACGGAGAGGTGGTTCCGAACTTAGCCAAAGAGTGGACAGTGAGTGAAGATGGCTTGACAGCCACGTTTGTTTTGAATGAAGGCATCACCTGTCATGATGGGACGCCCTTTGATGCCAATGACGTCAAGTACACCGCTGAAAGGGCGATCAGTGAAGATAATCCCAGCGTCACCAAAGGAGCCTGGGGGCCAATCGCTTCAGTAGAAGCAGTGGACTCGCAAACCGTTCAGTTCAACTTTTCAGAACCTTTTGGTGCGTTTGTCTCGTTTATGGCCGATCCTTTCTCTAGCCAGATTTGCGATAGCGCTGAAGAACTAGGCGATGACTTTGGCGTCAGCGCGGCGGTCGGCACTGGCCCCTGGAAGCTGGTGAGCTGGACGAAAGGTGATGAGATTGTTTTAGAGAAAAACGCCGACTATCAGAACTTTGGTCGCCCGATTGAAAATGACGGTGCGCCCTATCTCGATCAGCTAATCGTCAAGCAAATCCCCGAACCTCAGACCCGTTTGGCCGGACTACAGACAGGCGAGATTCAGGTGATTGCAGAGCCGCCCCTAGAAGAGTTAGAAGCGATTGAAGCTGACGAGGGCCTCAACAACTACATTGCTGAAAAGACAGGGCAAAACGTATTTTTTGAATTCACTACTTCGCGCCCGCCTTTTGACGACATTCGCGCTCGCCAAGCCGTCGCCTATGCCATCGACCCAGAGGCGGCGATTGACATTGTATTTGGTGATGTAGTGAAGCGAGAGAAATGCACCGTCGCGCGCGGCGTGATGGGCAACGATCAAGGTTTTTGCGCCGAGCACGGCTACAGCCACGACCCAGAAAGGGCGCAGGAGCTATTGGCAGAGCTGGGCTACGGGCCAGAAAATCCGCTGACGGTGACAATGATGACCTGGGTGGGCGGCAACCGTGAAAGGATGGTGCAAGTCTTTCAAAACCAGCTCAAGCAAGTGGGCATAGAGACCGAGATTGAGACGATGGATATTGGCACGCTCAATGCCCGCGTCAAGCAAGAAAATGAAAATGACAGCGGTCAGGGCACCTTCGACATGATGGGCTGGGCCTGGTACGACCCGGACATTTTGCATCAGCTATGGCACTCGCCCGGTGCCTACAGCGGCTATCAAAGTGCAGAGCTAGACGCTTTGCTAGACGACACTCGAACAACAGTAGATTCGGACGCGCGGCTAGCCGCTGTGCAGGAGGCCCAGCAGTATCTGTTGGAAAACGCGGTTCACGTGCCGCTATATACCCCCGGCTGGCTGTGGATCTATACGACTCGCTCAGAGGTAGATGGCTTTAAGATTGGCCCCTTCGATCGGCCTTTGTTCAACGATGTGAAGCTGGTCTCTTAGTAACTCTGTCCTGATGACTCAATACATCTTCAAGCGAATTCTAGGGGGGCTGTTCACCATTTGGGTGACTACGGTGGCAGTCACTCTGTTGATTCATTTGGTACCGGGCGATCCGGTGCAGATTATGTTTGCTCAGTCGCAATCGACCACGCCCGAGCAGCTAGAACAAATTCGTCAGCAGCTCGGGCTAGATCGGCCCATTTACGAGCAGTACTTTCTCTATATGGGGCGGATTTTACAAGGGGATTTTGGTACGACGATTCGGGGCAATCAGCCTGTTTTGGAGCTGCTGCTGGTGCGCTTGCCGAATACGCTGCTGCTGGCCGCTAGCAGTTTGCTGGTGACGATGGTGGTGGGGGTGAGCGCTGGCTTTTTTGCCGCCTACAAGCGCGATACCTGGATCGATACGGGGCTGATGACCGGGGCGATTCTAGGGATTTCGATTCCGAGCTTTTGGCTGGGGCTGATGCTGATGTACGTGTTTTCTATTCGCTTAGGCTGGCTGCCAGTGTCGGGCACGGATCTAAAGAATTTGATCCTGCCAGCGCTGACGTTAGGACTGGCCAACGCCGCCGCAGTTTCTCGGCTCACCCGCTCGTCGATGATAGACGTGTTCTCGCAAGACTTTATGCGGACGGCGCGGGCCAAGGGGCTGGCTGAAACCGTGGTGCTATCGCGTCATGCTTTTCGCAATGGCATGATCAACGTGGTCAATATGCTGGGGCTGCAGTTTACCTACATGATGGGCGGGGCGATTGTGGTCGAAAATGTTTTTGCCTGGAACGGCATTGGCCGCCTAGCGATTCAGTCAATTTTCCAGCGAGACTACCCGACGATTCAGGGGTTTATCTTGATCTTTGCAACGGTTGTGGTGACTGTTTCAATTTTGTTGGATATTCTCTATGCCTGGATCGATCCAAGAATCAAATACTCATAGAAGCAAATACTTCTGGACTTAAACACAGCTAGCTTGTGCAAATATGACCCAAAACCTGGCTCAGGCAGAAAGTACAGATATTCTAGAGCCGCGATCGCGCCGAACTCATCGTTTCTTTAAAGATCTCCTCCGCACACAGAGCGCAAAACTAGGCGCGGCTATCTGCTTGGTGCTGGTGCTAATGGCCGTGTTTGCCCCGCTGATTGCGCCCTACGATCCGATCAATATGGGCGCAGGCCAGGCGTTGACGCCGCCTAACCTAGCGCACTGGTTTGGCACAGATGAGCTAGGCCGAGACTTGTTTAGCCGCATTGTCTATGGCTCGCGGCTGACGCTACAGGTGGGGGCGATCGCGGTGGGTATCTCGATGACCGCAGGTGTGCTGATCGGCCTAGTGGCGGGCTACGCAGGCGGATGGATCGAGGCGATTTTAATGCGGATGGTCGATGTGCTGTTCTCTTTTACTGAGACGCTAATTGCCCTAGCTGCCGTTGCCGTACTCGGCCCCAGTTTAACTAACGCCATGATCGCTGTCGGCATCAGCTCGATTCCTTTTTACGCCCGTATTACCTATGGGGCCGTACTCGTCGAGAAAAACAAAGAGTACTTCAAAGCGGCCCAGGCGGTCGGGGCCAGACACCAGCGGCTAATTTTTAGGCATATTTTGCCGAACATCTTGTCGCCAATTATCGTAGTAGCCACGCTGGGCGTTTCGATTGCGGTGCTTTCGGCCTCGGCCCTGTCGTTTTTGGGCTTAGGCGCACAGCCACCTTCACCAGAGTGGGGCGCAACCCTAGCAGCAGGCCGCGACTACTTTAAGCGAGCGCCCTGGATTACCACCTTTCCAGGGCTAGCGATCGCAATTACCGTCCTTGGCTTCAACCTCTTAGGCGACGGCCTGCGCGAAGCTTTAGACCCTCAGCAGCGCCGATGATCACACTGATAATCATCAAGGTCGATACTCTAAAGAACTACTGTCATGGCTCTTCTCACCGTTCGTAACCTCAACACTCAGTTTCATACGGCGGCTGGCAGCGTTAGCGCCGTCAATGGCGTCAGCTTTCAGGTGGATTCAGGCGAGACTGTAGGCATCGTCGGCGAATCCGGTTCTGGCAAGAGCGTCACGGTTCTTTCCTTGACCCAGCTACTGCCTAACCCGCCAGGTGAGGTCAGCGCGGGCGAAGCCATCTTTGACCAGCGAGATTTGCTCAAGCTTTCCGACAATGAGATGCGAAAGATCCGGGGCAATCGGATCGCCATGATTTTTCAAGACCCGATGACCTCGCTCAATCCGGTTTTGACCATCGAGCGTCAGATGACAGAAGCGTTGCAGCTTCATTTAAAGATGACCGCAAAGGAGGCTCGTGATCGCGCCATCGATTTGCTAGATCGCGTTGGCATTCCCAGTGCGGCCCAGCGGATCAAGAACCATCCTCATCAGTTCTCAGGCGGCATGCGTCAGCGCGTCATGATTGCCATGGGGCTAGCCTGCGATCCTCAGCTTTTGATCGCCGACGAACCGACCACCGCCCTCGATGTCACCATTCAGGCGCAGATTGTTGAGCTCGTGAAAGAGCTGCGCCAAAAGAACAACATGGCGATCATTTGGATCACGCACGATCTATCGCTACTCGCCGGCATCGCCGATCGAATTCTCGTGATGTATGCCGGGCAAATAGTTGAATCTGCGCCGCTGCACCCGCTCTACGAAAACCCTCGCCATCCCTACACGCTGGGTCTGTTGCAAAGTTTGCCCCGCTTAGATGAAGCTCGTCGCACTCGTCTAAATCCCGTTAAAGGTCTGCCGCCCGATCTGTTGAACTATCCGACGGGCTGTCCGTTTGCGCCTCGCTGTCCGTTTGTCATAGAGCAGTGCTACGAAGAAGATCCGCCGCTAGAAAGCGTTGGCGATGGGCATCAGGCGGCTTGCTGGGTACAGCCTCGTGGGGATGAAGTTTTAGCAGAGTTTCGGCAGGCTGAAAACTCTAATCGGTGAGCGCATAATGTTCCGGTTAAGCGGCTACTAATGGTCTTGAATGCATCTGAAGTTTAGAATCAGTCCGCTTCAACTGGTTTTTTGAGCTGATGCCGCTGAGCGATTTGGAGTAACGACCGTAACGCTTCATTTACAGATTCATCAGTTGGAAAAGCATGGGCGACATCAGGCGCTAATCGAACTAAATTTGTCCCTGCCTGATATCTTTCGACATACTTACCTCTGACACCCGCCTCCATTTTAGAAAAGTCATATTCAGGGCGCAGTTCGTCTTCTAGCTCATCAGTTACTTTCTTCATAAAATTTCCTTAGTTATGTCTCAACCGCTGATTCGCGTTGAAAATCTCAAAGTTCACTTTCCAGTCAGACGCGGATTGCCTTGGCAGCGGCGGACAGAGTGGGTCAAGGCGGTAGACGGACTGAGCTTTAGCATTCAGCCAGGTGAGACGTTGGGTCTAGTAGGCGAGTCAGGCTGTGGCAAGAGTACCACCGGGCGAGCGATTTTACAGCTAGAGCAGCCGACTGCTGGCGACGTTTATTTTGAAGACACCGAGTTAACGACTTCGAAAAGCGAGTCTCTGCGGCGACAGCGACAAAAGATGCAGATGATCTTTCAAGATCCCTATGCTTCGTTGAACCCCCGAATGACAGTGGGTTCTATCGTCGGAGAGCCGATGGCAGTCCATAAGCTGGCGCAAGGGCAAGAGAAACGCGATCGCGTCCACCACATCCTAGATACCGTCGGCCTTAGCCCACAGCACTACCACCGCTATCCACACGAATTTTCCGGCGGTCAGCGGCAGCGAGTCGTCATTGCCAGAGCCCTAGCCGCCGATCCCGACTTCATCGTAGGCGACGAACCAATCGCCGCGCTCGACGTTTCCATTCAGGCTCAGGTGGTCAATTTGCTGCAATCGCTTCAACAAGAATTTGGCCTGACCTATCTATTTATTGCCCACGATCTCAGCGTAGTACGCCACATCGCCGATCGCGTTGCCGTCATGTACCTAGGCAAGCTAATGGAGCTAGCCGATCGCGTCAGCCTGTATGAAGATCCGCTGCACCCCTACACCCAGGCGCTGCTCTCAGCCGTACCCATCCCCGACCCGAAGCTAGAGGCCAAAAGAGAGAGAATCATCTTACAAGGCGATGTTCCCAGTCCTTTGCACCCGCCCAAAGGCTGCTGCTTTCACACCCGCTGCCCCGCCGTAATGCCAGAGTGTCGCCAAGATCCAGAACCCGCCTTTAGAGAAGTCAGACCAGGACACCATGTTGCCTGTCACCTAGTTGATTAGCATGAGTTCGACACTAAAACATTTTCCCTACAGACTTCATATAGCGGTACTCAGATGTATGCGAGTACCACGAGCCACTCGGCTCATTGCTACTAAATAGCTTCAGCCGACACAGCACACCTCAGTCAAGGAGCTAAAGCTGTAGGCTTTGAGCGCTTTATAGCTGGAGCATAAAGGGATTACATATAGCTACAGAGGTTGCCTCAACGAGAGCTTCTGCGGCTCTTACCTGTTAGAAGCGCTGCTATCACGAGAAACTTGTTGTGCCAAAGATTCTTGTAGAAATAGAAGTTCGTTATTATCAGCTAGAAGTTGGGGTAAATTCCACTCGCACGTAGGATACACACCCAGAGGACACGACGTACAAGGATTGTTAGGTTTAAGCCGTCTTAGCGAAATCAATATCTTAAATCCTATTAAAAAAGCGGTAGCTACCAGTAATCTAAATAACCATGGATGAAAGACGCCCTGATACGAAAAGAAACCACTCAAAACATATGAACCGATAGAAACGCCTAACAGTGATCGAGCCATTATCTTGAAAGGCTTGTGCTGAATCCAAGGCTGTAGGACGGTCGGCATAATTGGCAGCAAGTGGATACCTACCCATCCTAGAAACGAAAAACCAGACCAGTTTGTGTTGCATGCTAACAAAACACCAATCACAATACCCGAATACATACAGGTGCAACCTAAACACAGCGGATGTCCTAATAACCAGATGAGATGGTTATGATGCCGCCTGCAATGTGGATGATGCGCTCCTAGACGGTAACTTGAGCCGTGAAGCTTCTGTATCTTTTTACCAAGTAATACCATCGCTATATAGGCTGACTCGCTTGCTTAAACACCATTACCAAAACACTATTGGTAGACAAACAGCCTGGCGTTGTTGTCTGATAAACCTGGACTAGTTCGTAACCCTGCTGCAACATTTGATTTGCATTACTTTCGCACTTACCAATGTCGTATGGATTTCCACAGCTACCTGAAATGGTGACAAACTTGTACATACTGACCCTAAGTATTGACTGCTTAATTAGTATCCTATTTTGAGGACTTTCTGCCGGATAGGACTGCTCTGTGTTTGGTTAGTCTACGCTTATGCCCTAGCCTTTTTTTCAGCTTAATTTTTCTACCGTCGAACTCACGTTAGATTAAAGGGTTTGATAGATTAGTCAGACCCAACGTGCCATCCCAATGCATCAGCTCTATCTCTAGCGATCTTAGGAATATCAGCCGCAATAAAACGATCGTGCAGAATTTGAACGCTAAGCAGGTGATTAATCGTAGCATCGAGCTGAACCTGCTCAGCAACAGGCGTTTCAGACTGGTGATAGCGCTCAAACAAAGCAGAAACAGCCGTAGCATCAAGTAAGCCTGTGGCGGCAACTGCCTTCTTAGAAAGGTACTGCTCACCGAGCCCTAACATCGCCTTTTGTTTAGCCGGATCGGTGTGGGCAGGCGGAGCCATGAAAGCAAACTTCTGTCGGTTATACAGCGTTTCAGGCAGCAATTCCTTCATCGTCTCCCGCAGAATGTACTTATCTTTTTGGTCGCGAAACCTCAGCGTAGGCGGAACGGTAACGGCGAACTCTACCAGCGGATGATCGAGAAAGGCGGGCCTAGCTTCCATTGAGTTAGCCATATCAACGCGATCGCCCGCCCAACCCAACACCTGCGACTCAAACTGAGTCTTAATCCACACATACTGCGCCTTGTCCAAAGGATGACGACCCGCAAGCTGCTGCGGATCTAGCGTTTGGGCGATCGCCGCGCCCGGAGAGTAATTATCTAACGCCTGCCGCCGCTCTGAAGACAGCAAAGACATCGCCCTTGGCGCTGACGACAGCCAAGACTGCAAACAGCTCGGGGTAAACCCGACCCGTTCAGTCAAGGCCGGATCGTCCAACCGCTTTTGCGCCAGCAGATTTCCTTTGAACAGGCGATTACTCTCTTGCAGCCAAGCTTCTAGCTCAGCCCGCTCCGCTGGTGTGGCCTCCTCCATACCGTGCAAAATCATATCTAGCCGCAGCTGAGGATAGCCCGCAAACAGCTCATCCGAGCCTTCGCCAGTGACCACAACCTTATAGCCCGCCTGCTGCACATGCTCACTCATCAACAGCTTAGCGACAGTAAAAGTGTTGTAGATGCTGCGTTCGGTATGCCAGATGGTTCTAGCAAAATGGTCGTACAGATCGCTACCCTGCACCCTAAGGATGTCTTGATCCGCTCCCACCGCTGCGGCCATTTCTTGGGCGATCGCAGTCTCATCGTAATCGCCATCATCAAAGCCAATCGTAAACGCCTTCACTGGCGACTGCTGACAGGCTGCTGCCACGCCCAAAATAGAACAAGAATCAATGCCGCCTGAAAGATAGCAGGCAACCGGCACATCCGCCTCCAACCGCAGCTGAATCGCTTCAACAAAGTGATGGCGCAGTTGTTCGATCGTCTCTTCTTCACTGCGCTCAGTCCGCCCGCCCCGCTGCGGAAAATCCATATCCCAGTAGGTATGCGTGCGGATCTGTAGCCGTCCTTCTCTGCGCTCACATATCACCATTTGCCCTGGCTGCACCGCATAGACGCCCTCAAAGCAAGTCGTTCCTGGCACCATCGTCTGTATCAGCTGGTGATAGAGCCCCTGATCTGAAAAGGCACGGCGAACGCCAGGATGGGCAAACAGAACTTTGATTTCTGAGCCAAAGACCAAGCCCTCTGCAGTCATCGTCCAGTACAGCGGCTTTACACCAAAGCGATCGCGCACCAAAGTCAGTCGCTCTGCCTGCTTTTCGTACATGGCAAAGGCAAACTCTCCGCGCAGATGGGGCATCGTCTCAGTCAGGCCATAGCGCTTAGTCAGGTGCAGCAGCAGCTCGGTATCGCTTTTAGTCGTGAAGCGATCGCCCCTAGAAGTTAGGTCAGCCCGCAGCCGCTTGTAGTCATAAAACTCGCCGTTGTGAGCAATCATGTACTGCTCGTCATCCGTCCAAAAAGGCTGACGGCCTCGGTTGGGATTGAGATCGATAATTGACAGACGAGCGTGAGAGAAACCCACACCGCTGCCGGGCAAGACTTTTTGGCCAAAGCCATCCGGGCCGCGATGATATTGGATAGCCGCCATTGCCACCAGCCAGTCTGGATTGATAGCTCGGGCACTCTCGTGATGCATGATGCCAGCGATACCGCACATAAAAAATTTCTGTGGAAATACTTAGATCAACTCTATGAGGCTATGCCCACGTTGATAAAGGCTCTGTAGGGTGAATCAGCGCCAATCGAGGCTGATAATTTTTTTATCTAAGCGTGAATATTGAAGGTTGAGTAGACCTAATGACACCCTCATCGGTCAATTTACTAGCGAGGAATTAACCTAGCTAACACTGTGCTGTCAGTAGAAAACACCTGAAAGCGTGACCTATGAAACAGTTCTAGAAACCAGATGACTGCTAATCTTTGTTAAGATTCATCTTCAAAAAGAATTTAAGGATTCCATGACTTTTTCAATTGTGGCTTGGGATGCAAAAACTGGAATGACAGGCGTCGCGGTAGCCACCAAACATTTGGCGGTTGGCGCGCTGGTGCCCTATGTAGAAGCGGGTGTGGGTGCGATCGCCACCCAAGCTGCCACCAATCCACTGTTAGGCATTCACGGGCTCGAAATGCTGAAAGGGCATGGCCACTCGCACGTTGCCTCTGCCGAAGAAACTCTACAGCGCCTGCTTTTTGACGATTCTGACCACGAGCAGCGGCAGCTTCATATGGTAGACCGCTACGGACAAACCGCTGCCTGGACTGGGAAAGACTGCGTCGGCTGGGCCGGGCATCTCACTTTTGCGGGCTTTTCTGTGGCGGGCAATATGCTGGTGAGCGAAGCCACCGTTCAAGCGATGGCCGACGCCTATGCGCGGTTTGAAAATAGAGATTTTTGCGATCGCCTGCTGCTGGCTTTAGAAGCGGGAGAAGCTGCGGGTGGTGACAAACGCGGGCGGCAATCGGCAGCGCTGCGGGTCATGCATACCGACAGCTATCCCTATCTCGATCTGCGAGTCGATCATCACGCTCAGCCCATTGAGCAGCTGCGTGAAACCTTTACAGAATCTCGCAAAGACTACTATCAGTCTTTTCGCATGTCTATGCCCTCCGATCGTCACAAAGTGCTTTCACTGCTACCCGACCAGCAGCAAGCCGTTTAATGGTGGCTTTCTAGGAAAAGTTATCATCGCCGCCACCACGCGCAAATCTGGCTAGACACACCCAGACGACAGGCAGTTAGAGATAGATAAAGCCTCAGTCGAACGCGGATGAAAGATAGTCTGCAGCGGCTGCTTGGTCTATCAGTAGAGTTGTCTGAGGCAATTTTCGTAGAATGGTAGCCGGGCAGCTAGGATCAATTGGGCCAGTCAATAGGCGTTTCACCACGGCTGCTTTTCCGTCACCGAAGGCCAGACACAGGCGGTGCCTGATCGCACCAATCGCGCTTAGCGTTAGCGTAAAGGCATAGTTAGGAACGGCCTCTATCGTCTCAAAGTCAGTAGAATCTGCCTGCTGTCGCCGATTCTTTTCGTCTAGACGCACAATCTTGACCCAGCGCGGATCGTTAAAGTCGGCCACAGCCGGGTCGTTGAAGGCAAGGTGACCGTTGTTGCCAATGCCTAAAAAGCAAAGGTCGGGTAGGTGCGATCGCAGTTTCTCTTCATACTGTTCGCAGACCGACAGCGGCGACAGTCCATCGCCTTCGATCTCATAAAACGCCTGCATTGATACCTGGCTAGTCAGATGCGTTTGTAAATAGTGCCGGAAACTAGCCGGATGCGCTGCCGCAATGCCTAGATATTCGTCGAGGTGAAAGCCCGTGATCTTCGACCAGTCGAGCGCCGATCGGTGATTTTGTGAGTGAGTTAGATAGTGCAGACACTGCTTTTGCGATCGCCCAGTTGCAAAGATTGCGATCGCCTGCTGCCTTTCCTCAATGGCTGTCTGTAAGATCTTAGCGGCCTTAGCACTAGCCGCTATAGCGACTGCTTCAGCCGATGAATAGACTTCTACGCTTAGCGCATCGACTTGAAACGTATGCACAGGCGTAGGAATAGACTCTTTCAACATACTTTCAACATAGCAATAGTCAATTTAAATCGAGCGGATCGAAGCTCGAAGTCGACCATTAAAGTTAAAAATTTGGGCGATTCCGGTTTGTTAGCTTTATCAGGGTTCATGATCGGTATGTTGAACAAAAGATCTACTGTAGCCTCACCGCACAGATTTCTACCGCACAGATTCCCTACCGCACAACGCCCCTGTGACTACACCTCTCCCGAATCTTTCCAAAACCTCTAGTCGTTCTTATGCATGGATATGGTGGCTAATTGGCATTCTACTGCTGGCCATTGTCAGCGCCACCACACTCATTCACTTGCTGACAGAATACTGGTGGTTCAGCGCCACTGGATTTACTGACGTATTTCAACTGCGTTTGGGTTGGAGTCTACTTTGCGCGGCGATCGCATTTGCTGCCTATGGCGTGGTGCTGGGTGCGAATTTTTGGCTAGCCCTTTGGCTGACGCGCGATCGCCCCTTCTACGCGCCTGAAAATAGCGATTGGGCCCCCCTCATTCCCAGCCTGATCACCTACGGCGGCATTTCTTTTATTGTCATCTTGTCTCTGGGGGCGGCGCAAAGAGGCGCTCAAGCGTGGGAAGCGCTGCTTAAGTTTCTACGGCCAACCGCTTTTAATGTCGTCGATCCGATCTATCAGCAAGACGTTGGCTTCTACATTTTTAGAATGCCTGTCTACCAGGGACTGCAGCAGCAGGCGCTAGAGCTACTATTCTGGGCCTTAGCAATCACGCTGACGGTCTACGCCCTTAGAGGAGAAATTCGGATAGAGCGCGGCTGGAAGTATCTGCTGACTGGTCCGGTGAAGACGCATCTGTGTGCGATCTTGAGTGCGATCGCCATCACCTTGGCCCTAGGGTACTGGCTCGCTCGCTACGATCTGCTCTACTCCGCGACGGGCGTTGTCTTTGGCGCAGGCTACACAGACGTCAACGCCCGTCTTAGCGCCTATACCGTCATGGGGTTTGTCACCCTAGTGATGGCAGGGCTCTTCATTATTTCTCTGTGGCGCTCTGGTTTTTCCCTACCGCTCACTAGCGTAGGGATCTATCTAGCTGTTCTACTGGTCGTCGGTGGCGTTTATCCGACGCTACAGCAGACGCTCACCGTCGAACCCAACGAGCTTGACAAAGAAAAGCCCTTTATCGCCCACAACCTCGACTTCACTCGCCAGGCTTACGGACTGAGCAATGTTCAAAGAGAGGACTTTGTCGTAGAAGATGATCTGGCTGCGCCAGCGCTTGAGCAAAACACCGCGACACTAGACAATATCCGGCTCTGGGGTTACCAAACGCTGCTGAGCACCTACCAAGAGTTGCAAAGTCTGCGGCTCTACTATCGCTTCCACGATGTAGACATCGATCGCTATACCCTCAACGGCGACTATCGTCAGGTGATGCTCTCTGCCCGCGAACTTGACTATGAGGCCGTACCCGAAAAGGCCCAAAACTGGGTAAACAAAAGGCTCAAGTACACGCACGGCTACGGCGTCGCCATGAGCCCAGTCAACCAGGTAACCATCGAAGGATTACCCGATTTCTTCATCAAAAATATTCCGCCCGAAGCCTCTGTAGATCTCACTATTGATCAGCCCCGAATCTACTACGGTGAGGAAACTGATCACTATGTTTACACTGGCACCAGCACCGAAGAATTTGACTATCCCCTAGGCAACGACAACGCCACGAATCTCTACAGTGGTGCAGGCGGCGTCGGCATCGGCTCAATGTTTAGACGGCTCACCTATGCCTTTGAGATCGGTTCGCTCAAACCGCTTATTTCCAACTATTTCACTGCCAATTCCAAGATTCACTATCACCGTGATATCACCGAACGAGCCCGACAGATTGTGCCTTTTCTACAGCTAGATAGCGATCCTTATCTAGCGTTAATTGACGGTCGGTTTCAGTGGATTTTAGATGGATATACAACGAGCGATCGCTATCCTTATTCCGAGCCGATAGCGCGATCTTCTAGTGCCAGCGAGTTTCTCGGTAGCAGCAGCCAGCTACAGGATATCGCCAGTACAGGAACCAACTACATTCGTGACGCCGCTAAGATCGTCATTGATGCTTACGATGGCACGCTTACCGTCTACGCCATTGACGAAACCGACCCGGTTCTAGCGACTTACCAAAAGATCTTTCCAACGCTGTTCACCCCACTTAGCGAAGCCTCAGAAGACTTGCGGGCTCACTTCCGCTATCCGCTCAATCTCTTCCAGATTCAGTCACAGATGTACCGCGCCTATCATATGGAAGACACCGAAGTTTTCTATAACCAGGAAGACCTCTGGCAGCTCCCCCAGCAAATTGGTGGCAACAACAACGCCGAGCAAATGCAGCCCTACTATGTAATCATGCGGCTGCCCAACGCCGAAGGCGAAGAGTTTCTTCAGATTCTCCCTTTCACGCCATCGCGCAAAGACAACATGGTCGCCTGGATGGCTGCTCGCTGCGACGGTGACAACTATGGCCAGCTCGTCCTCTACAAATTCCCCAAGCAGGTTCTCGTCTACGGCCCTCAGCAAATAGAAGCGCGTATCGATCAAAATCCCGATATTTCAGAGCAGCTTACCCTATGGAATCAGCAAGGCTCTAGCGTCATTCGAGGCAATCTGCTGGTCATTCCTGTCGATCAATCTTTGCTCTACTTTGAACCGGTCTACCTGCAAGCCGACGCCGGAGCGCTGCCTGAGCTAAAGCGAGTCATCGTCGCTTTCAAAAACACTATTGTCATGCGCCAGACCCTGCCAGAAGCTCTAGACGCTATCTTTGGCACTCAATCCGCCGCTGCCCAGCCTACTGAACCCTCTGCGGCTACGACACCGCCAAGCCCGAATCTGACCGATGCAGCAATTCCTGCCTCTCAGCGCGAACAGGTGGAGGCCGCGATCGCAGCGTATGAACAAGGCCAATCAGCGCTACAAGCAGGAGACTGGGCTGCTTACGGCCAGTCGCAAGAACGGTTAGGAAGGCTGTTACAAGAGCTAAATAGTGAAGTGAGCGTGGAGCCATAGGCTC
Organism: cf. Phormidesmis sp. LEGE 11477; assembly: GCF_015207105.1. Taxonomy (GTDB): domain Bacteria; phylum Cyanobacteriota; class Cyanobacteriia; order Phormidesmidales; family Phormidesmidaceae; genus Phormidesmis. The sequence goes on from NZ_JADEXO010000082.1 coordinate 28,340, forward strand.
AAAGAACTTCATGCAAAGAACTTTCTAGACCTGATAGAACCATGGCCTTACAACCACCGGCTTGAACTGTTGCAACCATCGGCCTGAGCTATTGATTTAGCTTAGCTATCTCTACAGCTTCATAGAGGATACAGTCAGCAATGCCGCCTATATCACAGGTCTCTAATGTCTCGATAGTCGACTGTAAACCTTGCCGGACTTTGCGATGAAACTCCAACTGTTTTTGTGCTGACGCAGACAGGGCTGTTCCGGTAGGGATAGTCTCGAACTCTTCAATAGCAGCCTCTAACTTCGCGCTGATTTGACTGAGCATTGGCAGATCCTGCGGCCTGACGTATTCTATTGACTCAGTCATTTCGACCAATTCATCTATTAGGCTGCTAGCCGTTTCATAGCTAGCAGCGGCGCTCTTCTCTAATTCAATTCGTTGACCGATTACGGCTTGGTTCGCTTGGTAGTCTGCTAGCTTCATCTGAGCCTCTGCGTAGACTTCGGTGTCAGAGGAGATAGAGTCTAGATACTGTATGGCCTGTTCCCACCGCTGGTAAGCCGACTGCCAAACGGAGATGGGATGGGGAGGATTTTGGACTATCTCTGCTGCCTGCAGACCGAGATAGGTTGCCTGATCAAAGGCAGCGACCGGCTGCGGCGGTTGAACCAACGACACTGATTGAGAGTTCGGCTGAGCTAAAGGCTGGACTAAAGGGAGATTGGTACTATCGCTAGTCTTACCATTAGTTGACTGCTCTCTTTCTGGTAAGGAATTGCGTCTATAGATTACTGGCTGCCTCGAATAAATTTGAGTACCAACAAACGACAAAAGTAGCGCTAGTCCTAGCCCAAGCAGAGCAAATACAATTAGCTTCTTTGTCTTATTTCCTGGCTTTTTTAGAAACTGAAACAGGTCATAGACACAGATAGTCAATGGAGATGCGATCGCAGGCCCGATCAGCAGAAAAAGTAGCCAGCGCCCCGATACAAACGCAATCAACAGGCCAGGAACCAACAGCAACAACCAGGCAGCGATTGTTCTAACATAAAATTCTTGGCTAGCAGAAACTTTCTTGTTCCTGCCTACTTTTTTAGATGCATCAGAAGTCATAGGAATACGTTTATAGGTTTTGAGAAAATAACTAGGCAGTGCGAAGTTTTTGTTGAAAGCTGAGCTTTATTTTAAGCGGCAACAGGCAGTTCTTCTTGGCGTTCAGGGTGCTTAGGTTTAGCTTTGAGTAATTTAGGGAGAAGTAGAGCGGACTTACGTTTGGATAAAACGGTTGGCTGTAGATGCTGAAGCGCCAGGCGCACAATTTGCTCGCTGGGCAACCCGTGTTTAGGGAGC
>NZ_JADEXO010000215.1 GCF_015207105.1 cf. Phormidesmis sp. LEGE 11477
GTCGGCAGCCAGTCAGGCAAGTTAGAGGCAATGTTTGGGAGCCATCGCCGCCAGAGCCTGTCGCTATGCGATTGATGACAGCGGGTGGCGTATACCCGTACGCTGACTTCGCCGACGGCAGTAAACTTCACTGCGTTGCTCAGCAAATTACTCAAAATCTGCTGTAGACGCACTGGGTCGCTCTCAATTAGCGCTGGCACACTGGGCGCGATCGCGTAAACCAGTTCAATATTTTTGGCTGCCGCTCTAGGGGCTAGCAGTTCAATACTGCCTTCGATGACTTCAACTAAGTCGACTGGATAGTCTTCTATCGTCAGGTGCCCTGACTCGATCTTAGAAAGGTCAAGCACGTCGTTGATCAATGCCATCAGCGTGCGGCTACTGCCATGCAGGGTCTGTGCATATTCCCTTTGACGGTCATCCAATGGCGTTTCTTGCAGCATTTCAGACAGATTCACAATCGCATTTAGCGGCGTGCGAATTTCGTGACTCACCGTGTTTAGGAAAGCCGATCGAACCTGCAGCAGCGCATTCGCCTGCAGCCGAGACCAAACAGCCACAAATAGATACGTACCGAGGATCACCGCCGCTGGTGAGGTCAGCGGCAGTAAATAGCCCACTTGCAGCGCGATCATACAGGCCAAAAGCCAAAGGCTTGTGGTCGCCAGGGCAATCGCCAGTTGAACCAGCTGATTGCGGCCAAACAGAACTCTGCTTAGGATCGGCCCGCCGACTAGCAGCAACAGCAGCACAATCCGCATAGGAATAGGCCGCAGCCAGTTGCGATTAAGCAGATTGTCAACGACTGCCGGATGCATATAGCCGCCGGGAACGGGCCAGCGATAGTCAAATGGCGATCGCACAGGCGTATGGCCAGAGGTTGCTCCGTAGCTGACAAAGATAATTTTGTTCGCAAGAAAATCAGGAGGAACAGCGCCCTCTAGCACATCTATCAGGCTGAACGTTGGTAGATCGCTAACCGGGCCCGGCCAGTTGATTTGAAAGCTATTGAGATTGCTAGGAATGTGGCCTGTTCCAGACGCTAGGCTATAGGCTTGCACCGTTGCCATGCCCAGTGCGGGCAGGCCCTGATAAAAGACTTCTACCGAACGAGTAAACCCATCTCGATCAAAAGGAATCCGTAGATGGCCCATGGCGATCGCAGCGTCGGCCAAGACAGGCGCTGGCTCAATCGCATTTCCTTCTGCGTCCCATATCTGGCCTAACACCACATGGCCGTGCTGGCGCATCGCCTCGGCCATATTCACTGTCGCCGAGCGGCCAAGCATCCAGCTAGTTTTGTTCGCTTCTGCAGTCGGGGGAATAAACTCGGGAGGCGGACTGTCAGAGACAACACTGTCAGACAAAATTAAGTTAAAGGCTACTACGTTAGACTTGCCTGCGTCGGTTTTGCTTAAGATCTCTAGCAAATCAGCGTAGTAGTTACGAGAGATGGGGAACTGCCTAACTCGATCGATCGTTTTATCGTCGATGCTGATCATCACCAGACGGCTATCCCATCCATGAGCACCTTGCCAGCGAAGCACCTGGTTGTTGACCATTCGCTCTATCGGAGCCCAGGCTTGAACAGATAGCAGTAATATCACCAGCCCACTAGCGATCAGTCCAGGAACTAGGCGGCTGAACTTTTTTGATTGTCTGCCCATTTTAAAAATCACGGCACCGCTAGTTCGTAGGCTTGCTGAGTCCCTAAAGGCGTAGTCACCTGGATACGAACACGACGATCTCGCGGCAGCGCGACGGTGAGATCGAACTGGCCGCCCTCATCTAAAACGCGACGCGCTTCAGCTACTTCTAATAGGTTAACGGGGTCTGTAGATCCTGAAACTTGTACAGAGCCGTCGCTAATCGGCTTCAGCGCAGAAATAGAGAGCGAAGGATCGTCTCTCAGCGGCTCAGGCGGAGTGGGGGGCTCTCCAGGACTCGCCGTTGATTGCTGTTCGGTGCCGACCAGCACAGTTTGATTTTGGGCGCTAAGAGTGACGCTGCCTTCTAGAGTCGCTACGCCGGTTTTGCCATCGGGCTGCACAGTAATGCCAAAGTCTGTACCGCGCACGCCGCTGACCCCTGCAGGTGTGTATATCTCTAACCTGCTATCGGGACTAGTAAAGGGGCGAACCCTAAGCCTAGCTTGACCTCTTAGCGCGAGCAGCTCGGTGATGTATCCGCCAGACCTAGTGATGCTCAGCGTTCGAACTTGCAGTTGGGTTCTCTCAGCAACAGAGATACTGGCAATACCCTGATCGACCGTTAGCTGGGCAGAAGAGTTTTGTCCGGTGATCACCTGATCGCCCACCTGGCTAAGGCGATCGCCCATCTGGGCCCGGCGAACGTTCTTACCAAAAGGGACAATTGTAACGTCGCCGTTGATCTGAGTAACGCTTAGCCAGCGAGGCCCCTCAACCCTCGATAGCTGTCCATAGGCTGGCAATAGACAGATCATCAGTCCCAGCAGTGCCATAAACAGCAAGGTGGGTCGAACTTTGAACATAAGATTTTCTGTAATTGTTTTTCTGTATTTTTTTCTATAGCTGTTTTTCTGTAATTGTTTTCTATCGTCGCTTAGCTTCTAGTTTGGCTGGGGCTCGGCTGAAGTGTGGTTCGATCGATCAACGAGAATCCATTAGATCAACGCCTGTAGATCACTCGAACCGGATAGCCATCACGTCGCAATATTCGACGGATCGTTTCGGCATCTTGGCGCTGGCTGAAGCTAGCGATGTGAATATAGCTACCGGCGGGCGATCGCGTTAGGTAGGCATCTAGCACACAGCCTCTTAGCCTAGCTAGCGTTGCCGCCGAGCCATCTTGCACCACCACGCGGTAGGGCCGATTTGGCTGATAGCCAATCACAATCACATCGCCCACCACTTGAGTATTAAACCGCTGAGGTTCTGAAAACAGCCTGCACGCTGCTTGAGCGGGCAGGGAGAGGACTACCCAGGCGATCGCACAAATTCCAGACCACTTACACAACAAATTCCAAACCACTTACACAAACGTCTGTCTCCTTCAGGCCCACTTGACTGCCAAGACAAACGGCATCTCAACGACGGCATTTCGATACTCGTATTTCGACAGAAAGGCGTTGGCTTTGAATTAATAGGACTCATATCACCAAAGTCTGCCGCCAAAGTCTGTGACCTATGACATAGCAGATATTTAGGAGGAAAATACCTATCAGTATCTGAAAATAGCAGATTTTCCAGCGTTAAGCTCGTTCATGCTCCACGAGACTCGCAAATCCTTCTAAACTGGCCTGCGACAGAGCTAATCTAGCCTCACTTAGTAGCGAATACGCGGATCGACGTACGCATTCAAGATGTCAATCGCAATACTTACCATCGCCACAATCGCTGCGAAGAAAACCATCAGGCCCTGCACAACGGGATAGTCCCGCTGACTAATCGCTTCGTACAGCCGATTGGCTAGCCCTGGCCAAGAGAACGTCACCTCTGTAAGCACCGCACCGCCCAGCAAAGAAGCAAAAGTTAAGCCCAAAATCGTAATCACCGGGATCATGGCATTCTTCAAGGCATGCGCGGTAATGATCCGAAACTCCGAGATACCTCTAGCTCTTGCCGCCTCGACATAATCGGCCTTCAGCGTCTGCTTCAAATTCACTCGAACAATTCGTTCAAACACGCCGCTGATCAGCACACCTAGCGTCAAACTCGGCAGCGCTAGGTAGTACAGCGTCGTCCCAAACTGCACTAGATTTCCATTTAGCAAGCTGTCGAGCAGATAGAGCCCCGTCGGCCCATCGGGTGCGAGCTGACCTAGCGGAAAGCGCGTGCCGATCGGGAACCAGCGTAGCTGTACCGCAAACACTAGCTGCAAAATCATGCCAAACCAGTACATCGGCACCGCGTAGGTCACAATGCCGAATACTCTACCGCCCGCATCAAAAACTGTATTTGGCAGAGAAGCCGCGATCGCGCCCACCGTCAAACCCACTATCGCAGCAATTAGCATGCCACAAACAGTCAGCTCTACAGTGGCTGGGAAATGGTCGCCGATAATCTGCCAAACGCTTTGCCCTTGACTTGCTAGTGAGCTGCCTAGATCGAACGTAAATAGCTGGGCGATATAGTCAACATACTGCTGGATTAGCGACTGATCGAGCCCTAGCTTGGCTCGCATGATTTGCTTGGCGGCTTCTGGCGCACGCGGGCCTAGCAGCGCATCGACCGGGTCGCCAGGTGTTGCCCGCATCAGCAGGAAGAC
>NZ_JADEXO010000083.1 GCF_015207105.1 cf. Phormidesmis sp. LEGE 11477
TGTTCATCCCTTCTATACCGGGCGCTGTGGCGTCCACGGTTGCTGCTGCCGAGCCCTCTGATTCAGCCGCCGCCATCCCCAATCGCCTACCCCTCGAACCGCCCTCGCGCGAGCAAGTCCGGCTTTTGCTATTCGGTACTCTCAGCGCCGTACACAGCAACATCCTGCTATTGCACCAGCTAGGCTACGCTGAGCCAAACGATTGGAGCCGACCGATCTCCACCGGCAGGGCGAATGAGGTGATGGCGATTTTGACGAAGCGGGTGGAGGTCGGCTAACGACGTAGTTTCTGGGTCTTCATCTCTCGGGGAGCGACTCAGGATGAGGGCCAATGAAAGACATCGTGCTGACAGCTTATGTCTTGTAAATACAGGTACACGGTAGCTTTATATCAATTCGGCTAAAGCGGTCATTACTGCGACGATCGAGCAGTTGACAGGCTCACGGTAAGATACGGCTTGTAGTCTTGGATACTACCTAGTCTACAAACCAGTCTGAAGCCAGATGAGGACAAAAGCCGTGCAGTCTCTTCTTCAGGTCGCTCGCAGGATCGACCGCTTTACTAACGCGATTGGCAAACTCGCCTACTGGCTAGTGCTGGTGATGATTGGCGTCGGTGTGTGGAACGTGCTGGGGCGCTACGTGGGTAACGCCATCGGCCAAAACCTCAGCTCTAACGGCCTGATTGAGACGCAGTGGTATTTGTTTGATCTGGTCTTTCTGCTCGGTGCGGCCTACACTTTGCAGCATAACGATCATGTGCGGGTCGATGTATTCTATGCGCGGTTTAATCAGAAGCAGAAGGCGATCGCAGATCTGATCGGCACTATTTTCTTTCTCATTCCCTTTTCCGTACTTGTCTTATATTTTTCTTGGGGCGCTGTCTCCAAATCTTGGGCCGTTCGCGAAACCTCCCCCGATCCGGGCGGTCTGCTCCGCTACCCGATCAAAACGATGATTCTTGTCTGCTTTGTTCTACTCGTATTGCAAGGCATTTCTGACGCGATTAAAAATTGGGCTGTCATTCAAGGCTATCTCGCTCGACCCACGCTAGAAGAACAGATAGTAGACGGGCAAATAGTAGAAGAACAAGCGCCTGAAGGAGAGAATCGATGATTACTGACTGGCTGGGCCCTGCCATGTTTGCAGGTGCATTGGCGCTGCTCTCGCTTGGCTATCCGGTTGCTTTCTCACTGGGGGGTGTGGCTATTCTCTTTGGCATCATCGGCGTTGCGTTAGGTGTGTTCGATCCGATTTTTTTGACGGCGATGCCACAAAGAATCTTCGGCATCATGAACAACTTCACGCTGCTAGCCATTCCCTATTTTATCTTTATGGGCGGCATGTTAGAGAAATCTGGCATTGCAGAAGATCTGCTAGAAACGATGGGCGCACTGTTCGGTCGAATTCGTGGAGGGCTAGCCGTCGCCGTTGTTGTCGTTGGTGCATTGCTGGCAGCGACAACCGGGGTGGTCGCCGCCACTGTTGTGACGATGGGCCTGATCTCTTTGCCGACTATGCTGCGCTATGGATACAACAAAGATCTCGCTAGCGGGGTAATTGCAGCTTCTGGAACGTTGGGCCAAATTATTCCACCCAGTATCGTTCTAGTCGTGCTGGCCGATCAGCTAGGAATTTCGGTTGGAGATTTGTTTCTAGGATCGGTGATTCCAGGATTGATGATGGCGGGGGCATTTGTGGTGCATGTGCTGGCGATCGCATTCATCCGCCCAGATTTGGCTCCTGCCCTTCCTGCCGAACTGATCGACATCAGAGGCCAAGCCCTTTTCACCAAGATCGTCAAAGTGATGGTGCCGCCGCTCGCTTTGATTCTACTGGTGCTAGGCAGCATTTTCTTCGGGGTGGCCACGCCTACAGAAGCAGGTGCCCTAGGCTGTGGGGGCGCAATGCTCTTGGCTGCATTCAAAGGTCAGCTCAAGCTTAGCGGCGTTAGGGCAGTCTGCGACCAAACCCTGCGGACCACCAGCATGGTGATCTTTATCTTGATTGGCTCTACCGCGTTTAGCCTAGTGTTTAGAGGGCTTCGAGGCGATCGGTTTATTGCTGATGTGCTTACTAGTCTGCCTGGCGGAGATATCGGCTTTTTGATTGTCAGTATGGCGACTATCTTCTTGCTTGGCTTCTTTATTGACTTCTTTGAAATTGCCTTTATTGTGGTGCCGCTGTTTGTGCCGATTGCTCAGCAACTCGGCATTGACTTGGTTTGGTATGGCGTCATCATCGGTGCGAACATGCAAACCTCTTTTCTTACACCGCCTTTCGGGTTTGCTCTGTTTTACTTGCGCGGCGTCGCACCCAAAGAAATCACCACAGGAAACCTCTATCGCGGTGTCGTGCCTTTTATTTTGCTTCAGCTACTGGTGTTGGTCGCTATTATCACCTTTCCACAGCTCGTAAGCTGGCTACCTTCGCTTAGTCAGTAGCCTTGCATCAGTAGTTTTACATTCAGCAGCGCCGCAATTCACGCCGCTACCAAATCAGCTTTAGTCCGATTACGCCTAAAAGAGAGAGAATAATTCGCTTGAAGCTGGCCGCGTCAATCTTTTTAGACAGCAGGATTCCAGCAGCCGTGCCCACTACAAATAGAGGCGTACTCCACAGCGCAATCTGCCACAGCTCGGCGGTTAAATGGCCTTCAAAATAGTGACCCGTCAGCGCAAACGCTAGTGCCACCACATAGACACCAGGTAAATTACCCTTGAACTCTGCTGGGCTCCACTCTTTAGAATTGGCGTACATCACCAGCGGCGGTCCGCCTGTCGTCAGAGCGCCCGTTAGAAAGCCAGAGATTCCACCAAATACATAGGCCCAGTAAGGCGACGCTAGCGGCGGCGGTGAAAACATCGGTTGTACTAGTCGCAAGATGTCATAGGCGACGTAGAGCACGATAAAGCTACCTAACAGCTTACGCGCCATTTCTTCAGGGACGTAGTGCAGTCCAGCCAGCCCGATCGGAATAGACACCATCGCCGAAAACACTAGGGGCGCGATCACCTGCCAGTCAAAACTATCCCAATAGTAAAGCCACAACCCCAGGCTGCTGAGTAAGCACATCACCAGCACCAAAGGCACTGCTAGCTGGAGGTCTAGAAAGAAGGGCAGCAGCGCGATCGCCACTAGCGCAAACCCAAACCCAGCCAAGCTTTGAACCGCAGCAGCGAGGCCAATCACCCCACTAATCCATAAAATATTTTCCAAAGAGCCCTACCCGCGCCAGCCTCACAGCAATATCGTGTTTCTACTACGTATATTAACTTATGTAACGCTAATTCTTAGAATTCATTTCCCGCTGTCAGCTTAGCCATCGTTAGCGAGTTTTCCTGGCCAAAGTGGCCTTCAGGCTGTATATTCAACCGCACAGCTTTCGAATTGATGTATCTATTGACTTTTAGCCTACAACTGCGATGGTTTCTACATTCACAAGTGCCAGTGAGGTTTCTACTAGCCCGGTTAAAAACGATACTCATGGTGCTACCGAAGAGATTGCCAGCCAAGCTGTAGACAAAGCGACTCAAGCAACAGCCAAAGAAATAGCCAAAGAAACAGCCAGAGAAACAGCCAAAGAAACAGCCAGAGAGATTGCGCGGCAAATGTCCCAAGAGTGCGTTGCCAGAAGGCTCAGGCAGGTCAATCGCACTATTACTCGGCTCTATGATGAAGCGCTAAGACCCTATGGCCTGACTGTCAATCAGCTCAATATTTTGGCCGTTATTCTCAGCGAAAGACAGATTCAGCCCGGTCAGCTCGGTCAGGCCCTTGGTATGGAAAAATCCACTGTCAGCCGCACGATTGATCGCATGGCGAGAAAAAACTGGCTTCAGGTTTCTGCTGGAAAGGACAGCCGCACTCAGCTCTTGAGGGTGACTGCAAAAGGTCGGCAACTGCTTCTTTCGGTTACGCCGATTTGGGATACCCTGCAGCAAAGCGTCCTCAGCTCGGATGATGGTCAGAATATCCTTCAGATGCTCGCTTTGAACACAGAACCTGTCGAGACACCGCAGGCGCAGATGCCAGATATCGAAGCCCCTCTAGCAGCAGATGATTTTTATCTATAGCTTCAGCTTTTGCTACTTAAGCGTCGCTTATGTTTCTGCTGCTTAAAAAGAGATTTAGCCTACGCACCCGGCAAGCCAGCCGCTTCTTCTCAAATGGCACATCTATTCTTTGCATAGCTCCTATTCACCCGTTGCTTTGCCGCTTCATAACAGATTTTCTAAGCTGTATTCACGAAGCGGAAAAAGCCTAAAGGTTCGTTCTGATTTTTCTCATAAGACTCAGGCTTTCTCTCTTTGAAGACATAAACAGAAAGAACAATCTTATTTTGGAGGTTTGCCATGACTCATTCAACCGCACGCGATCGCCAGCAGTTAGAGCAGCTATGGCGCGTACCGCCTGCTCCTCACAGTCCTAAGCAAGGCGAGCGATCTACGTTGCCTGTCCTTCGCTGGCTAAAAGTGGTAGGCAACAGTCTCGTTAGTTTTCTGACTGATACACAGCAACTGCGTCTTTGGACGAAGAACACTCGCTCTGGCAAGCTCTGGTTTGCCTATGATCCGACCACAGGACAGACAGTCTCTCATAACTCTGAAGCAGCATTGCGCGTTTGGCTAGAACAGCGGCACTATCGATAAGATGATGCCATAGATGTTTGTCATAATAGGCATATAGTAAGTCGGAGACAGCTATATGCCTAGAGATGTGACGCAGACTATGGGTAAGGTTTTAGCCAATTTGACAATTACCAATCGAGCAGATCAAATCAAGTCATCTGTAGGGTTTATTCCTGCCGGTGAGGTTCGTTCTATCGCTTTGAAGAACGTTTTGGTAGATACCGGGGCAACTACGCTGTGCTTGCCAGCAGATACTATTGAAAAGTTGGGTTTGGAGCTGTTGAAAGAGGTTGATGTCTCTACGGCAAACGGTGTGAGCAAGGCGCGCGTTTTTCAAGATGCCAAGATTTTGCTGTGTGGTAGAGAAGGCACTTTTGAATGCTTGGAGTTGCCCGGCGGACAGGAGCCTTTGATCGGTGTTATTCCGCTGGAGATGCTTGGCTTGGAGCCTGACTTGCAAAATCAAAGGCTGAGAATTCTACCGATCGAGTCTTCTAATACCTATCTGACTATTCTCTAAAGTCTCTAGTCCGGCAAACGGCTATGATGGTCAGAGCAAAGCTGCGTATTTAGGAGCTAGTATCATGCCTTTTGGTTTGGGCCTGCCGGAAATGGTAATTATCGGAGTCGTTGCGGTGCTGGTGTTTGGACCAAAGCGGATTCCTGAACTAGGTGGCGCGTTGGGAAAAACTTTGCGTGGGTTTAAAGATGAGATGGATAAGCCTGGCGATGATGAATACTTTGATGATGAAGAGAAGTGAAAAGATAAGCTGATAGAAGAGTTGATAGGAGCCTAGCTCAATTTTTTGATTCAAGCTCTCGCTGTCGAATTTGGATGAATTCTAGAACGGTGGGATGTAGATCAGTAAGAAACAAGGCGGTAAGAGATGGGGATTTCCTCCCCATACCCCTCCTTTGCTACGGGCCTTTATGTGCTGCTTGGGGGCCCGAGCTCCCTGTCGCGCGACGAGAGGTTATGCCCTACTGTACGACACTAAGTTTAACCCGTTGACAATGTTGGCTTCTTCCTCTTCTTTCGGCGAGTCACATTCAACGTAAACACCCTTTCTTTGGAGAGCTCTCGACTCGGCATAGACCTCAGACAGTGCCCTTTCGCATCAAAGGCTTGCCAGTGACGAGAGGTTGCTTCAAAGCGCAAACAAACAGCCTGATTCGGATAGGCTCGTCCAACGCTGTAGTTGCGACCGTAGATGGAAATCTTGCCATCGCTATCGGTTCGCCGCAGCCACACCCCTTGCGAGAGTACTTGGTCTACCCGCTCAAGCATCCACTGCTCAGGACTAGATGAGTAGCTTCTGCCACTGTGTTTGAGGCTAGGGTAGTAGGCCAATCGAGTCTGTTTATCCCGATAGGGATAGCGTTCTCTTTGTAGGTAGTGCGCTCTATTGAGCCGGTGCTGTAGCTCACTAAGCCCAGCGCAATGCTGAGGCTCTACCCACGGCTTTGTGGTGCCATGAGCACGTTCAACCATACCGTTCTCTTGGGGTCGGTAGGGTCGATTCCAAACAACTTCAATCCCAAGTCCTATCAGCCAGAGTGCCAAAGGCTTAGGCAGGTCACCGCCACCCCAGGGCTGGCCGTTGTCCACTCTGATGCGATGTGGCCTTCCCCACTGCTTAAAAGCCAAGCTCAACGCCTTTTGAACCGCTGTGACCGGCACTGCTTCAAACACGTAGTGGGGAAAAAGCTTGACTGAACAGATGCGCGCCACTCACTTCCTCTACCAAAGTTATCCAACTGGCAGGGGAGCCGTCTGCTAGGCGTTGATGAGAGGTTGCATCGAGCTGCCAGACTTCATGTACAAAACGAGCAGGGTCTCGTTTTGCTGTGGGTAGACAACGCTTCGGCGGGTTGGCGATGCCCTCGCGTTTGAACCAACGCTGCAGTGTTCTTTCACTCGGCATCTTGAGTGTGTGCCAGCGTTCTTTGAGCAGCACGAGAATCAGCCCTGCTCCCCAACTGGGATGATGACGCTTGAGCCATAAGGCACTCCGATACACCTTTTGACTGCTATGAATGCTGCTGTTGCCACAATTGGCATAGTCAGGGGCTATCCCATCTGTTCCATAATCTCGATGCCGTCGTACCAACGTCCGCACACTCCAATAAGAGAGCCCGAGCGCATCAGCGATTTTCGCGATCGTTTCGCCTTGCTCACGACGTTCAATGATGTTTTCGCGGATGGGCACCGCAATAGCAGATGGCATGATGCTCTCTCCCGGCTAATAAGATACGACTCACTCACCTTTTACTACTGATTTTTGGCAGGGGGCAAACTTTATGTCGTTCTTTACAGGGCCAACCTCTCGTCGCGTGACAGGAGGCCGTGCGGCCCCCAAGCAGGATATAAAGACTCTTAGCAGAGGAGGGGCGCGGGGAGGAAATCCCCGTTTCTTATTGCCTTGCGCCTTGCCTATTACGCCCAGCGCTCACAAATACAGATCCCCAACCCCGTCGTAACAGGAACTATACAAAATCAGCAGACAGCGGCAATAGCCCTTATTCTTAACACGTCGGCTGATCAAGCTAGCATCCACTAGCAGCCCCTTGTATGTCCCCCAAAATCCTAGTTGTCTTCAACGGTAAAGGCGGCGTCGGCAAAACCACCACCGCCGTCAACCTAGCCGCCATCTTTGCCCAAACTCAATCCGTCCTGCTAGTCGACGCCGATACCCAAGGATCGGCAACCTGGTGGGCAGATCGCGGCGATCGCACCCTAGGATACGACGTCAGTCAAGAAAGCGATCCAGCATTACTTGGTAAACTAAAAGAGATAGACAGCTACGAGCTAATCGTCGTAGACACTCCCCCTGCTCTCAACTCAGAAGTCCTCGCCGCCGTCATCCCCCTGGCCGACTACCTGCTCCTGCCGACCCCGCCTGCACCCATGGACATCGCCGCCCTAGTGCAGACCGTCAAAAAATCCATCGTTCCCGCTGGCGTTGCCCACCGAGTCTTACTCACCAAAGTAGACTCTCGCTCCTTAGGCGAAGCCTTAGAAGCCCAAACCATGCTAATGGAGCTAGACATCCCCGCCTGCCACGCCTTTGTTAGAACCTACAAAGCCCATGAACGCGCCGCCCTAGAAGGGGTATCTATCACTCAGCTAAAAGGTAAAAACGTTACCGAAGCCAAAGCCGACTACAACCGAGTTGCCAACGAAATCAAAAGGGACTGGAAAGACTCATGACCAAAAAGCGGATTGCCGACCTGCTCAAAGAAGAAGTCGAAAAGCCAGTCTCAGACGCTGCCACTAGCGTAGACGAACCGATCACTGAAACCAAAGCTAAAACCAAAAGCACCACCAAAGCATCAGCTAAAAAGACACCTGCCAAAACTGCGACCACCAAACCAGCAGCGACCAAGCCCTCAGCGACCAAAACTGCAACGACTAAGTCCGCCACATCAAAAGCAACCCCGGCCAAATCGACAGCCGCTGACGCCACTATTACCCAGTTAAACAAGAAAATAGAAACATTAGAAACTGCATTGAGCCAGGCAGAAGCTCAGATTAGCGCGCTGCAAGACGACGTTGAAACCCACCAGAATCGTATCTTTGAGCTGAAAGATAGCTTAGAAAAGTCCGAAAGTGAAAACACAGCAAAAGCAGCCGACTTAGAAAAGGTAAGCACACAGCTTAAAGAAGCTAGGCAAACTATCCTCAAGATCAGTGAGCATAAAGAGGCCGAGCAAAAGCGAATAGCCGAAGCAGAAAAACAGGCTGCCGAACAGAAAGCTGCCGAACAGGCTGCCGCAGAAAAACAAGCCGCCGAACAGAAAGCTGCTGAAGAAAGAGCAGCCAAAGAGAAAGCAGAAAAACAGAGAAAGGGGCTGAGCGTTAGACGTCCGTACTCTAGCTACAAATCCATTCCTGAATACGCCATTCAAAGAGACACACCTGCTGGCGGGCAAAACAACAGCATGCTGAACGACGACGATATTGGCTGGGTTGATTAATACGCCAAGTTTGCTGATACATTTGCTGATACCAAAGCAACCGTCAGTGGATGTCCAATTGTTTAGGATGGTGAAGACCCTTCAACTAAAAACGTCAATTTATCATGGCTTATTCTTCGGTAGATTTTTGGCACCTGAAGCTGCCAAAGGCTCGTTCAACGGTTCGATGGGCGGGCCTTGCCATTGCACTGAGCCTAATAGGGCTAGCCGCCTGTGGAAATCCGGTCGCTGACCAGCCCCCTGCCGACCCAGCCGAAGTTCCGAATGCAACAGCGCCTGCCGAAGGCCCCAGTGAAGAAGACGTAGCCGCTATGCGAGCGGAATGGGATGCTCGGATGGCAGAAATTCAGGCGGTCGTAGACGCCACCCCTCGCGATCAGCTCATCGGTAGCTCCGCCACCAAAGGCCCAAGCGACGCGGAAGTGATGATACTGAAATTCTCGGATTTTCAGTGCCCTTACTGTGCGATCGCCGCTGCTAATATGAAAACCTTTACCGAAGACCACGAAGACGACGTGCTCTACGTTTATAAGCAGCTGCCGCTAGTGAGCATTCATCCCGAGGCTAAGCCAGCCGCCAAAGCGAGCTGGGCCGCTGAGCAGCAAGGGCAGTTTTGGATATATCACGACGGACTCTTTGCCTTTCAAGACAGACTGGGCGAAGACTATTACGTGGAGTTAGCCGAGCAAATTGGGCTAGATGTCGAACAGTTTAATCAAGATCGCAACAGCCCAGAGGCCGAAGCTGCCGTCAATCAAGACATCGAGCTAGCAGACGCTTTAGATATACGCGGGACGCCTAACTTTTTAGTGACCAATACAGACCAAAGCTTCCTATTTCCTGGCAACACGCCCTTAGAAGTATTTGAAGAAGCGACTACTAAGCTAGCCTCTACGACCTCACCTTGAGTAAGCATGGCATACGACTCTAAAACCTACGGCCAAAGTCCATTTGGCAATCCGCTTGGGAATTCGCTTGAAGATTCTCAAGCGCCGAATGAGGACGTCGAGAGTACGCCCGTTGAAGCAGGTTCAGATAAAAATCTAAAAGATAAATCAGAACCCGCCGATCAGCTGCAGTCGATTTCAACAATTACAGGCGTTCAATCGGTTGAACAGCTCGCTGACAGGTTAGGCATCGGGCGAGCTGATAGCAGTCCTGAAAATAGCAGCACGGAGACAGACACAGCAACCACAACGAGTCCGTCTAGGCGCAAATCACGCGCTTCTCGTGCTAAAACGTCTAGTCCAAAAACTCCTAGCAAAACCGCCAAACCAAAACAAACTCGCAAGGGTAAGACCAAAGCCTCAAGCAAAACGGCAAAGGCGACAGCAGTAGAACCTGAAACCGTAGACGCTGCGATCGCCCGTCGTTTCCTAGAAGAAGATCGCAATGCCTATCTGTCCTTGCTATACAAAACTGGCATTTCTGGCCTGATCTGGGCCGTGCTTCGCCTGGTTCGCTATCAGCTTTCCGAACGGGCGATCGCGATCATCAACATCATCATCCACCCCGTGCTTATCTCGATGCTGGCGCTGATGGGCACCATCGGCCTCACCTTCTGGCTGCGGCACATCCTCAAAGACATAGCGCTCCACACTCAGCAGTTAGGCATTGACGCCGAAACTACCGACGGCAAAAACTACCGACCTACCCTAGAAATCGTGGGCGACTCCCTAGAATATAATCCCAAGCTTCGCCAGCGACTTTCTCGCCTTTTCAGCACAGCGTCTATTCTTATTTGCACCCTGATTAGCTACGTCATGACCAGTTTGCTACTGCCCTGGGAATAACGTACGGATTGATTCGCTACTATAGCTTTCCGCCCTTTGCTATACAAGCATTTGCCTTCTTCGACTGGTTTTATCACAAAAGCACGAAATGACAAGGTGACACTTCTTGACTCTGTACAAGCTCATTAGTTGCTGTCTGCGTTATTCCTTTTCTTACAAAGAGTTCTATGCTGTTAGCGAACTTCAACATAGAACGTGTGATCGTTCCAGAAACAAGGGATACTGTTGGCCAATCAAATATTAAACGTTTAAACAACGCAAATTCGTTAGTCCAGACAAGGAGTTGAGAATGAATTTACTGGGTTTGAGCCACTATTGCGGGATTGGACAACAGTATCCAAAGGTTTTTGAGATCTTTAGTGCAGTTGCTCACAGTCAAAGTTCAATTCGTATCGTTACGCGGAGTCGGGGTAACTAGCGGCACTACATAGACGCTCGTTGCTGGCATATACTGACGACGTTTACGTCGCAACTCATATTGTCCAATATTCGTTATAAAAGGGCATCCGGCCTGATCAACTTGAGCTTCTGTCTTTTGCGTTATAGTTCTCAGCTTTCTCTGTTGAGCAGTCAAGAAAGCAACGTCTTGCCGCTGGTAGAGATAGGCCAACTCAGCAACAGCACCCGCTTCGTACAACACTTTAAGTCGGCCTAGAATATCATAATTAATCTCTAAGTCGTGAGTAACGCTAGAGAGTTGAGATTTAATTTTTGTTAGATACTCACAGCGCCGATATCGAGATTGGTACGTTTCTATCTCTTCGATGTTATTTTGAGTCTCTTCACCAATTTGTGTGCCTCTAGCAGTCACTTTCTGGGGGAAGTAAGACCAAGCTACCAAAATTACTGAAGTAGTCGTGAGAGTAGTAGCAATAGATTTGAAGACACTAGAACGTAGGCCGGAATTGCTCATACTCGCATCGTTTTCTCTATAATGAATAACTCGTTAAAGCTCAATTACGAGGCTTCACTATAGTAAGTCATTCTCGTCATCTCGTAATTTTTTCCATTCAGCTATCTAAGCAACACTGTCAGCATATAAGTAGTGCATTTGGATGTAGGTATCGCAGCGTATCCTCGACGCACTCTCAAAAGAGTTTGATTGTAAAATCGAACCCTAGCTAGAAATCTCAAATTTTAGACCTTTCGGGGCGTTACTAAACCTGTGTCTCATTCAATGTTTCAGAAAGGTGTTCCCACAGAATCTCAGACAATTCGAGACACTACTAACCATCCAGCCGCTTCAGGCCAAACTTCCCACGTTCGGATATTGAAGGATAGGGATCGCTAGCTAGCATCTTTGCAATTGACGCTACATCGACTCTAGGACTGCCAGTCTCAGAAAATAGTGCGTTCCCAGCAACCCTCCGCACTAAAACCGACTTATCTGTGGCCGCCGCTTCCAATGATTGGATAAATGGGCGCGCTACCTGGATGTCCCTGTTTATAACGACAGGCATGAACCTGCCTTTACACCAGCGCTTGTCTATCCACTTCCACTGATAACCCTCGATCCAGCTCACAGATTCGTCCAGTTGACTCTTGTAAGCCTTGGCTCTGACGGCTGGCTGTACGGCTCTTGTTGAGATATCAAGTAAAAAGCGATCGAAAGCAGGTTGTTTCCCGACCTGACTGAGAACCATAGGCGCTGGACCTGCGGGTGCTGTGATAATCTTCTCGCTCAACCCTTCCGGGATGTCTTGATAGCCAAGAATATCGACGATTACTTGCTTATCTTCTGTCTGTAGGCGACCCCAGCTATACAAATGAGGTAACACACCCCAAAGTGCTTCAAGTACATACTCTAAATCAGTTTTCCGTATAATGGCTGGAATACATTCACGCGCAGCAGTTCTGACTTCTGGAACCCAATCATTCAAGCGGCGCAAAAGAATAGCAAAGAGGAAGCTATTAGGTGCCCCTTTTCCCATCGCTCGCAATGCACGCTCACGTTGATAGCCGTTACCGTTGCAACAATCCACCCACGGAATCAGTACCCGATCATGATGACTCTTCAAAAGGTTGGCAATGACACTCTTGGAGCGCTGAGGTGATCGCCGCATCTCACTACGCATGGCTCTCTCCCAGTACTCTAATCGAGAGATCGACAACTGCGAAGTCGTCTGGACAAACGCTGAGAAGGCTGGTTCTAGTTGATGGCTAGTGTCAGCAGCTTGCAGTAGGTCACGAACCGCAACTGATATTGAGTGTTGTGTCCTTGCCAATTTTTACTTTCCACAGCTTACAAGCATCTATCTCGATCACTTAAGAGATAGTGTCTATCACAACATATCTAGCTACGCTTTCGCATCCAGGTCTTTGCTTAGATTCGGAACGACCTGACGGAGGTAGACCGTGAAGCAGCCCACTTGTTCGCATATCTCGTTGATTGTCAGCTCGCCTGCCTCAGCCAGCGCGATCGCCACCTTCACCTGGCTCTCGTCCAGTGCTTTCGGACGACCACCCATGCGGCCACGCGCCCGAGCAGCCGCCAATCCTGCCATCGTACGTTCCCGCGTCAGATTCCTTTCGTACTCCGCCATCGCGCCGATCACAGAGAAAACCATTTTGACTGACGCGGTAAAAGTATCGAAGCCATCCTGAACGCTGGCGAAGTCCACGCCCTTCTGCTTCAAGTCTTCGATGATGCTCAGCAGATGACTTAGAGATCGCCCTAAACGATCAAGCTTCCGAATCACGAGGATGTCACCTCTCTATATCTGGTCTTCAGAGGCAATTATCCCTAATGATTCTCATCTTTCGTGATGTCCGCATGTTGCAATTTGGAATTGCTGTATGCAGAGGTACATTTCTCTCAGTCATACTTAAACAAGAAAATATCGAAGAAAGATTGAGCTTTACAGCCTGCATAATTTCTGTGTCGAAAACGTGAGGAAGATATGAGAGAGCTCCGAATAGAATGGTTCTTTCGTATTTAGGATGCTGTGAAGTATCGGTGATTGTGCAAGAGCTTGCGTGCGTAAATTTATCGCGTGTATCTAGCTACATGGAAAGAGTCAAAAGGAAAAAACAATGAATGAACCAACTGCTACGAGAAAGAGGCCTGCTGGAGTTTGGATTATTTCCAGCTACATCATTGTAGCTAACGTATGGTCATTACTCTCTTTTTACTTGTCCGACTCAGGCGCTATGCCAATCTCAACCGGACAGTCTGACATCTTCATAGAGATTACAGCGATCGATCACTTCTTGATGATTATCGGTAGCGGTATCGCCATAGCCGCTGCAATCACCCTCTTTCTCCTAAAAAAAGCGGCCTTCTACCTATTTTCGATTAGTGTAGGGCTCTCAATCGTTGTTATCCTCCAAGTACTGACGGCTGATTGGTTTCCTGATCTTGGTGCCGCTGGCATTTTAGCCGTTGTCTTTATGTGGCTTGTCGGACTTGTGCCTTTCCTTTACAGCTGGCGACTGAAACAAAAAGGCGTATTAAGATAAAAACACTTCACCTTAACAGACGACTAAACATTAGCTAGCACCTGGAAAATCAGCAAATGAGATAAGCAATGATACAGACGTTCGGCTAGAGAATGTTCAAACTATTAGTAATAACATTAGCGTGGCCGCTCAACTGAATCCATCAGAAGCCAGTAGCCAAATTACGTCGAATCTCTATCAACGTGATCGCCCCCCACTCTATCTTCAATGGTTCAAAACCCACAAAGCATCCCTATTTTTGACACTTTGATTGTGACACAGCTTTTGAAACACAAATACGGCCTGTAAAGCAGCCTGTTTGTGTTTCTGGCGCAGAGTTCCAAAAACGGTGGTTATGAGACATACGGTTATCCAAAGCGATCGCAAATTTACTTTCACATCAAGTAGCTAATGCCTCGTAAGCGTTGTAGGCAGGCGGCTATGAAGGTCGCTTTAGGCGTAATATATAGCAATGCGCGGATGCATTCGTGCAATTGCTATGCACTTTGCGTTGTATGACAAGGGCTGTAGCCTTTCGTGGTGTAGTAAGCAAAGTGCGGAAAGCTATACAAGAAATACTCGAATCGCCACCATCGTTAGCCGATTTACATCTTCTGTTGGAGAGCATTAAAGACTACAGCGCTCTTTCTGCCTGTAGCTCTTCGATCAAGCTCTGGAGCTGATGGCTATCGGCATGGTAGACCTCATTACAGAACTGACAGGTCGCCTCTGCCCCATCATCTACTTTGATCATGTCAGAGAGTTCGGTTGTCCCCAGCAGCTTTAATGCGCCCATCATGCGATCGCGGCTACACCGACAGTAAAACCGCACATCTTGAGCGCCTGGCAAAATCTCCAGACCCATATCGCCCACAAGTTCCTCAAAAATCTCCGGCAGCGTCTTCCCTGCTTTTAGCAGCGGCGTAAATCCGGTCAAGCTAGTTAGCCGAGACTCTAGCTGAGCAATCAGCACCTCGTCACGAGCCGCCTTCGGCAATACCTGTAAGAGCAATCCCCCTGCCGCTTCTACGCCATCCGCTCCTACAAACACACCCAGCACCAAAGCCGATGGCGTCTGCTCAGAAGTCGCCAGATAGTGAGTTAGATCATCACCAATTTCACCCGTGATCAGCTCCACCGTACTGGCATGAGGCTGACCATAGCCTACATCGCGCATCACATTCACATAGCCTTCTCGGCCAACCGCCGCGCCCACATTCAGCTTGCCATCTGCACTTGGCAAAATCTCTACCTGCGGCTTTTCTACATAGCCTCTAACAGTGCCATTGAGACCCGCATCTACCATCAGACCTTGCAGCGGACCGCTACCTTTGATTCGAATGCTTATCCGCGATTCAGCTCGTTTCATACTAGAGACCAGCAGCAGCCCTGCCGTCATTGCTCTGCCCAAAGCCGCTGTAGCTACGTAAGAAAGGTGGTGGCGATCGCGAGCGACCTGCACTAACTCAGTCGTCGTCACTCCAACGACGCGAATACCTCCCTCTGCTGCCGTCGCCTTAATTAACCGGTCCGTCATCCGCTTACCTTCTTTTGACTCTGCTCAGAATATTGTATCGCTATGACATAGGGATGCTGGAACAAGACAGCCAAACAAGCGCCGCCAAAAGCACTCGGTCAAATAGGGAGTGAGCCACAGATGCAGCTTATTTGCAACTTCACAATTTTGTTGATCTAAGGCTCTGCCGCTGGAAAAATTCGAGGAGAACGCGGTTTTTGGGAATTTTAGACCATCAGTTAGCTCGCCCGAGCTTCTATGCGAGACATTCCAAAAGAGACTCTTTTCTATAGAAACGAAGGATTCTCAATATCTCCATCCTTATATCCAGCGAAACTATGCCGGCCCTATCAAGCCCCTTTTCTACCTATCTTCCGTTCTTGATGATCTTCGAGAATTTCATCATTGCTGGCTGCTACACCATGATTGCCAGCGGTATTACCTACGGGATTTGGCAAAACCGAAAAGCAGGCATTAATCCGGTTGTCGTGACTATTGTTCTGATCTTTTCTAGCTGTGCATTAGGACATGGAATGCATGGTTTCGGGATGCTAGGATTTGGTCAGTGGGCCAGAGCGCAGACATTGTTTGACCTGATGACGGTTATTGTTGCAATCCGGTTTGTGACCTATTACGAAAGCTTTAGCGTACTGGCTAAAATAGGTCAAATTGCTGCCGCAAACGTTGAATTAGAGTCTGAAAATATTTCGTTGCAAGAAACGCTATTGAAATTAAAGCAGACTCAATCTCAGTTGATTCAAACAGAAAAGATGACCAGTTTAGGGCAGATGGTGGCGGGTATCGCTCATGAGATCAACAACCCGGTCAACTTTATTCATGGAAATCTACGGCACGTCGGGGTACATACCTCTGAGCTGCTGACTATGATGAAGCTTTATCAAAACCTATATCCTCAGCCGTTACCAGAAATTAAAGCCGCCTCTGAAGAGACAGATATTGATTTCATTCAAGCTGACTTACCTAGGATTTTGTCTTCCATGGAAGTGGGAACCGCACGCATTCGCAAGATAGTGCTAGGTCTTCGCAACTTTTCTCGCAAAGATGAAGCAGAATACAAAGCTGTGGATATCCACGAAGGTATCGATAGCACCTTACTCATTTTGCAGCATCGCTTAGACGCTAATAGAGAGCGTCCAGCTATTGAGGTCATTCGAGAATATGGAAGCTTACCGTTGGTGGAGTGCTACGCCAGTCAGATGAACCAGGTTTTTCTAAACCTGTTGGCTAACGCAATCGATGCCATTGAATCAGCTAGTGTTGGTCGAACTTGGGAGGAGATGGAGGCCGCACCCGGTCAGATCAAGATTCGGACGACAAGTCGCAATCCCAACAGCGTAACCATAGCAATTTCTGACAATGGAGGGGGCGTTCCTGAAAGTATCCGCACCCGTATATTCGATCCCTTTTTCACCTCAAAAGAGGTAGGAAAGGGCACTGGCTTAGGATTATCCATTAGCCAGCAAATCGTGACGGAAAGACACAATGGTCAGATAGAATGCTGTTCTACTCCTGGTGAGACTACAGAATTCACAATTCAAATACCTGTTATTCAAGATGTCCAACAAGAAGTGAGGGAAACCGCTGACACTGAACTACAGCTATCAACATGACTTGAAAGAATGGCTAGATTACTGTTCAAGTTTGGATAGCCAAAAAAAGCGCCCGATGGATAACCAAAGGACGCTTTGAACAAAGAGAATAACGCAGCGAGTCAAAAATTTCTATAGAAGCGGTAGCAGCTAGGGTGCTAGCGCATAGCCACGTAGCAAGCTACCGACGGTTTTGGCGGTAATCTTCATCTGCGTGATTGGATTTGCAGGCACGACGGTTTTGTACAGGTAGCTGTCAAAAGTCAGCTTCTGAACATCGATGTCAGAGCACATTTCAACGAACGCCTCGCGCGACGCATCGCTGCGATAGAACACGCGCTGCAAGATGTCGAGCACCTTGTAAGTCAAACCGTATTCCTTGTCCCACTGCTTGATGTATAGCTTGAGCTCATCTTCGGTGAGGGCACGAGCGCCGTTTTCGGAATACTTCACAATCGTTTCAGCACACATCCGAGCTGATTTGGCCGCAAAGTAGATACCTTCACCCGAAGACTTGGTCACCGTACCGGCAGCATCACCGACAAGAGCAACCCGGCCAACTACCCGGCGAGGTCTAGGATGTTCAGGAATCGGATGCGCTTCTACCTTAATGATTTCGCCGCCTTCTAGTCGCTTGGCTGCGCGCTGACGAATGCCCCGCTGTAGCGCTTTGATCCGCGCCTGGTTGGGCCGCATGGTACCGGTGCCCACCGCGACGTGATCGTATTTGGGAAAGACCCAAGCGTAGAAGTCAGGAGAGACATCGTCGCCGACGTACATCTCGGCGAGCTCTTCGTAGTAGGCCATTTTGTCTTCGGGCAGGCGAATGCGCTCTTGAAAGGCGATCGCATAGTTATAGTCGCCGGCATCGATCGCTCTAGCCACCCGAGAATTGGCACCATCCGCGCCAATCACCATATCTACTTTGAGCGTTTTAGCTTCGCCCTGCAAACCATCCTTGGAGTAATCCGCGTAGTGAAGCACATAAGGATCTTTGTCGTTGCCAGGAATATCTAGCTTATGAACCGTACCGTTGATTACCTTGGTGCCCAGCTTCTCAGCGCGATCTCTGAGGAAACCATCAAGCACTTCGCGGCGGCACATGCCAATGTACTCGTCGTCGTTTAGTGTCTCACCGATGTTGACTTCCACATTCGACGGCGAGATCATCTTCATCTTGCGAACCCGACGGTCAATAATCTCTGGGGGCAGATCAAACTCGTCGACCATACACAGTGGAATCGCCCCACCGCATGGCTTAGCATTATCTAGCTTACGCTCAAACAAAAACGTCTCGATACCAGCCTTTACAAGTATTTCCGCAGCGGAAGAGCCCGCTGGACCACCGCCTACAACCGCAACCCGAAGTGCCAAGGGCTTATGCTCCACGTAATTAAAAAACCTATGGGAAGAATCGTATCACCGTCACTTATGCGAAAGCACTGAAACCCCGTCAATGTTAAGCAGATTGCAACACTGATTTACATTCGGTAAGAGTAATCACTTCAGTCTATGAAGATAATCAAGAGAATTCGAGATAGAGCAAGATAGCTTTTTTGGTATTCTTCATGGCTTCTTCGGTTTCTCCTGCCGAAACACAGCCAGGTAGCTCCGGGCACCAAATAGCCCAATCTCCAGTGTTCACATCGGCTTCTAAAATTACGCGCCACTTCATCAGAACCGACCCTATTAGCCGTCTACAGCTATTGTATTCAACGTGTCTGGTGTTATTTTAGTATTTCCGTTCTATAGCGTTGGCTACTATCACCACAAGCAGCTATCAGTATGGCCATCAAACCGTCTCAAATTCAGTCAGTACTCAACAGCAAACGGGCCGACTTTTCTAGTTTTAATGCCAGCACCTCTAGCTATCTAACTCAGTATCGAACAGCTTGGGATGAATGGATAAAGCTGCCTTCTGCCAAACGCGACCGGTGGATTCAGGCGCAATCTGGCGACATCGGGGCGCGGCCTTTAGAGCCAATTAGCTCTAAGAATCACAGCATCGTTCGCAGCTATCTGCAGTGGGAGAATAGAGAGCAGAGTCTCGAATGGGCGCGCCAGCATCTGAGCGATGTCACCACCTTTGCAGTAGATGGCTCGCAGGTCTTTCCTCAAAAAGATTTTTCGATTCCGATCGCACTGGTTCAGATTGGCTGGTTTGAAAATCATCACTGCGCCGCAGGCACGTATGAAAAAGATATTTTGCTCGATGTGATGACGCCGAAAGATCTGGTGGCTGATAGGTCGCAGCCGATGGACCGGTGGATCAATATGCGGCGGTTCTCGATGGAAGTGCAAAAGCTGACTGACTATATCAAGCAGGCGAAGGATCGAGCCGTAGAGCAGGGCCGCGACCCAGAGAAGTGTCTGGTTTTTTACGATGGTTCGCTGGTGCTTTCTTTTGCCGCTATGCTCGAAGATAATATTCGTGCTCCTTATATAGAAAAGGTGCTGACGCTGTTGCAGGCTAGCGAGAAGTATCAGGTGCCGCTAGTCGGCTATGTAGATACTGCCGAATCAAACGATATTGTCACGCTGCTACGTACTTTTCACGATCTAGACAAGTCTCGCGCCATTCACGATGCCAAGCTGCTGAATTCGCTGATGCAGTGGGGCGATCGCACTCCGATCATGATCTGCGATCGCGGCGGTATCCTGAATGAGTATCGAGAGATGCAAGATCGCCTGACCTTTACCTATCTCAAAACCAACGCTGGCTACCCCGCCCGGTTAGAGTTGCCCAGATGGATTTGGTCGGCGGGGCTAGCCGATACGGTGATCGATCAGGTTCGCGCCGAGGTCATCGTCGGCAACGGCTATCCCTACGTGATTGAAACCGCCGATCAGACTGCTGTTTTACAGAGCCGCGATCGCCAAATCTTCTATCGCATCTTGCAAGATTGGGCCGCTGAAGAGCAGCTACAGCTCAGCCTATCGCAGAAAATGATGAGCAAAGCTAGACGCCGAGGGTAGCGCAATTGTAAACTTCAGCCTTTGCCCTAGATAAACTGTCTAGATGGATTGCCTGTCACAAAGCATTTCATAGACTACCTTTTAGTTATCTGCAATTAAATGTCTAACCCCCCACAAAAGTCTCGCGAGTTCTTGGTCAGTGCGATCGCAACGCTCGCCGCTGGTGCTACAGTCTTAGTCGCATCAGTCACCTATGCAAGCACGCCTATTCGCCAGAGTTTAGATGGCCAGAATTTGGATGGCCAGAATTTAATTCGCCAAGATTCAGACCAGGATTTGGCTCAGATAGAGTCGATTCCACCCAATACTGAAACCGACAGTGAGGCCGACAGTGAGGCCGACAGTGAGACCGACAGCGAGATCGGGATCGACAGAGCACCTATTCTGATTCCAGGGACTAGCGTATCGCTGCAGCCGCCTGCTGGCTTTGTCACTGCCGATCAGTTTTCGGGGCTGGTCAATCCAGAGAGCCTGGCCAGTATTGTGATCGCGGAGCTACCCGCAGCCGCCTATACAGAATTCGTATCGCTCTTTGCTTCTACCCCAGAGGCTGTAACCAGCGCTTTCGCTGAGCGAGGAATTGTGTTGGAGGTAGACACTATCTCTAACGTTCTAGTGAATGGCAACGAGGTTCCACTGGTCAAGGGAATTCAAACTGTCGGCGATACGCAAGTCAGCAAGTATTTCGCGCTATTTGGCGGAGAAACTAGCGGGGAAAACACGATATTAATCACCTTTAATGTGACGGAGCCAGCCTCGCTAAGTGAGGAGGCAATTGTCAATACGATCCAGTCAATTCAGGTCGCTCCGGCGCTCTCTATTGAGCAAAAGGTGGCTGAGCTGCCTTTTACCTTCGAGGTCGCACCACCTTTTCAGGTTTTTGATGTTTTGTTGGGCTCGACTGTGCTGCTTAGTCCCAACGGAGAGCCTAGTCCCTCGGGAGAAGATCCAGTCATTATCATCGCTAGTTCGGTCAGCCCAATCATAGCTGCCGATCTTTCAGCCTTCGATTTGGCCACCTTTTCAAGCCAGGTATTACTAGAGACTGAAGGCTTTACCCAAGCGAATATCACGACGCGATCGCCCACCGAATTCGCTGGGGGTGAAGGCTACGTGATCCAGGCATCTGTAGCAGATTCCACGGTGTTTCAATATCTCAGGATTTTGCCCAACAACTTCTACATCAGGATGCTGGCCGCCGGGAATACCGAAGCGATCGCAGAACTAGTGCCGACTATCGAAGCGATTCAAAGTTCGGTGGAAGCCAAACCGTAATCTCCATTGAATCGGTCGCTACATTCAATCTCTGTGTTGACAGCCTAGTGTTGACAGCTAAAGGCTGCAGAGCGAGATTATCGCAGCACTTTGCCCATATAGTCGCCCCAGAGCGCTGCAGCTCTAGCGCTGCTGCCATAGGTAGGCTCGTTTTCGTCATTGCCCAGCCATATGCCGGTTGCCACCTGATCGCCCGGCACATAGCCGATAAACCACATATCGACGTTGTCGTTCGTAGTGCCCGTCTTACCCGCTTCGCCACGGCCAATATAGGCATTGCGGCCAGTGCCACCTTGGATTACGCCGCGCATCATGCTCACCATCGTATCGGCCACAGCCGGGTCTAACACCTGCACCCCTGCGTCCGCCGACTGCGAAAAGTCATAGATCACCCGGCAGGTAGACGGATCCTCAACATCACCGCATTCACCGCTGTCTAGCACTCGCTGAATGCCGTGGGGCCGATTCCAGATACCGCCGTTGGCAAAAGCCGCAAAAGCGCCCGTAATTTCTAATGGGGTGACTTCGCTCTGACCTAGGATCAGGCCAGGTTCTGCCCGCAGCTCTGAGGTAATTCCCATGTCTTTGGCTAGGTCAACTACCGCTCCTAGCCCGACTTCTTGAGCAATCCTTATCGCCACTACGTTTTCTGAGCGGGCCATCCCCGCATACATATCAAGCGCCCCACCGCCCGATCGGCAGCCCGCATAGAATTGCCCACCCCAATTGAGATCACTGCACGAGAAGCTCTCTCCAGCAGGGATGCCCTGAGTCAAGGCGGCGGCGTAGGCGAAGACTTTGAAAGTAGATCCGGGCTGACGCAGCGCCTGACTGGCCCGGTTGAACTGGCTTTCGGCATAGTCTGTGCCGCCGACTAGGGCTTCTATTTCGCCGTTACGGGTATTGAGCGTAACGACGGCTCCTTGTGAGAATCCATCACTAGCGCCCTGATTGGCAATAGTATCGCGCAGTGCGCTTTCGGCAGCGGCTTGCGCCTCTAGATCGATACTCGTTTCGACAATAAAATTACCTTCTCTGACCAGATCTTGGCCTAGAACCTGGTTCAACTCCTCGAAGATATAGCTGTAGAAGTAAGGAGCCGTGGTACTCCTGAGCTGCTCGCGGGCTTTTGGACTAATTTCGATGCGCGATCGCCTCGCCCGCCTGCCCTCTTCGGCGCTAATCATACCTTGGCCGACCATGCGCTCAAGCACGCGATCACGATAGTCCACCGCCGCCTGATAGTCTTGCACCGGATTAAACGCATTCGGTGCCGGTAAGATACCCACAAGGGTCGCAGCTTCACCAACGCTCAAATCCTTGGCATCCTTGTCAAAATAAAACTGCGAAGCGTCTTCAAACCCGTAAAGATTGTTGCCTAAATACACCCGATTTAGGTACAGCAGCATCAGCGAGTCTTTGCTGTAGAAAGTCTCTAGCTTTAGCGCCACAATCGCTTCTCGAACCTTGCGGGCGGCGCTGTCTTCGATGCCGACATAGTCTCGGTAGGTATTGCGAGCAAGCTGCTGAGTGATCGTACTTGCGCCTTCTTTGATACCACCTTCTTCGACGTTGGTTTTAAGCGCGCGGGCAATGCCCCAGGGGTCTACACCGGGATGCCAATAAAAGCGCGAGTCTTCAGAAGCGACGACGGCTTTTGGCAAAAAGGGTGAGTAATCCTGGAGCCGACTGTTTTCTCTATGATTGATGTTGGGCAGCTCATTGAGCGGTACGCGCTCTGTTCCGTCTTCAGCCGTGACCAGCACCGGGCCTTGCACAGACTCTGGCAGTGGGTGGATAGAGAATTTTTGCCATTCGATACCGACGATCCAAAGCGCCAGCAGGCTAGTGAATCCGGTGGCTCCATAGACGCCGTAGCGTAGCGTCGTGATATACCAAGGCGGTGGATCAATATAGCGAACGGTCACCGCGTCGGCTAGTTCTTCTGGCCCTAGGGTTAATATATCGCCGTGACGGAGCGGTCGCTTTGAAAGGCGCTTTTTATGGCGATAGATGCCGTTGGTAGAGCCTTTGTCTTTGAGTACGAAGGGCTGACCGGGCAGTCCGCGATCTCGGGTAAGGGCAAGATGCGTTTGGCTGACGATGGGCGATCGCACCACAATGTCATTCTTAGAAGAGCGGCCTAGCAAATAGTGCTCACCCACCAGAGGATATTCTTGAGTCTTACCACTGGCATCCGCCTCTACCACCAGCTTCGGCACCCTGGCATCGGGCTTCAGCGGAATCTTCGAGAAATCCACATTGGCCTGAACGGAATGAAACGCCTGGGTAATCGATCCTAAAAACGTCTTAGGTGGCTTAGAAGACGGCTTTGATGGCGGCTTAGGCGGTGGAGAGGTCATAAGCGCAAAGGACTCGATTCTGAAGTGTCTACAGTATAGGAATCAACACAAAAAATGTAGAAAATTTCGGAGAATAGACGCCAGATCTAAAGCCTAGCGTTTTCCAGGGCGCGGCTCGGGGAAAAACAGCGCCACAATCAGCAAACAAATGATCCCGACATTGATCCAAACGTCAGCCAGATTAAATATCGGAAACCGGGTCACCGGAAACACCTGTAGAAAATCGACCACTTCTCCGAATAGCACTCTGTCAATGCCGTTGCCAAACGCACCGCTGAGAATAAACCCGTAGCCTGCCGACTCCCATCGATTAGGCATTCGCACCAGCCAGCCGTATAGCGCTAGGCCCGCACTCACCGCCATCGACAGCCACTTTAGCCATTCCCCATTATCGCTAAACAGGCTCCACGCCGCCCCCGGATTGGTGACATAGGTAAAGTGAAACACCCCTTGCCAGATCGGAATGCTCTCACCCAGTTCAAAATTTTGTACCACCCAAAACTTTGTGAGCTGATCGAGAATTACACCAACGATCGCCACTAGCCAAAACAGTCCATTTTTGGGCTTTAGTCTTCTAGAGGTCATGTTCAGGCTTCATTTTGGGATTATGTCCTAATAAAACAGCAGCTTGCGTAGGCCAAATGAGATCAGGGCGATCGCACAGCTCACCATCACCTGCCCTGGGATCTGTTCTACTGAATAGCCCATTATCGCAGTCCCTAGCCCCGGCGAGGTAGGTAGCCATCGAAACAGATGCCCCAAAACCAGGTAAGCAACCCCACATAGATGCACTGGCACCAGCCCACACAGCGCTGCAAAGCCTAGCCGTTCTAGCGATCGCTTTGATCGAAAAGCTAAGAATCCACACAGCCATCCCGCCGGAATAAACCCCAGCAGATAGCCGAAGCTAGGCTCTCGTAGATATCCTAGCCCTGCGCCCTGGGAAAAGACTTCAACCCCAAAGCGTTCAAACAGCAGAATTCCTAGCATGACATAGGCAATTTGCGAAAGCGCTGCCGCGTTCTTGCCACCCATGCAGCCAACGAACAGCGCCGCCCCCACCTGAAAAGATACGCCCAAGGAGGCGACCTCAACGCTGCCGCCCGTGCCGCGAACCCATCCACCAACCGGCAGGTCGAAAACAAAAGCCTCTGCCCACGTAGCACCAATCGTTAGAATCAGCCCCACCAGTGCCCAAAGTAGCTCAGAAGGCGCAAACACAGCTCACCATCGCTCGACAACTTCTCTCAATACAATTCTCAAGATCTTAAATCATTTCTTACAGAAGGTTACTTTTACGCAGTTCTACCCAATTCATTCTGACGCAAGCTTTACACTGATAGCAATCCGCTGATGCATTAGTGGATTGCTATGCGCTTAGCGCTATGTGGCACAAGGATTGCAGCTTCTATAAATGGCTCAAGCTAAGCGCCAATCGCTACAGTTGCAAGACTCTATCTATATATCTGCTTCGGCTGCCGCTATGTTTCCTTCTCACCGTCCTCGCAGGCTGCGATCGCACCAGCAAATCCGGCGCATGGTCCGCGAAAATATCGTCACCACTAGCGATCTGGTCTATCCCCTATTCGCTGTTCCTGGAGACACTTTCGCCCAGGAAGTTAAATCCATGCCGGGGGTCTATCAGCTCTCTGTCGACAAGATTGTCGAAGAAGCAAAAGAAGTCTACGACCTAGGCATTCCCGCTGTCATCCTCTTTGGCATTCCCACCGAAAAAGACACTGAAGCTACAGGCGCATGGCATGACCATGGCATTGTGCAAAAGGCCACCGAAGCAATCAAAAAAGCCGTCCCCGATCTGGTCGTGATCGTCGATACCTGCCTTTGTGAGTACACCGATCACGGCCACTGCGGCTATCTAGAAGTCGGCGATCTCTCAGGCCGTGTGCTCAACGATCCCACCCTAGAGCTCCTCAAAAAAACGGCGATCTCTCAGGCTAACGCGGGCGCTGATATCATTGCCCCTTCTGGCATGATGGATGGCTTTGTCCAAGCGATTCGAGCTGGGTTAGACAGCGGCGGCTTTGAAGAGATTCCGATCCTTTCCTACGCTGCCAAATATTCCTCGGCCTACTACGGTCCGTTTCGAGACGCCGCCGAATCCGCCCCTCAGTTTGGCGATCGCCGCACCTATCAAATGGATCCCGGTAACGGCACCGAAGCCCTCAAAGAAATCGAGCTAGATATCGCTGAAGGCGCTGACATGCTAATGGTCAAACCAGCGCTGGCCTACATGGACATCATCTGGCGAGTTAAGACAGCGACCAATCTGCCAGTTGCGGCCTATAACGTGTCTGGTGAGTACTCAATGGTCAAAGCCGCTGCGCTCAACGGCTGGATTGACGAAGAAAAAGTCGTCATGGAAACGATGACTAGCTTCAAGCGCTCCGGCGCGGACCTAATCTTGACCTACCACGCCAAAGACGTTGCCCGCTGGCTAGGGTAGCTTTTGCCCTTAGTGCCGTGTCAGGGAGCCTGATGCTGCACTAGCTTGCTGACAGGTGAGAACCGAAGAAGTCAACATGCCCCCGATCGCCTGGACAGTAGCATCATCACTGTCCTAGCCAGTAGCTTCACATCGTAAACAGGTGTCCATAGCTGCTGGTAGTCCAAGTCTAGGGCCACGACCTCTTCAAAATCTTTGATCTCTGAGCGCCCGCTAACCTGCCACTGACCGGTGATCCCAGGACGCACGTCTAAGCGCCGCCAGTGGTGCGCCGTGTAGTGCTTCACTTCGTCGGCGGTAGGAGGGCGAGTGCCGACTAAGCTCATATCACCTCGCAAAACGTTCAAAAATTGGGGGAATTCGTCTAGGCTAGTTCGACGCAGAATCCGACCAATGCGAGTGATTCTTGGATCTTCAGCGTTCTTGAAGATCAGACCCTGTGCTTCATTTTCGATACCGATCTTAAGCGCGTCGGCGTTGCTTACCATGGAGCGAAACTTGATAATGGTAAACGGCTTTCCCTGAAGGCCAAAGCGCTCTTGCAAGTAGAAGATTGGGCCTTCAGAATCTATGCGAATAGCGATCGCAATTGGCAGCAGCAAAATGCCTAAAATCGCTAGCCCCACTAGAGCGCCAGCAATATCTAGTGCTCGCTTGAAGGTAGAACGGGTGGAAACGTGAGGGATAGGCGGGTGGCATCCCTGATCTGGCATACTGCGTAAGAGACTACGTGTCATGAATGTTCTCATTCGGGGCGGCTATGACCAAAAATATGTAGCGATAGCCAGTCGCCGATTTGCTAATACTGCTTGCCGATTCGACGACTCAACACTTTATGTCGTGACACACTGTTTCTACTAGAGACAGCTTCTACTGGACTGACTGCTATTAGGAGGCGAAAACCTGTAAACGCATCTATCCTTAAACCTGCCTGTAAAGATCGAGTAGCTTCTTTGGATAGTTCTTACTGAACGGGGCATTGCTAGAAGGATAGTAAAACCCACTGAAAACTGCCGTATCAGGGAATACCTGTAACTGCCTAAGGTCAAAGGGTCTAGGAGTTTCTATCTCGGGTTAGAGTAAGCAATAGTTGGGATTGGGGGAAACAGGTGATACCAGCGGATACTGATGGCTATTCAAGCGCTCATGAAGAAAATAGTCACCAGAGTGCTAATAGACCAGCCCCCAGGAAAGCTTCTAAGCTAGATCTCAAGGCAGCGGCTAAGCCAGCGGCGGACTATCCTCAAATCTTGTCGACCTGGCAGCGTCAGCTTCAGACCGATCTGCCGAATCAATCTGAACAAACACATGAGGCGATTGCCCAGTGGCTGATTGGTGAGCCCACTCGGTTTGAGTCGATGAGCCCAGCTGAAATCAAGCTGGCCACGCAGGCGATGGACTACCGCTATCGCATCTTAATTTCTCGCTATTGGGGGC
This sequence comes from cf. Phormidesmis sp. LEGE 11477, assembly GCF_015207105.1. Taxonomy (GTDB): domain Bacteria; phylum Cyanobacteriota; class Cyanobacteriia; order Phormidesmidales; family Phormidesmidaceae; genus Phormidesmis. The sequence goes on from NZ_JADEXO010000083.1 coordinate 27,482, forward strand.
TATCACCCGCACGCGGCTATCAGCGACTGCTGCAAAAGCTGGGCGGTTTATTTTTGATTCGGAGTAAGGTTCGCACCTGGATAGCGCTGAGCCGCGATCGCAAACGGGCAGTCAAAGACGTCTTACAAGAGGTGATTCAAGAGATGCTGCAGAGCGATCGGTTCTTGCGATCGCAGGCGCAGTGGATTGGCCAATGCACTCACAGGGCTAGTCTCCGCAATCTGCTGACCTTGGCCACGATTGAAGAATATTGCCTCAGGCCCATTCGCAATCAGCCCTTGCTGGTATACCGATTCGTCAACTATCTGAGGCGATCGCAGCGCGGCGGCATGACCCAGGTACCCAGCAATGAGCTGATCCAGCTAATCTCAGAAGAGCTCGGCACCGATGATACCGACAGCACCCTCAGCCTATTAGATTTTGAAGCGCTCGATCGCTACGAAGTGCAAAAGGAGATAGAAAATCAGCAGGCCGCTCGTCAGCTCGTCAAGCAGCAGTTTTCTGAGTATCTACAAGAAAAGCTAGGAGATACTGCTGTCCAGTGGCTGCATCTACATCTGCAAGGCTACGCTCAAGACAGCATCTCTCGCCAGCTTGGGCTCAACGTTCGCGAAGCCTATCGCCTGCGGGAAAAGGTTAGCTACCACGCTATTCGCATCTTCACGCTCAAAGAGCAGCCGGATCTAGTCTTCTCTTGGCTGAAGACATCTTTAGTTCAGCACAACCTGGGTCTGACCGCGCAAGAGTGGGATCGCTACTGGGAAAGTCTCAAGCCAGCTCAGCAAAAAATGCTCACTGCCTTCAAAGCGGGTGAGCCTATAGAGGCGATCGCCAAATCTTTTGAGCTGACACCCAAGCAGGTAACTAGCCAATGGGCGGAGCTATATCTACTATCCCAGGCCGCTCGCGGTGCTAGTTCTAACCCTTAAGCCTTAATTCCTTGAGTTTTTGCGCCTTAAATTCCCACTGCCTTTCACCACTGCCTTTCACCTAAGATCTAACGCTTAGGATCTAACACTCAAGTTTTTGACTGGCGCGACTCTTTCCAAGCGTCTTTCATTCTTCCTAGGTTTAGCTTGAATTCGTCCATGCCGACTAGGCTGCCTGGCGCTTCATCCCACGAAGCCGACAGCATGCCATAGCTCAAACCCACCACGCCCAGGCCAAAGCAGCCCATCGTAGTCAGCAGTACGACAACCGGGGCAAATTCTATAATCTCTTGACTGAGCAGATAGTAAGACAGGAAGAAGATACCGACGCCCAGCGCAATTGGGCTCAGCGAAAGCACAGCCATCCGTCGCAGCATCCGTTTGCTAACGGCTGCCGGGATAGCACCTTGCCCGTCTGCCTTTTTCGAGCTAGAAGCATTGGCTCCAGATCCTCTAGAAGCCGCAGCTGCCTTTGCCTCTGCCTTCTTACGGTTACTGGCCCTGATTTCATCGACTCTGGCCTGTGCCCTAGCGGAGATGCCATCGGTTTTATCAGATTTGCTGGCCTTCGCTGATTTTGCTGCGCCGGATGATTTAGCCGATGACTGGTCAGCAAATGCCTTCCTGTCAGCCTTGCTAGCTTTTTTGCGATCGCGCCCAGGTTCAAAGGGTAGCGGCGAGCGATCGCCATTCTTGTCATCTTTAGCACCGCGACCAGACTTAGAGGCCATCTTGTCCTTATTTGGGTAAGTAGCAGCTTAGGAATTTCAGCGAGGTGTGAGCCTGATTATTCAGTCTCTATCAGCACATCAACCGCTAGCTCACTAGCGGCGAATGCCTAGCTTTTTGATCAAAGCCTTGTAG
>NZ_JADEXO010000084.1 GCF_015207105.1 cf. Phormidesmis sp. LEGE 11477
CTCCCATGCCCCGCCCCACCAAAGCCGAAGTCGCCGCCTGCCAAGGCCAAACCATGCCAGACATCATCGCGCCCAATCTCGATGTGCTCTTCTGCGGCATCAATCCCAGCCTTTACTCAGTCGCCATCGGCCATCACTTCGGCAGACCTGGCAATCGCTTTTGGAAAGCCCTTCACAAAGCTGGATTTACGCCCAGACTCTACGATCCTAGTGAGGACGCCTCTTTAATAGAACTAGGCTACGGCATTACCAACATGGCCCCTCGCGCCACCGCCCGCGCCGACGAACTGAGCACAGCCGAAATCAAAGCAGGTCGCGACCTGCTTGCTGGCAAAATCCGAACCTACAGGCCAAAGTGCTTAGCGTTTTTAGGGATTACGGCCTATCGCACCGCTTTTGGCACGCCCAAAGCCAAAGTTGGACCGCAGCCTGATTGGGAAAATACGCCGATCTGGGCACTGCCCAATCCCAGCGGGCTGAACGCTCACTATCAGGTTGACGACCTGGCAGAAGTCTATAGCTGGGTCATCACTGCTGTAGAAAGCCACAGCTCGTAGGCAGCGGCGACAAAACTAGGGGATGTCGAGGCAGTAGGCACATACTTCTCTCTAAATTCGGCTGATAGCGTTTCAGCGTATCTAGCGCTTTCTGAAAGCCGCTTTTCATAGGCCAAAGCAGTCAGGCGGTAGATCTACTGATGCGGAGCAAGAATTGTTAAGCAGACTACATTGACGCTTTCTTCTCTAAGGAAAACCACTGAAAAGGCAGTCGGGCTAGCAGGGAATAGTCTTGTGTGTATAGAGAATCTACGAGTAGCTGCAAACTATTTTCTATGAACAAACGCCGATTAAAAGGCAGTGCTTACAGGGTTTCACGGTTATTAAATGCTCATATCTCCGTTAAATTCTATGTATTCGTTTACACATGGCCTACTCCATCTTCACATACTCGATTATGAAAAACCCTTTCCTACGTATTGGCTTGCTGGCTGCGACCTCTTTCTCACTGTTGACAGCAACAGGTGCTAAGGCTGAGACGATCACCGAAAGTACTAATCTAAGAGAGGCCAATGTAGAACTCTTTGATCTGTTCAACGGATTAGTTAACGCTGAGCGCCTGGCTTTGGATGAGACAAATTTACCCGAGCTATCTGCTGATTCGCTGTACTGGGACCAAATCGGCAGCGATATTGATGTCTTCTTTATTAACGAAGGCGCAGGCTACAGAAACCAGCTCTTGTATTCTATGAATGGTGGAGAGCAAACGCTGCTGTTTGAAGATATTGCCTCGACCGAAAGTATTCGTAGAGAAACGGCCCGGCAGATTAGGAAGGCCGAGAACCAAATTGCAAAACTAGGTGCAGCAATTGCTGACCTAAAAGGAGAAATCGAATCTGGTACTCTAACGGAGCAAGAGCAAGCTAACAAAGAAAGACAGTTGGCTAACAAACAGGCTAGGTATCTAGAAAGAACAGAATCTCTGGTAGTAGAAAAAACTTTGGGGGATAACGGAGTAGGTACCATGAAGCTGGGTGATGGGAAAAGCATTGGCGGACTCTCTGGTGAGATTGCTTTTGACTTCTTTCTCAAGCAGGATGGCGCACGCTTTGCAGATGGCGATATATACGGCGCTGATCCAACCGCGAACGCAGATGGATTGCAGCACCTTGTCGCTAGAGAGCTCCAGTATGAAGGAGATAACTGGGTGCTACTTGGCTTTGAAGATCTGTACGGTCCACACACAGATGACGGCGGCACCTCTGATCGCGATTTTAATGATGTGGTCTTAGCAGTGCGCGGACTGCAAGGCGATCGCCCCGACACAGTCAAAGTTCCCGAACCGATGAGCGTGGCAGGTTTGTTAGTCTTTGGGGCGATGGGTCTAGCGCAGACTCGCCGCCGTCAGAACGCCAGTTAACCGATTATCGAGATCCGCTTGTTTGCCGCTTGAAGGCCGAATGCATAAGTGTTCGGCCTTTCCTTTGTTCCTATTGTGTCTGGTTTCCTTTAGATGGTCACGGACACTGACCGTAGAAGATTCGTGCTAACCACAAACAATTCGAGAGTGATATTCAGCTTCACTCATCAAGTCCAGCGTACTTTCTACCCTATCCAAAAAGACCTTGCCATTGATATGGTCGTACTCGTGCTGAATGATGCGGGCGACAAAATCGGTAAACGTTCGCTGCTGCTGCTGGCCATGGCGATCGGTGTATAGAACTTCTATCTCTTTTGATCGCTTGACTAGCCCGCGCAGTCCTGGCACGCTCAAACAGCCTTCCCACCCCATGACGACTGCATCAGAGTAGCTAAGAATTTGAGGGTTGATCATAGGCGTAGGAGCCATCTTCGGCGCGTGAAGATAGCGGATGTTTGGCCGCGAGGCAACAATAAATAGCCGCAGGCTCTGGGAGACCTGAGGCGCAGCAATACCGACCCCGTTACATTCAATCGTGGTCGAGATTAGATCGTCAATTAGCTGCTGAAAAGCAGGGTCTTGAATATTGCTGACGGCTTTTGCGGGCGATCGCAACACTGGATTTCCTAGCTCTGCAATGGTCAAACTGCCGGTCGAACTGTCGGTCAAACGGTTGGCCATAGCTATCGTCGTCCTGTCTGCACGGGATAGGGGCCGGGTCGCACGTCTAGATTGACGGTTCGGCCATTGCGGTTGAGCGTCAGGGCGATCGCATCGCCTAGGTCTGTATCCGACACAATCCGCTGTACTTCGTTCGCATCTGTGATGGTTTGATCATTCATCTTCTGGATCACATCGCCTTGGCGCAAGCCAGATCGCGCCGCTGGAGATCCCTGCACGATAGCCGCAATCACGACTCCAGAATCGGTCTGCAAGGGCGCATCAAACTCTTGACGAGTCTCCAGCTCCTCTTTTAGTTCCGGCGTCAGCGTGAGCATTTGAATACCCAGATAGGGATGATCCACCCGGCCCCTGCTTACTAGCTCACTCGCGATTTCTCTAGCTCGGTTGATCGGAATGGCAAAGCCTAGACCCTGAGCATTGCCGATGATAGCGGTATTGACGCCAATGACCTCGCCGCGCTCGTTCAGCAGCGGACCACCAGAGTTACCTGGATTGATGGCCGCATCGGTCTGAATGAACTGCACGCGCTTATCGGGTACGCGAATTTGAGCGCTGGTTCGCCCGGTCGCACTGATAATGCCAGCTGTGACCGTATTGTCTAGACCCAGAGGATTGCCGATTGCGATCGCCCATTCTCCCGGACGCAGCGCATCTGAATCACCTAGCGTTACCGTCGGTAGTTCTCTAGCATCGACCTTAATAACGGCCAAATCTGTCAGCGAATCTTCACCGATTACCTCGCCAAGCAATTCCCGTCCATCCTTAAAGGTTACGGTCACCTCATCTGCACCTTCTACGACGTGAGCATTGGTCACGATCGTACCGTTCGCATCTAGAATAAAGCCCGATCCCGTGCCTCTTTCTACACGCGATTGCGGCCCGATATCACCAAAGAAATCACGAAAAAAGGGATCGTCAAAGCCAGCGGGTAGACGACTTGTAACAGTGCGAGCAGAATTGATTCGTACGACTGCAGGGCCGGTTCGATCTACCGCATCCGCGATGAAATTAGCACCGCCTATCAGTCGCTGCGTACCTGTGGCCGCGCCCTGTGCGATCAAAGTCTCAGTCTGGGCGAGGTTAGAAGGAGTCTCTGGCGTGCTATAAAACTGGATCTCTTGGGACTGGGCCTCTTGGTATTGAGGCTGCTGAGCGGTAGAAGCGGTAGGGGTTATCTCTTTGCCAGTCACCCACAGCACGGTACTTGCACTAGCAGCAGTGACTAGTCCATATGCCAGCGCCTGTTTTAACCAAAAGCGCACGCGGCTATGCTCAGCTACAGAACCTTGGCTTTCCTGGCTAACTGAAATGTCAACAGAATCACTAGGTGTGATCGCAGGTTCACGTTGTTCTCTTTCAGGCTGCTTCATGTCCGGTTTTGATCCAGTTCTAAATAATCGTAATTACGTACTTTTCGTTCTAACAGAATAGCTAAGTATTTGTAGTGCTATGTAGTGCCAGTTTGAGCCGCAACAGTTTGAGCGCCAGATTTGAACGCCACCCGTTTGAGCATCATCAGCTTGAACAGAGGATTTGAGCCAGAAGCAGGATTAAGATAGCGCGATCGCACTTACCTCTTATCCGTTTTCCTATGATTTTCTCAAATTTCAAACACCTTCCAAAAAGTTTAAAAGTCCTTGAAACCCTTAACCATTCAGGCATTTTCACAGTCGATATGAAGTTCACTGCTACACTATCCACGGATATTGCACCCTTTTAGGACGCTATATCTAGTACGCTATAAGCTCCCCAAAACAATATCATCGAGTCCACTAAGCACGAGTACTCTGAAAATGGGCACTCCTAGCACGAGCACTCTAGACATGGGGCATTTTTAGTTTACTGCCTGTGTAAAGACGCAGCCAAGCCTTCAGCCAATCAAGCCCCTTTCATAAAACAGCTCTATTCAAACAAGGTAAGCTCACCTGATCTTTGACCAGGGACTAACCACATTTTTGTGTCGGTTCCATTATTTGCAGCAGACTTACCCGACTCTCATCCGCAAATGCTAGAGGTGGACCTGTGGCCGTCATCAAAGAAGATATTTGGAATCAAGTTTTAGAAAAGCTAGCTTTGCAGCTAAGCCCACCCACCTTTGAAACCTGGATAAAGCCCACAAAAGTTCAAACGCTCTCGAATGATCAGCTAGTGCTTCTAACTGATAATCCGTTTGCTCGCAACTGGCTACAAAAGCACTATCTGAGCCAAATCTCTACGGTTGCGGCAGAAGTTCTAGGTCACACTATTACGGTTACTGTCACCGTCAAAGATAGAGACGATGCAGACAAACCGCTCAGCCCTTCGGAAGCAGGAAGTGAGCCGACAGCCTCAGCTGATACGCAGGCAAAGGCTACGACAAAGGTCAATCAGAGCTCTTCTGATCTGAATCCAAAAGCTATTTTCTCAAGATTTGTGGTGGGTGCAAACAATCGCATGGCCCATGCGGCAGCGCTGGCCGTTGCCGAGTCGCCGGGCCGGGAGTTTAACCCTTTGTTTTTGTGCGGCGGTGTTGGACTGGGCAAAACTCATCTGATGCAGGCGATTGGGCATTACCGCATGGAGAGCGATCGGCAGGCAAAGGTTGCCTATGTATCGACAGAAACCTTTACTAATGACCTGATTGCTTCTATTCGCCGCGATACGATGCAGCGCTTTCGCGAACAGTACAGAGAGGTTGATGTCATCTTAGTTGACGACATTCAGTTCATTGAGGGCAAAGAGTACACTCAAGAAGAATTTTTTCACACCTTTAATACACTGCATGAAGCTGGTAAGCAGATTGTATTGGCGTCTGATCGCCCGCCCAACCAGATTCCTCGGCTACAGGAACGACTATGCTCTAGGTTTTCGATGGGCTTGATTGCGGATATTCAATCTCCTGACTTTGAGACGCGCATGGCCATTTTGCAAAAGAAGGCAGAGTATGAGCAGGTGTCGATTTCTCGGGAGGTAACAGAATATATTGCGTCTTCATACGTGACGAATATTAGAGAGCTAGAAGGCGCGCTGACTCGGGCGATCGCATATACCTCAATCTCCGGTCTACCGATGACCGTAGAGAGTTTAGTCCCAGTTCTCAATCCGCCAGTTGAGCGGGTAGATTCCTCGCCCAAATCGGTGATTAAAGCTGTTTCAGACGCTTTCAAAATTTCGTTGGACGACCTTAAAAGCAACTCTCGTAAGCGCGAGATTAGCCAGGCTCGGCAGGTCGGTATGTATCTAATGCGTAAGCACACCGACCTGAGTTTGCCCAAGATCGGAGACCAGTTTGGCGGCAAGGATCACACGACCGTGATGTATAGCTGCGATAAGGTCGCCCAGCTGATCAAGCGGGATCTAAACCTGGCACAGACCGTTCGAGAAGTGAGCGATCGCATCACCTTAGCGTCCAATAGCTGACAAAAGACGTATGTCAGGGGCTTCGGCACAAGGGCTGTAGATTAGCCCGTTGGGGATCAGTCCGCTATCGCTAGCGTCGGATACGTCCGTACGCTAGCTGACACTTTGCTCCTTTATAGAAAGTTATAGAAAGTGTTGCACTGCTAATAGAGTGTGTGAAGCGAAGTAGTAAACGTTAATAGACTAATCAAAAAGCGTTCAGAAGCTCGTAGTCCTGAACGCTTTTTGACTGCCCGAAATTTAAAATCAAAGGGCCACAGCTTACTATAAGCATTAAGAAATATGACTCGCACCCAAAATAGTCCTGTGGAAAACCCTTGTTTTCCTGTGGAAAACCTGTGGAAAGAATGTGAGGAACTTTTGTTCATTTGTGGAAAAAAATCCATTGCCCTCAAGGGCTGTGGAAAACGGCAGCTATTTTCCACAGGTTTTCCACAGTGGCAGATCTGGTGCAATGCTTCCCGTAGCTGAACGGGAACCTAGTTATACACACTTTCCCCAGCCCCTACTACTACTGTTTAAAATTAAACTTTAAAGAGATCTAAGTAGAAAAAGAGAACGCACAGCATTCAAAAAATCGCTGGTACCTCTGGTTGATTGACCTATTCCATTGGACAAGTAGGGTGATAGTATTGGGCATCTTTAGCCCCAACTCTTCTGTTAGTATCAGCCCCTTTCTCTTTACCTTTTAAGTAATGAAGTTCAGCTGCGCGCAAACCGAATTCAATGCTCAATTTTCGCTAGTTAGCCGAGCGGTACCCTCTCGACCTAGTAAGCCTGTTCTCGGTAACGTACTAGTGACTGCCGATGCCGATGCTCAATCAGTCACTTTGGTAGGATTCGACGAGACACTAGGCATTCAAACTACCTTTGCCGCTCAGGTTGACGAGAGTGGCGCTTTAACGCTTCCAGCCAAGCTGCTAGGGGATATCGTTTCTCGCTTACCTAACGAAGATATCGACATCAGCGAAGACAGTGATGAACCTGTCGTTACCCTCGCCTGTTCTGCTGGTCGATATCAGGTTCGTGGACTCAGCGCGGAAGACTACCCCAACTTGCCCGAGCTCGAAGTGACAGATGTTATTAAGGTTTCAGCCGATGCTCTAATCGAAGGGCTACGAGGGGCACTTTTTGCGACCAGCAGTGACGAGACCAAGCAGGTGCTGACGGGTGTGCATCTGACGGCCTCGGATGCCAGCCTAGAGTTCGCTGCGACAGACGGCCATCGTCTAGCTGTGGTCAACACTATCGATGAGACGGGCGCTTTTACACCAGACTTGGATATGACAGTTACGATTCCTGGAAAAGCGCTCAGAGAGCTAGAGCGTATTCTGCAAACCTATCCTAGTAGCGAACCGGTTGCCTTTCAGCTAGACGATACCCAAGTCGTTTTTGATCTCGGTCGCCAGCGAATCACTACGCGCCTGCTAGAAGGGCAGTATCCCAACTACAATCAGCTGATTCCGAAGCAGTTTGAGCGACAGCTAACCCTAGATAGGAAGCAGTTCGTCTCATCTTTAGAGCGGATTGCGGTGATAGCAGACCAGCGCAATAATATCGTTAAGCTATCGATTAACAATACGCAGCAGTCACTAGCACTTTCTGTCGAAGCTCAAGAAGTTGGTAGTGGCTTGGAAAACCTACCAGCCCAGGTCACAGGTGACGATCTAGATATCGCTTTCAACGTTCGCTATCTATTAGAAGGTCTGAAAGCCCTGCCCACTGCCGAAATTCAGATCCAGTGCAATACAGCAACTAGCCCGTCTGTTCTCACACCGTTGGGTGGAACAAAAATTACTTACCTAGTAATGCCCGTACAAATTCGTAGCTAGGTGCGTAGCCTTGAACTGAGCTACAACAGTGTTAACTCTCATGTTTTTTGCTAGAGCTTTGGGCTAATTTATACTAGGACATTCGGTGCTTATCTGGAGGTCAAGCATGTGCCGACTTTCAGGTTTACCTAGAATGCGTCTTGTCAATTAGCGATTAAACAGGAGACGAAACATGACTTTAGTGCTTGCAGTTTTAACATTCGGCACGGTCTTAGTGCTCTTTAGTAGAGATGTGTTGAGTAGTTGAGTTCGCTACGAACTAAAGCTATCTTCTAGAACGAGTTTTGCTAAAGCTTTGCTAAACCTAGAACGACGATGCGATCGCGTTGGCCACTTGGCCCGCAGTAGCATCGTCGTTTTTATAGCTAGCATATTGTGGATGCATACAATGCTATGCCTAGGTCTTCGTACCAAAAAACTCAATTCTGTAGTCCGATACTTTTATACCTGTCTCGGCTTCTACAAAGGCCAATATTTCTGCAGGCAACTCAACATTAATATCGATGATCTTTTTCGTGTCAGTGCAGTTGACGTGGCTATGGGATGAGTTGCTATGGCCGTATAACCTCCCTTCCGAACGCTCCACGCACTCGATGATGCCTTGCTCTGAGAGCGCTTCTAGATTTTGATAGACCGACGTATGACCGATTTCTCTGCCCTGCTGGTTGAGACGGTCGTATATCTCCCTAGCGGAGAGGTGATCTTTGTCCTCCCAGAGCAGCTCTAAAATGTAGCGTCGTTGTCGGCTCAAGCGCATGCCTAAGTCCTGACACCTCTTGATAGCTTCGTCTAGGGAGTCTATGGATGCTGGCAGATCAGCGGAAGTTTGCATGGTAGTGTCTGGTTTTTCTCGCTAAGCCGTAGTCACTTCCACTTTAGCCTTAATAATCGATAACTGTCTATCGACCAGAGCTAAGCTCTGCCTACTTTTGAGGCAAAACTCTATCTTCTACCCTATAAATCGGGGTTCTTTCTACAGCAGCATTCTCTGCATCAGCTTCCCGTGCTTCTACGTCGGCTGTTTCATGAGAAAGCGCACCGTCTTGTAGCAATTTGAGGCGCTGCTGACGAGTCTTTTCATCTGACTCGATCTCAGATAGCGTTACCTCCGATGACTCGGCTTCAGCGCTATCTGGCTCGCCTGTCAACGCAACCGCTTGGGATCCATCGAGGCTACTGGCCTCGTCGGTAGCTGCATTCTTCTCTTCTGCACGGAGTTCAAAAATATCTGCTGCAGCGCTGATAGGTTCGGTGCTCTCTACTTCAGCGGCCTCCGCTTGTTCATCGCTTCTTATCCGTTCTTCCTCTGCCTGGGTCACAGACATTAGTTCGTTAGTCGGGTTGCCTGCAGCACTCAGATCGTGGTTTCTAGAAGAGGGGGCTGTAGAAGTGGCCGCCTCAGAAGAGACTATCTCAGCAGCCGCCGCCGCCGAAGACGTTGATGCTGACTTCTCGTTAATGAGTAAGTCGTTGGCTGATGAGCCATTAACTGGGAGTGCGAACGATACTGCTTGGTCTGATCTGTTGGAATGTGCATTGCTACCAAAAGTTTGTGCTGCAGAAGATTGTGTCGGTAGGCTATCTGTGCCGTCAGACCTTATACTCTCGGCGCTGCTTGGGTTGGTATCTGCTAAGCTGATACGCTCTAGGTTGGCGAGCGAATCACTTTCTTGTTCGTTTGAACCGAAAGCCTTTAGCGCTTTGGAGATGGCTACCATTCGTCTCTCTTGATCTCGGCTGATACTGTAGACGTTGTTGCCTAAACCAGGTGCATTCCAAGTGCGGGTATCCGGGTCTCTATAGGCATTGGTCCTAGCCCAGAGTATGGCTTCTTCTCTTGGCATTTTCAGCCGACGAGCTTGGGCAAGTTTCTCTATATAGCCCCCTCTGTCTAGTGCGGCTAGGGGCGCTTGGTTTGCCAAATCTAAGGCATTTAGCTTTTCTTCTAGGGATAGCTGAATGCCTTGCTGGGTAGCCTGCTCTTCTATTTGATCGCCCTGACGCTTGAGGCGCTGGAGCTGCTTTCTATCGGCTTCTTCTGGGCTGTTAGCGCCGTGTTGGTATGAGAATGTGCCAAGGTTCCACACTCCGTTACCAGGATCAACATGACCGTAATAGGCGCTGGTGCGATCGCCACTCCAATGCCGGGTTCCTTCGGCGCTGCCAACGGTACGGGCTACTAGAGAATCACTGCCGTCTTGAAATATCCAGCTATCCAAGGCAAAGCTATCAAAGGAAACTGCCTCAGCGGTGGTTGTTTGGGAATTGGCGACCTCATCTGCGCCGTCAGAGACTGTTGAATCGGAGAATGTTGTTCCCATTACTGATGCGCTGAGGACACTATCTGTATCGTTCAGTATAAATGAGAGTTCTGCTTGATCTAAAGATGTCTTCTTGGAGCGATCGATCTCAGGGCTTGCGGAGCTTGATAGGTTCTCTAGATTTGAGTCTACGATCCTCGGTTTTAAGAAATCGAATCTGACAGCCTCTGATGCTAGAGAAGGTGAAATGGCAGCAGTCGATGCAGTTGGAAGCTGGTCTGCGATCGCCACCTCGTCGCTTGCAAAGTCCAACCCAATACCGTTCACTTTTGAGTCTGCTATCGGCTCTAGCTCAGGTTTAGCAGGGTCATTCTTAGAGGGTTCAGTTTCAGCTGATTCACTCTTGGCCGATCTAATTTTGGCCGTCTCAGTCTGGGTTGATCTAGCGGAGATAGGTGGAAGGATTTCTGGGTGATAGGCTAGTGTGTCAGACCCGAGCGGAATAGGAACAGCGGGAACGGAGAGATTGTTGCTTTCCTCAGAGGTTTTGGCAACGCTGACTTCTTTTTGAGACTCTTCGGCAGCTACAGCAGAACTAGGCAAGCGTGAGGACAGCTCTTTGGCTTTGGCTTGGGAGGGAGATAGCTCGAAGGACAGACCCATACCGCTAGTCTCTGCAGCCTGAGCGCGGCGATTGAAAGTGGTCCAGCTAAACAGAGTTAGCAGCAGGCTAATAGCAAATAGGTGGGAAGATTTCAGCATCTTTGAACTCGCACAGTTTTTAATAGGGAAAGTATTTTCAGCGGTCAGTAGACGACGTCCGTAAATGGCAAATCGTCGGTGGTGATCGTAAATAACAACTATGTTCTATGATTCCAAGGCTTTTTCTAGAACGCCTCTAGCCGGTTCGACAATGATCCAAGTGCCATCGGGCTGTCGTCGAAGCGTGGCAAAGCTGAGGTAGCGACCTTTTCCAATTGTTCTTCCAGCTTTAATAGAGCCGTAGCTCACTTTACTCAATCCGCATAGTCGAAACAGATAGGCCGGAATTTCTGGCGTTGAGTACAGCGCGCATCTATCTAATTCACTTAGTTCTAAGTCTCCATCAAAAGGTGCTTTTATCTTTTTATCTTCTAAGTAAAGGGAGATATCCCCTAAGCTACCGGCCACTAAATTTCCAGCAATCTCGTCGCCAGGGTTTAAAGTCCATTGCTGCTGCAGTTGAATACTGCGAGACTTTGGCGCAGAGCGAGTCCTACAGCTAGTGAGCACAAGAATGCTAGAGAATAGCAAGATATGAAAAAGCAGTGGAAACTTCATGACCGTGTAGTAAGCAGAGCGCATAAAAACATAAAAAGATTGCTCAAAGCTTGAAATCATATCCTGCGTATTCACCATCTTCGTATAGGATAATGAACGTTTTGTCTGGGGCAAACTCAAGTGGGTATGCTTCTCTTTCTGACTCGACGCCAGCTCGAACATTGAGAGAAGCGAGCTGACAGTAAGGCTGCTCTACGATCTGACGAATGCGCTGTTTGCTTTCTCTTTCTGGGACGGTAAGTAGCTGGGCAAGCTGTTCTCTAGAGAGCTGTGCAGCGCTAATAATTTCTCCTGTACAGGCGGTTGAGAGCTGCTCAACGGCTTTACCCGGCCTTAGACTACGGGTAAACTCCAATGGATTACCGCTCAGCACCCTGATACCACTGAAGTCTATAAGAAGGCCAGCAAGCGCAACAATCAATCCGCCAGCAACAATCGGCTTGATAGCGGCGGCTGATTGTTTTTTCGATAGGGGGAACTGTAGCACGATATCGACTCCGAATGAACAAAAGAATAGTCTTCTGGAAAAGTGATGAGTTTAGAGGACGCTGCCTAAAACCAAACCTAATAGCGCTGCACCCGTACGATAGGTAGCGTTCATATCCATGGACTGTGAGAGAACGATTCGGTAGATAGAATAAGAGATAATGCTAACGAGTATCAGCATTAGTGGGATTTGAAAAAACGGATAGTTGAAGACAAGGTTGTTGAGAAGAATGCGTATAATCGTAGCGCTGACGATCCAGATGGTTGCATCTATCCAGGAGAAACTGCTGCGATCGCTAAGAGTAGCCGCTGACTCTACGGCACCACCCTCGGTGACTTTGCCCTCTACTACAGGCTGAACAAATACAGGTTGAATCTGGGCCGTGCGAGCTTTGTGTAGAACAGATCTCTGGGCTTTATCCTTTAGTCTGCTCTTTGCTTGTTGCCTGCTGATAGTTCCTTTAATGCGAACCAGCATCTGCCTACACAAAGCCGCACTCCGCTTCGCATGCCTAAGTGCTAGCCTAAAAGCCGACCCTTGGTTTGGTCCGCGCTTGCTACGTCTACGGGGGTTGGTTTGTTGACTATCGCCTATGCCACTGTGGTCTGACTGACTTTGTTGAAGACATTCAGAGGAATCAAGGTTAACAGTATCTGGGTGTAGGAAGGGACGCTTTGATGAAGTCTGTTGTCGTACATATGTGGCATTGACGATTGCTTCTGCCTCTGCGTGGCCTAGCCTAACAGTGCTTTGAGTGAGACAAAGCTTGCCGTAACTATCAATCTCAATATTAGGAATAGAGGCAGTAGAGGATTGTTCTATAAACTGATCGATAGCATCTAGCTGCGGATGAGTGTGAATACCTTTTCGGTGAAGGGCGAAAGCCGCTTTCTGGGCAGAGCGCTTTAAGCTTAATAAGTCGTGAGCCTGCTGCTGCGATCGCTCGTTGATGCTGTGTACTAGCGATGCGATCTGAGGTAGCTCTCTATCGATTAGGGTATTGGCAGATGGAGTACTGGCAATTGATTTACTAGCAATTGAATCGCTGGCAGTTAAATCATTGACTGCTAGATCATCGGCCTCGCTACAAGTAGCTCTATCTAAACTGGTATGAACGGTTCCATATGGCGAATTCCCTGCACGCTGTTTGAGTGTCTTGATCGCGATTGCTGGCGGTGTGTCCTTTGCTTTTTGTGGTCGGCGATCGCGGACTGCTTGTTGAGATCTGAATTTTTCTGCGGGCACTTTCCCCACCTGAGGATCTGCCCAAGGCGACATTGCCACATCACTCCTCGCCGGTTCAGCTTGAAGAGAATTTAGCTTTTCTCGAATTACCTGAAGTTCCATATCAGTTTTTTTCATATTTCCATACGCTAGCAGGCACAGAAAGAGAGAATAGAGTGCCGAGCTCTGTACTAATACAAGTGTACTATAACTTGATTGAAAATCAACTGGTGGATGCCAAACCCACATGAAGTTTTCTGATATTGCCTTGTTCAGGGGTTCGATATTAGGGCGCTAAAACATAGGCCGTCAGGGGTATAGGGTGTTCTTGACTCAATTGATCTATGTTGTGATGTTCCGATAACTAAACATAGGACTATACGTACTAGTACGCTAATGCTCAGTCGGCATAGACCTAGTACATTTTGCCTATAGGATGCTGTAACCACACCGAGCCAATCGTCCTTGGTTTTACTAGGTTAAATATTCAGTGCAGATTAATGCTGCTATCGAAAGATGCTCGATAATGTGTTCAAAAGAGGCCAGTTAAGGAATGCTGTGACTGGCGGTTTCTATTTAGATGGTTCTATCACAGAATCAGTAGTTTGCATCAAGTAGGAGTGTGTAGGCCGATGGCTAAAGCTGATTGGCGGTTTTCTCAGCGCGCATCACAGCAGTCTGGGCGGCCTGACCCTCGCTATATGATGCAGCAACCCAAGGGCTCGACTGTGCATAGGGAACCTGACTATCCGATCTATCACGCGGCCATGGCGCTCTTGTTGGCTGGCCAGGTGATGCATCGGTTGTTAAGAGGGCGGCTGGGTCAACGTCAGATTATGGATCATCTAATGTGTGCGGGTCCGCGCTGCGTGGCTTCGGTCGTGGCCACGAATGTCTGCACTGGGCTGATCTTTGGCATTCAGACCGCTAGAGAGATGTCTCGCTTTGGCGCTGTGAGTTCTTTGGGGAGCGCATTTGCAGCGGGCTATTGCGCTGAGCTAGCGCCGCTATTGACGGCAGGGGTGCTGGCCTGCCAGGTGGGCAGTGCGTTTGCCGCAGAGATTGCTTCTATGAAGCTAACGCAGCAGATTGATGCTCTGAAGATGCTGCGAACCGACCCGATTGATTACCTGGTGATGCCCAGAGTGATTGCTTGCGGTGTGATGCTGCCAACGTTGACTGTTTTAGGTCTGTTTTGTGGCGTGATGAGCGGCGGTTTATTGACAACTTATGTCTATCAACTGCCGATGGGAACCTTTTTGGGCGGGGTGCGGAGCTCTTTGGCTGTGTCCGACGTTTTGCTAATTGTGGGTAAGGCGATACTGTTTGGCTTAGTGATTGCGATCGCGAGCTGTAGCCGAGGATTGACGGCGGCGCTACATGGGAAAGGCGTGGGGCAGTCGGCGACTTCGGCGGTCGTGATGGCCTGGATAGCGCTGTTCGTGATTAACCTAATGATTGCGCTTTTCTCTCTGGTTACCTTGGTAAATTAGTCTCTGGTTACCTTGGTAAATTAGCCGGAGCCATAGCAGGCTATGCCCCTACGAGACGGTATGCCTAACCTTCAAACTGCTGCGCGTGGAACTGCGCGTACCGCCCATCCTGCTGCAGTAGCTCTGAGTGCGTTCCCGATTCTAAGATCTTGCCGCGCTCTAAAAAGAGAATGCGATCGGCTTGCCTAACTGTGCTGAGCCGATGAGCAATGATGAAAACCGTGCGGCCTTGCATGGCTCTATCTAGGGCTTCTTGCACTAGTGCTTCCGATTCAGGGTCAAGGGCGCTGGTGGCCTCATCTAAAATCAATATGCGCGGATTGAGTAGAATAGCGCGGGCGATCGCAATTCTTTGTCGCTGTCCGCCCGAAAAGTTATTACCCCGCTCTTCTACCCAGGTGTGATAGCCCTGAGAAAACTGGCTAATAAAATCGTGAGCGTTGGCTACTTTAGCCGCTGCCTCAATCGCGTTGTAGTCTAGCTCGGTCTGGCCATAGGCAATATTTTGGGCGATGGTGCCCGAGAACAAGGCGGTTTCCTGGGGGACGGTGCCCATCTGATGGCGCAAGCTGGCGATTGTCACCGTTTTGATATCGATGCCGTCTACTAAGACTTCGCCGACTTGAGGATCGTAAAAGCGAGCTAGTAAGTTGACGATAGTGGTTTTGCCTGCACCAGAAGGGCCGACTAGGGCAACCACTTCACCAGGGCTGACTAGCAGATCGAGGTGGGTAAGGACGGGCTCTAGCGAATCACCGCTGCCATAGCCGAAGCTAACGTCGCGATATTCTACTTTGCCGGTGATAGCAGGCAGGGCGATCGCGTCTTCTCTTTCTACTAAGGTCGGCTGCAAGTTCATCAGCTCGAAGATCCGCTCGGCTGAGGCTTCGGTCTGCTTGTACAGGTTGTAGTGCTGGGTGGTGAGATCGATCGGATTGATGAGGATGGCGATCGCGGCTAAAAACGCGACAAAATCAGTGCCTTCCATCTGCCCAATCGAAATTTGCCAAGCCCCGACTAAAAACAGCAGCATAATGCTGAGCGCCTGCAACAAACCCACCGCCGGATATTGCACCGAAGTTAGATACTCTGTTCTAAATCTAGACTGACGGTTGAGTAGCGCCTCTTTGTGAAATCGCTCTTTCTCGTACTCTTGCGCCGCAAATGCCTGCACAATCCGAATGCTGCCAAATACTTCAGTTAATAGAGAAGACAGACTAGAAATTGCCGTTTGATTTTTGCGAGAAAGTAAGAGCTGCCGTTGACCAAACTGCCCGATTAGAAATGCCACGACAGGCGCGATGACAATGCCCGTCAGAGAAAGCTGCCAGTTGAGATAAAAGATATAGGCCGTCAGCACCACAATTTGCAAGATGCAAGAAACAAATTGCTGAGACATCTTGAAAATGACTTCGCCTACCCGGTCCACATCTTCGGTCAAGCGATAGGTCAAATCGCCCGTCTGCGATCTGGCAAAGTAGTCAATGCCTAGACGGTGCAGGTTGGCGTAGGCTTTCTCTCTAACTGCCATGACGACGTTGAGCGATCCTTTTGTGGCCGATACCCGCTGTGCATACAAAAATGCACTCTGGATGACGAAATCCAACATCGCCAGCCCCAGCCAGTAAGCTGTGGTTCTGACATCGCCTTCCCCAATTGCCCCGGCGGCTTTTTTAGCCAGATGCGGCAGAATCGGCACGGTGATAACATAGCCCACCACGCAGATCAGCGTGACAATAAACATCCCTTTTTCGGCTTTGATAAAAGGCCACAGATAGCGATAGCTAGAGGCGTCTTTGTCGTGAAGCCTGTTGTCCTTGATGGGCTTCACTTTTGTTGACAGGTTGGGCGCAGAGGTATTCACGGGCGATCGCTCAAAAAATGTTGGATTAGTTCTTGGCTGTCTGAGCCCTAGTCAGGCATTAGCGGTAGTGGTGCGCTCTGCTGTCAGCGCGGTGGCCTGATCTAGATGGGTCAAAATCAGATTCGCAATTCGAGCCGACGCGCCAAAAGGCCCAAACCGTTCCTGCCCGTTCTGGATGCAAGCTTTGGCGTAATCATCGTCTTCAACTGTTTTAACGACGTAGGCTGCGGCCTCTTTTAGAATCTCTGGGGTCGCGGCTTGCTTGCCAATCGTTTGCACAGACAGACCTAACAGGCGGTCTTGCGCTTCAGCAAACGCATAGGTAAACTGCGGCCCTTCCCCGGCGATCTGCACAATGGGCTTGCCGATCGCCATCGCTTGGTCTACCGCGAGCCCTGCCATGCCCACTACCAGATCGCACCGACAGGCAATGTCACTAAACGCATCGCTGTAGCAAAGAATCTCTACTGGGTTGGGATAGTGGGCGTCGGCGCTGGCGCTGAGGCTGATCCAGGTGCGATCGCCTGACTGCTGCCTTTGACATTGCCAGCCCTCGTCTGCGGCAATTCGGTCAACTTCGGTCATGACGCTAGGCACCAGTGCCGCCCTGAACTGGAGATCAGGATTTAGCTGAGCGGCTTCTAAGGCCAGCTGCATTTCCAGCTTAAAATTACGCACGGCCTCGGCGGTTCTAGATCCGGGTAGCAGTGCCACCATTTTCTTATCTTCGGCTAGCTGAATGTCTTTCCCAGTGGGTTTGAGCCGATCGAGCGAAGGAATGCCGCCAAAGGTCACTTTCGCTAACCCTTGCTTTCTCAAGTCTTCAGCAGTGTAAGCATCTCGGGTGGCCACTGCTTTGCACCGTTCAGTTTTTAGAATTTGCCATAGGATCAGATCCATATTCAGCCTGCCTTCGTACATCGCCGATAGCGGTGAGATGAAGGAGACAAATGGTTTGCCGCTGAGGTAGGCAAAGGCTTGGCCAATGGTGTCGCCAGTGGCCGCGACAAAGTCGACTTGGCCGATGTAGTCTCGCATAGCCTGGTACTGCTTCCAGGTCATAGTTAGCAGGCCAGCGCGGATATCGTCTACCAGACGCAGGCGATTCATGTAGGTAAATCCGCCGGAGGGCAGGGTGTAGGTGGGGCCGACGATCGGCACGTCAATTTTGCGGTAGGCGCTGCCTTCACCCACAATGGGCAGTGCGGCAATCTCTAGCTCTGGTCGGATAGCGCGCAGCGTTCTGATGATGTGCGAAGAATGGTTGTCTTCACCATGGCCATTGCTGATATATAAAAGGCGTTGGGGCATAACACAAAGCTCCGGGCGAGCTGAAATATTATCGTACACCGCTGCTGGGTAGGCGCTGGTATCTACCACCTTCAGCAGCTGGCTCCAGCTCTTCCCTGGCCAATAATTTTCTAGTTGCTTAGCAACAATTCACGTTTATATGGGTTGTCAAAGCGTGGCATGAATGCTTAGTCTTAGAGTCGTTTCGCTCAATTCCTTTTAGTATGTCTATTCGTTTGGTTGGTTGTGGTTCCGCTAGCAGACTGGATGTGAAAAGACTAGATGTTAAGAGATTGAGCGTCAAAAGAGCAGGCAGTCTGCTCGGTGCCGTCATCATGGGCGCATCGCTGCCGATTGGATTTTTGCAGCAGGCGATCGCCCAGCCAGTCACACCATTACCCCTACAGCCAGTCACACCGCCAGTCTCGCCGCCAACCTTTCAGCCACCGACAATTGACGAAGTTGTAGACTGCGAAGTGCTGATCGTCGGCGGTGGACTCTCTGGTACCGCGACAGCCTATGAAAGTTTGCACGCTGGCCGTACGGTCTGTATGACCGAAATCACGGATTGGGTCGGTGGACAGATTTCTTCGCAGGGCACATCGGCGCTAGACGAAGCCAGAAAGCAGCGATCGCTGCTGTTTTATCCAGAGGGCTACAACAAGCTGCGCCGCCGCATTGAAAACTTTTATGGTGAGCTAAACCCTGGGGGCTGCTGGGTGAGCCTGTCTTGCTTTTTGCCAGTGGATGCCCATACGCTTTTGAGCGATATGCTAGACGAAGCGGCTGATCAAGGGGGCGGTCAGCTCAAGTGGTTTCCGTCAACGGTGGTCAAAGAGCTAGAAATTAGCACCGATGGTCGGATGATCGATAGTGCGATCGCCATCCAACACACGCCTCAACCCGGCACCCCGCCGCTCAATGCTTCTTTCCTATCAGAGATCTTTTTAGATAGCTATCAGTACGAAGATTCTGAGCGACTAGCCAAGCAGATTATTCAGTTTGTGCCGATTGCGAGCGATCGCACCGATACCCCTGCTGATTCTCCAAAGGCCGACTGGTACGTCGTCGAAGCGACCGAAACTGGCGAAATCATCGCGCTTTCTGGCGTTCCCTACCGACTAGGACTAGACCCTCGCTCCCACCTCAACCCGTCTTCTCCTACCGAAACTGCCGATCCTTACTGCACTCAGGGCTTCACCTACACCTTTGCAATGGAGCGTACGGCAGAGCCACAGCCACAGCCTAAACCGACCTACTACGAGCAGTATGAGCCGTATTTTAGCTACGAGCGATCACGCCCGAATGACGACTACTTTGACTACGTCTTTACCTACCGCCGCATCGCCGCGCCAGATCCTAGACCCGAAGCCAGACAGTTTGGCGTCTCTGCCGTCGTACCGGGTGATATCTCTATGCAGAACTGGACCTGGGGCAACGACTATCGCCCCGGCACCGCCAGAGACAACTTTATTTTTAGCGCCGATCAGCTGGCGACAACTGGACAGCTAGAACCAGGCGGCTGGCTAGGTGGCCTGCGAGTAGACGCACTGCGAAAAGCCGAAGAGAACGCCTTTAGCTATTACTATTGGCTAGTTGAAGGCGACACCGATTCGCAGCTAGGCCCCAACGTCAAAACGCCTGCGCCTAATCATCGCTTCATCTCTGGCTTTGATGCGCCAATGGGCACCGCTCATGGCCTCTCAAAATACCCATACATCCGTGAGGGCCGCCGGATCATTGGTCGTCCATCGCTGACCTATCCCGATGGCTTTAGCGTCGATGAAATCGATATTTCTAAGGCCGACTATCGAGACGACTATTACAGAGAAACGCTAGGCGATCGGCGCTATCTAGATCTGTGGCAGGCGCTGGCCGGACTGAATGTAGCCAGCGTGATCGAGAATGACGTGCCTGCCGATGATATTGCCAGACGCACCCGTTCTACTATCTACCCGGATGCGGTTGGCATCGCTCAATATGCCATCGACTTTCACCCCTGCCTGAGTGAGTATCCTTTCGAGCAGCCCGGCAACACCGAACGCGCCAATATCCGCCGGGCCCATGGTCAAGCCTATCCGGCTCAGATTCCTTTGCGAGCCATGATTCCACAAGACATAGACAATCTGCTGATTGCCGGCAAAACCATTGCGACTAGCAACATCGCCGCTGCGGCCTACCGGGTTCACTCCTTTGAGTGGTCTGTTGGTGTCGCGGCAGGCACGACCATCGACTTTGCCCTAGACAACAACCTCATGCCTTACGAGCTAACCGATCAGCTGCCTGCCTACGAACCTGACCTAGCCAGGCTGCAAAGTAGGCTTAACGCCGAGGGCAATCCCACCGCCTTTCCAGACACCTCTATTTTCAATCTCGATTGGGAGGACTGGCGAGTCTGGTAGCTAGTCACCTGCTCTGCCTTCGTTGGTAGAATTTGAATTTAGTTTAGATACTCGGAACTTGTCTGATGAGCGCTACAGACAGCTGGCAAAACTGGATGGTGGCTATCGGCTATCTGTCTTTTACTGTTTTTATCGTTTGGCAAGTGGTGAAGCCGCCTAGAAGTTAGTCTGTTTCTCTTTATCATGTTGGTATAGCAATCCGCTGATGCATTAGCGGATTGTCTTGGTGCGCGTTCCCTAGCGCCGTACAACGACGCGGGGTCGCACCGCTGCTATGCACTTAGCGCTTTATGGAACAAGGGTTACCGCTTCTACTGATAGTTTAAGCTAAGTGCGGAAAGCTATAGAAGTCGTGCTGGGCTTTGCTTGCGCCTGTTAAGATAAAGAGTCTCAGTAATTTCCGCCGTGATAGCGCGCGCAGCAGGGGGCCAGTCACAGTGATCAGACGGTTGATGATTTGGCTACTCAGTCAGTTTCAAAAGGTTATAGGCATCTTTTCTGGTCGGCAGAGGTCTGGTCGGCAAGAGTTGCGATCGCCCAACGACACACCAGAAGTCACCCCCTTTGTAGACTCATCTGATCACCTATCCAATCAGCAGCAAGGGAATCAGCATAAAGGAGGGCTTACCCGCTCAGATATCAACATCAACACTGTCGCCCCCGTCGCCAAAAGAGTCTCCCTTTTGCCTGCTAACCCTGCAAGAGAGCTAGACGTGCTAGATCCGCAGGGCGCGATCGCAACCGATTTAGAAAAGTCAGCGACTAATTCAACCGTCGGTCCTGACTTAGAGTTAGTAGAAGATTCTGATACTCATCGAAAACTAGACGCGACCGCTGCTGCTATTTCAGCAGAAGAGTTTGCCAGCTCTACGATGCCGACCGCTGTCTCAGAGCTAATGCTCTCTGACTCATTCACGCAGCCAGCAGCCGGTGATGTCACATGGTCCTCGTCTCCCGTAGAAACTCATGGCAATTATCAGCCACCGTCTATACACGATCTGCTACCTGCTATTGAGCCAGAAGAGGTCGCTTCTGAAGGACTAGATACGCAGCTAGATACACAGCCAGAGACGCAGCCAGATCCTCAGCCAGCGGAGCAAGCAACTCTTTTCAGCTTTGATATCTACGAGAGTGAAGAAGACGCCGTAGAAGAAGTCACTGAAATAACAAAGGCAGAAGTAGCAGAAGCGGAAACAGAGATAGATGATAGAGAAGGAATAGAAGTAGGAATAGAAGCAGGAATAGAAGCAGATGATCAAGAGAACGTTGAAATAGGGAAAGCAAATAGTTCTGTTGCTGTAGACCTGCTTGGAGAAGCTGGCGATCCAGCTTTGACAGCAGAAGCCGAAGAGACTCTACCTCTATATTCTTTGCTAGAGCCTTCTGATCATGATGAAGAACAGAACAGTGAGGAACCCAACTATAAAGAACCATCCGATCAAGAGCGGGTCAGCGAAGAACAGATTGATGAAGTTGATAGAGAACAATTGTCTGTCTCTGAAGCTCTTCCTCTGCCACCCCTAGAGACCGAACCGACTGCAACGCCTGCTTTAGAAGTCGCTAGTCCATTAGCGCCGGATCTCGAAACTAACAAAACGTCCGATTTAAAGAATGCTGAATCGCTTAATCCGTGGCTGACCGCCGTCCCTGCGACAGCTCGGGAATCAGCTCAGGCTAGCTCAGCAACAGAACTTGAGTCTAAGCCAGGTACGGTCAAGCTGCTGTTCACCATCAAGCCAGGAAACTACCACGGCTACATTACGCCAGATGATGGCTCGAAGGATATTCTTTTCCATCAAAAGTATATAAATGCTGATATCTTTGACAAGATAGAGCGGGGAACGTCTGTGGTTGCCACCTTTAAGGTGATGGCTGGAAAAGCCTATGCGACGCATATAGACCTTTTGTAACTCTACTCAAATCAGTTAATAAGCCTACGCAAAACGCTATAGGAAAAGTCGATAGGCTGGATTGTCGCTTTCGTCCCAGTATCGATAGCCTAGTGTCTCTAGAAACGACTGCCACTGGGCCATTTCTTGCGGGGGAACCTGCATGCCGACGACGATTCTGCCGTAGTCTGCGCCGTGATTGCGATAGTGAAATAGACTGATATTCCAGTCTGGGCTCATCGCCGTAACGAAGTTAGCGAGTGCGCCCGGTCGCTCGGGAAATTCAAACCGATAGAGGAGTTCATTTTGCGCTAAAGAAGATTTGCCGCCTACCATATGTCGCAGGTGCATTTTGGCTAGCTCATCGTCAGTCAGATCTAGCGTCTTGAAGCCATTGTCTCTAAACTTGCGTGCGATCGCCTGTGCGTCTGCTCTATCTGTAATCTGGATACCGACAAAGATATGGGCCTGGTTCGCATCTGCAATCCGATAGTTGAACTCGCTCAGGCTGTGGCTACCGAGAATGTCGCAAAATCTGCTCAAGCTGCCGGGGCGCTCTGGAATTGTAACTGCAAAGACGGCTTCTCTTCTTTCTCCTAGCTCAGCCCGTTCTGCTACAAAGCGCAGCCGATCGAAGTTCATGTTGGCACCACAGGCGATCGCCACCAACGTCTCTCCTTGGATTCCAGAGCGCTCTACATAGGCTTTGATGCCTGCGATCGCTAGCGCCCCGGCTGGCTCCAAAATCGAGCGAGTATCTTCAAACACATCCTTAATCGCCGCGCAGGTATCGTCCGTGGTCACGAGGATCACTTCATCGACATACTGTTGGCATAGCCGAAACGTTTCCTCTCCGACCTGGCGTACCGCTACCCCGTCCGCAAACAGTCCGACCTGTTCTAACCTAACCCGCTCCCCCTTTGCCAGCGACTGACTCATGGCGTCCGCATCGACGGGCTCTACACCGATGATCTTGACCTCAGGGCGCAGGCGTTTGATATAGGCCGCAATCCCCGAAATCAAACCGCCGCCGCCAATCGCGACGAAGATGGCATGAATGGGTTTTTGATACTGTCGCAAAATTTCCATGCCGATCGTTCCCTGTCCGGCGATCACGTCTGGATCGTCAAAAGGATGCACAAACGTCAGTCCTTTGTCTGTTTCTAGCTGACGCGCATGGGCATAGGCATCATCGTAGGTATCGCCGTGTAGTATAACGAGACCGCCCCTAGCCTTTACCGCATCAATCTTGACCTGCGGCGTCGTAATCGGCATGACGATCATTGCCGACGTGCCTAATTCTCTTGCGCCTAGCGCCACGCCCTGAGCATGGTTGCCCGCCGAAGCCGCGATCACCCCACGCTGCAACAGTTCCGCAGGTAGCTGCGCCATTTTGTTGTAGGCACCGCGTAGCTTGAACGAAAAAACAGACTGTACGTCTTCTCGTTTTAGCAGCACCTGATTATTCAGCCGCTCCGATAGCCTTGGGGCCAGATCCAAAGGCGTTTCTTGTGCCACGTCATAAACGCGAGCCTTTAAGATGCGTTCTAAATAGTCTGAATAAACCACTAGGGTGCGGGGTGGATGATGAGCGTCACTCTATACTGTACGTGCTTACCTCGTCGCTGACTACTCTATACAACCCATCGATCATGCTCACTAGCATTAGAAACTTTCGGCCTGAAGATATCGAGGCTTTGGTTCATCTATATAATCGCTATATCGAAGAAACAACAATCACATTCGACATCGCGCCACATACCGTCGAGCATCGCCAGGCGCATTGGCTGTCTCACTATCATGCGACTGGCAGGCATCGATTGATAGTTGCCGAGTGTGATGAAAAAGTAGTTGGCTATGCCAGCAGTAGCCAGTTTCGGGTCAAAGCCGCCTACGATACTTCGGTAGAAACCAGTATCTACATGGATATGTCATTTCGTGCTAAAGGCATTGGTACTCAGCTCTACACAGCTCTTTTTCAGGCACTAGACGAAGAAGATGTTCATCGTGCCTACGCGGGGATCACGATGCCCAACGATGTTTCTGTTGCAATTCATCAAAAATTTGGGTTCAAGCAGGTAGGGCTGTTTAAGGAGGTCGGTCGGAAGTTCCGAAAATACTGGGATGTGGCCTGGTTCGAAAAAGAGATTGGAAGGGTTTAGGCTCATCTCATATCGAGTGAATACAATCTTATTTTAATATTTAATTTTGAGTCTAGTTTATCTTAGGTTGAGTTATTGATATCTTATTTTGCATTTTGTGGTGTCCTGCAAAGAGTTGTTTAACTTGCAGACTACACAACACAATCATCAGGAGCTGGAACAAACATTCAGCGCGATCGCTACTATAGCTTCATAAGGATTTTTAAGAGAAGAGCTTCGATAAGCAACAATCTTTAGCTTGCTACCCAGCGAATGGCGATCGCGTCGCTACTCTTCGCTAGAGAACTGTTTGCCTACGTCCATGCGCTTGTGCAATATTCTCACGACTTCTACAAATTGACCAGACACTCGGTAGAACACTAGAGGGCTCTCGTAGCGGTAGCTGCGGTAGCCTGGACGCACCACAGAACGGTCTACAGTGCCTAGGCTCTTTTAGGTTCTCCGCTAGCTTGTTGACCGTAGCTTTCAGTCCATCGGTATACTCAATAGCTTGGTTTTCGTTCCAGGTGTTGTATGTGTAGATATAAATGCCTAGTAGATCGGCATCGGCTTGCTCTGTGAACCGAATGCTGTACATCTAACTCGCCGACTGGCTGCTGACTGCCGATTGCGCTGCCGCAATAATCTCGTCAAAGCTGCGATCGCTAAACTGGCCTTGCTCTGCCTGCTGAGCGCCGATGGCAACTGCATCCTTCAGCGTTTGCAGTTTCAGTGCCATCACCTCTGCTTCTAGCTCACGGATGCGGGCTTGGTAAGCTTCGTAGGCTTCAGCAGCTTCTACCACGACGACGGCTTTGCCGTTGACCGTGAGCACTAGCGGCGCTTGCGTCGTCTGAAGCTGCTCTACGTACTTCTTGGCGCTGTGGCGGAAGTCAGTGAGTGACTGAATGTTCTGAAGCGAGACCATTCTGAGTACCTAATAGTTACCTTATTAGATACTATTCTATCTTCTATGGTGGTAGGTGTCTCTGCTGAATGCGATCACAGCGAAGCTGGCATCGAAAGCAACTAGTTCAAAGCAGCGTCCGAAACCTCAAAGCCCAGTTGAATATGACTTTTAAGTATCTTACAAACGGTGGTTTAAAACACAATAGTACACAGCGCAATCGTACTGTACGCTTCGATTTCACCAACTGTATCCACCGCTACTGATAACCCCTCTACTTCTCCTGTGGAGCGCTTCTTGAGTACTTAGTGACCTCAATATAGTTAACTCCCCATTTCTCTAGAGCGCGTAGCGTCGGTTCTAATGACAGACCTAGCTCGGTCAGAGAATACTCAACCTTCGGGGGCACCTCTGGGTAAACTTTTCGACTGATCACCCTGTTAGCTTCCAATTCTCTCAGCTGCTTGGTCAAAATTCTCTGCGATAGCTCAGGGAACAGGCGTTTTAGCTCGTTGAACCGCTTTGTCCCGTCTAGAAGATGATACAAAATCACACCCTTCCATTTACCCGAGACAACTTCTAAAGCCGCTTCTATGTAGCAGCCATGCGCACCGTCGTAAGATTTGTGTCTCGTCATTTTCTCCTTTTCAGAGCAGTTGATAGGAACAAAGTTGTTACTAAGTCACAGAAAAATCCGTTCTTCCGCAATTCTAAGCAATTCTGCATAATTGGTTCACAGCACAAGGAGCAACGAATGAAAATTTTTCTGACAGGCGCATCTGGTTACATTGGCGGCTCAATCGCGACTGCTCTAGTAACTGCTGGACATACTGTAGATGGCTTGTGTCGGTCAGCAGAAAAGTCCCGGCTGCTTAAACAGGCAGGGATTAATCCGGTCATTGGCTCGCTAAGCGACGAGAAGACGCTTGAGCAGTCAGCTCAAGCTGCCGATGCCGTAATCAACGCCGCTGATGCTGACGATCCGTTTGCCGTTGAAGTGCTTCTTCGAGCGATTGAAGGATCAGGTAAAAAACTAATTCACACTAGCGGGTCGAGCATCGTAGGTGATCGCGCTGCCGGTGAATATAGTTCTCGCGTCTTCCACGAGGACATCACTCGACCGATTTGCTTTGAGAAAATTGGACGGGTGGCGGTCGATACTCGCGTCATCGAGGGTGTTGCTAGAGGAGTCCATTCTATTGTTATCTGTCCTTGCTTGATCTACGGACAGGGAACAGGCTTACACACCCAAAGCATTCAGATTCCTTTAATGATTGCAGCTGCTAAGAAGTACCAGCAGGCTAGATACGTTGGAAAAGGAGAGAACATTTGGTCAACTGTCTACATCAAAGATCTTGTAGGCGCATACCTACTGGCGCTAGAAAAAGCGCCTGCTGGATCGTTTTTCTTCTTAGAGAGTGGTGAAGCGACCTTTAAAGAGATTGCTGAAACGATCCATCACAGGCTCGCGCTTAGTGGAACAGCTCAGACATGGACGATTGAGGAAGCCGTTCAAGAATGGGGGCAAGAAGCGGCTCACTTCGCTTTTGGTTCCAATAGCCACATTCGGTCAGATAAAGCTAGAAGCCTACTCGGATGGACACCTAAGCATGCATCAGCACTCGACTGGTTAAAAACAGCATCAAACTTATAGGCCGTAAGTACTCATATGGAGAGCAGAGAGGTTACGAGGGATTCTTCACAAAACAGCGCCGTCTCACCTGTCTGACTGTCGGATGCATCTCTATATTCTGTGTCTCAGAAGCCCTAAGGCTTCTCAAGAAAACCATATTGAGACATCAAACGAGACACGTTTCTTGAGGGTCTCATAATCCATAGCTTTTGATACAGTGCGAAATTCACTATTTTCCACAGTTTACTGACGCGCAGTACATCAACTACTCCGTGTAAGTAGGTCTTTATTCGAAAAAATCGCCTTTGAAAGGGTTGCAACTTTCAAAGGCGATAGCATCAGGAGTATTTACACAGCTAAGTTAGCGAAAGAAACGGAAGCAGACACAGAGGCACTAGACCTATCTAGGCAGTAGATACTTAGAACTGGTAGCCGATGCCGACAGTAAAGCCAACTTCTTCGTTATCGGCGAAGGGCTTGTAGTTGACAGAGCCATTAGCAACGTAGTTACGAGCGAAGCGATAGTCAGTGCCTGCAACGAGAGCAAAGTCAATCTCATCACCGTCAACGTCGCCGCCGAGCTCGCCGCCAATACCTGCACCGACGTAAGGGTTAAAGGTTGCTCTACCCGATCCAACAGAAAAGTCGTAGGTGATAGGAACAAGGTAGGAGACAGCTTCGTTGTCATCAAAATCGAAGTCTGTTGCAACAGACGGACGAATAGAGACACCGTCGATGATAGAGACTTTACCATTGACTACCAAGCCATCTTCACTACCCCCAATGCCTATATAGTTGTAGCTAGGAGCGGTGGCTACTTGCGCCTGGGCAGTGAAAGGAACGGCTAGAAGAGCGGTAGCAGCGATCGCAACAGTAGCAGACAAACGAGAAAAAAGTTTCATGGAATAGTCCTCACAAGGTTAGAAAATAACAGTTTTGAAACTGCGGAATAGAAAGTGCGAAGGAAAGAGGCGTTTGGGTTAGAAACGTTGTTCCGTTTCGCATGTTTAAGTTGTATCTCTTGGGAAGATTGAATGCGTTTTTGCTATGGACACTTTGTTAGGGTGGACTATCAATTATCTACCTCCATAGGCGTAAAACCGCTGTTTTAGCATGTGCCAATTTTGATTGATGGTCAAATTTCTGTTGTCGAACGATAGAAGCTTTTAGCACAGATAACTGGCTAGCTGACCGAGAGGCGATATTCTGTGAGAGCAGATGTCTTAGAAGCGATCCGTAGAGATGGAGGCAGGGGCGAAGGATGGATGGATTGGTGGTGGGAAAAGATGGTCGCTGTCGATGCGGGTGGGCTGGAGACAAAGCCGACTATATGGCCTATCACGATATGGAATGGAGCGTACCTGTTGTCGATGACCAGCGCTTATTTGAAAAAATTTGTCTGGAGGGATTTCAGTCCGGTTTGAGCTGGCTGACGATCTTGCGAAAAAGAGACAATTTTCGAGCAGCTTTCTCTGGTTTTGACTACAGACAAGTTGCTCTATATAAAGAGGCAGACATAGAGCGTCTGGTTCAAGATAAAGGCATCGTGCGGCATCGTCAGAAGATAGCGTCGGTGGTTAACAACGCCAAACGCGCCTGCGAGCTAGTTGAAGAAGTCGGTTTGCTGTCGGCTTACTTTTGGCAGTACGAACCCACGCTGTCGGAACG
>NZ_JADEXO010000008.1 GCF_015207105.1 cf. Phormidesmis sp. LEGE 11477
CTCGTAAGACTAGGGCATTTCCCGTACGAATACACAAACCCGCTGCGATCGCAGCCAGGTCAGGAAATGCCTCGTAGATAAAGCCGACAATACCTAATGGGCGAATCTGACTATAGCTACTATTGTTGACATTTGCAGAAGTAGTCGGTGGTGCCCCCATCGCGGCTAAGCGATGACAAACGCTAGCTGCAGTCTTCACCCTTTCCGGCGTCAGCTTTAGCCACTCAGCAACTAGTTCCGGCACAGCCATATCTCTGCTGATTTCTAAATCTAGAGTATTCGCCTCTAGAATGTCGTCTAATCCTTTGCCCATAGCGTTGCCCATAGCGACGAGTGCCCGAGAGCACTGCTCGTCGGAGCCTAGCTGCTCGGTGGAAAGCCGAATAGCCGCTAGAGCAGCACTCAAATCAAAAGGAGACTGGGTCATTAAGCTAGCGTCGCAACACCAACCAAAACATTACTACCAAAGCCAGCAAGATTAAAGCACCCTTAATCAAAATCGGCAGTCCTGTCCAAGACAATAGCGACCAGCCAACCCAAAACAGTGCAGGCAACAACAGCAGCCGAGCCCACACCATCAGAGCAGTCACAATGGCTTTTATTGGGCTGCTTTTTAATACCCAGTGTTTGCCTGTCCACTGCCAGATCTGCTGACGAGGATAAGGCGTAGTTAGCTTTTCAACCGTATTAGGCTCAGCTCGAAGCTCGAATATTTGCTTGCAGCGATCGCATCCCCAGGCTTCAGTCAGCGTAATTGGCACCAGTGCCCCCTGCCGACAAGACGGACAGGGATAGACTTGGCTGGGATCTAGTAGCTGTGTCTCTTTGGAATGCACTAGCAGTCTTACCAGATAGAAATAGGCCAGATAGAAATAGGCCAGATAGAAATAGGGTTAGATAAAGTGTACCTACGATCGCCCAGACTGTAGGTAACAAAGCCGACTAGTAACAAAACCATCTAGAACAGGTATCGTAGGCTAGAGCTATCTCAAGGGCGATATCTCAGAAACTAAATTCTAACTTGTACTATTAACTTTTAATAAGCGGGTGAAGAGATTCGAACTCTCGACATCAACCTTGGCAAGGTTGCGCTCTACCACTGAGCTACACCCGCATTTGCCTTTTTTAGACTTTTACTAATTTCTCAAGATAAAACACATTTGTCAACCCTAAAAGCATTTTCTAGATAGCTAAGAGGTCTTTTGTCTAGCGTTTGAATGAGGTGGTTTAAGCAGACTGGTCTAGATCAGCTAGCCTCTGCCGCAGTGGGTAGCGCCGCTGACTGTCCCCCTGCGAGCATACCGTTCATAGCCGGACGCCCACTTTTGACCTGCACCATCAGACTAGCCATCTCTAGGGCACTCATGGCATAGCTCCAGCCCAAGTTACTTTTAATCCCGGCTCTCTCCAACGCCTGCTGCATGGTATCTGTCGTCAACACACCAAAGACAACAGGCACTCCTGTCTGAAAACTAGTCGCAGCAATGCCTTTGGCGACCTCGGCTGCAACATAGTCAAAGTGCGGCGTGCTGCCACGAATGACAGCGCCTAGACAGATAATGGCATCATAGTTACCGCTAAGCGCTAGCTGCCTCGCCAATGGTGGAATCTCAAAGCATCCAGGAGCCCAGATATAATCTACCTGACTACCCTGCGGGTCAACGCTGACACCATGACGCTTTAGGCAGTCCTGAGCGCCCGCTAGCAGTTTCGTAGTGACTAAATCATTGAATCTGCCAATTACGAAGGCAAATTTCATGTGGCTTGACTGAGTGAAATTACCTTCGAAAACGGCCATAGGGGTCTCAAGTAATATTGGAAACTAATACATAGGAACAGAGAAAGCTAGTCGAGCTCTCAAACGACGAGCGATCAGGTGATGCGCGATCAAACCACTAGATAGTTCAGCCCACCGACTAAAACTACCAGAACGCCCCAGACAATAGAGCCTAGGAAGATTAGACGCTTAGACTGATCCCAGTTGCTAGGTGAAGCATATGCCACTGGGACGCCAACGATCATGACAAAAGACCAAAGCACCAAAACAAACAGAGCTAGCTGGAAAATAACAGACATGATCTTCGTACTCTCAAAACATTATTTAAGCAGGCTCAACAGAACTTATCGCTGGTGATCCTATATAGCTAAGCTATCAAAAATTAGGACTCTTGCAAAAGTTCCTGTCGGAAAAATGAAAAGAATTGCTAGATCGAGACGTCGAAGGCAGACGACTTAGAATGTTCTTATGAGGAATGTCCTTATGAGTTTGAGCATGGCTCGAAAAGATTGGGCGGTTGGTATGGCGAGATGAGTGTTTATTCAGACATGCTGTATCAGCAGCTTGTGAAGCGCATGGCAGAAGTTTGGCCAGTGCTGCTGCTGCTTATGAAGGAATCTGAGCACAGAGGCTGGTCTCTATATCTTGTCGGAGGAGCTGTTCGAGACCTGCTATTAGACGGATCAGAAAATTCTCGACCTTTGACTGATATCGATTTGGTGGTAGAAAGCCAGGAGCAGGGAAATGCAGAGTCTCCTGTAGGGGCAGGTGTAGTTTTAGCAGAGGCCATTCGAGCGAAATACGCAGAGATAGAAGCGCAGATCTACGGTCAGTTTCAAACGGCAAGGCTGACGTGGCAGTCTTGGCAAATCGATATTGCTACGGCCAGGACAGAGTTCTATCCTTACCCAGCCGCAAATCCTGAGGTGAAACCTAGTGATATTCGCGCCGATCTTTACCGACGCGATTTTACGATTAATGCGATCGCACTAAAGCTCACTGGTTCTCAGCCAGGCCAACTGCTCGATATCTTCGCGGGTCAAACAGACTTACAGCAGCGCTTAGTACGAGTGCTACATACCGATAGCTTCGTTGACGATCCTACTCGAATCTTTAGGGCTGTGCGGTTTGCGGTGCGATTGGGCTTTAGCCTTGAGACTCAAACAGAGCAATTAGTGCGAACTGCTTTAGAGAGTGGAGTGTATACGAAATCGCGCTCCACCCATGAAAAAGTCCCCGCTTTACAGTCTCGGCTGCGAGCGGAATTGGAGTACCTGCTAGAAGAACCAGGCTGGCAGCAATCTTTAGTCTGTCTAGACAATCTAGGGGCGCTAGCTTGCCTAGACGATAGCTTAGCTATCACGCCTGAACTACTGCGGCAGCTAGGCCGACTGGATCGCTGGGTGCGTAAGTTTGAAGTAGACCAGCCCAGATGGCTAATGTTGCTAGAGCTCATACTTGCTCAGCTAGAACCAGATCGATGCGATCGCGTTGCCGACGCTCTCAACCTCAGCGCGCAAAGTCAGCATCGCCTGCACAATATTCACGCTTGGGAGTCGCACCTGCGATCACAGTTAGGAGCGCAGACGACTCAATCTGCTTGGTCTCGCAGTCAGGTGGCTCATAGCCAAAAATCCCGTAGCCAGGTGTCTCGTAGCCAGGTGTACAAATCGTTGCGATCGCATTCACGCGCCGAGCTTTTCCTAATAGCTAGTCGCCATCCGCACACACTAGGCACTTCAATTTGGCTATACCTAACTCAGCTAGTGCTCATTCCGCCTTTGATTAACGGTGGTACTCTAAAGCGGCTTGGCTATTCACCCGGTCCGCAGTTTAAAGAGATCTTGGCAGATATCCATCAACAGCAGCTAGACGGTAAGCTGACCACCCCCAAATCTGCAGAACAGTACGTCCTGGCTCAATATCCTGGCGCTAGCTGATGTTTTTTAGCTAATATTCTCAGGCTTGGCAGTCCTTTGGCTGCGCCCGTGATTCTAGTCCGTGAATATCAGCCATACAAGGTTTCCTAATAGCACCCTTAACGCAAGGCATTTTTATGTCTATATCGCCTTCTAAGCACCAACAAAAATTGCGATCGCCCCAAAACGCACTCAAAAGAGATCGCTCAGAAATTCCTCCCTTATCAATTTTCCAGGCCCTGACCATTACCGCAGGAATGGCCGGACTGGTTGGGTTGATCAGCGGTGCGATCATTCGATTTTCACTGACCACCTCGCCTAATGCGCGCTTCCTCAGCCCGATCCAGACGTTTCCTACTTCATCAGACTGGGAAAGTGACTCGTTGGCCCCAGATAGTAATAGCTCGGATTTTTCACCTGACCTTGATAGCGAGGAATCTAAAATCGATCAGATTAACACTGTTTATCCCAGCAGCTTTGACGAGTTTGCTAGCCGATCACAAAGGCCCACTCAATTCACCCAAGATCCTTTAGAAAAGCTTCGCAGCGGACCGCTGCTGCGTGAATCAGCCAACTTTGACTCTGATGGCGTAGATATCACTATTCCAGAACTAGAAGATCCAGTCTTTGAACCTTATTTTGATGCAGATACCAGACCTTTCTCTCAATAGTTAGCTTCTCTCGATAGGATGCTTCCTTGATGAATGAGTCCAGACAAATTGGGATGAGACGTAGGAAGAAATGAGCATTAGTCGGTGAGATCGCGCTGCTACTATCCTCTGAAAGAATGATTTTGCCTGTCTAGGTCTGCGAGAAGCACTCAAGGGTGTTTATAATTGCAAAGGTAGAAACGACAACCCATTTACTGAGTGAATCAATGCTGCAAGCTTTTTTTGTAGGACGCGCGCTGGCAGCGGCTGTGAGTGAAAGAGCTGAACATCTAGTCAGCGACGGTCTTGGCAAACTAGGGAAATTCGATGCTGAGCAGCGCGAATACTTCCGTCAGTTTACTGAAGAGGTGATGGCTAGAGCGGAGCAAGCGCAGGCTGCAGCTGGCGTAACCCAAGCTGACGGCATTTCTACAGGGGCGGCGTCTGCGCCCGGTAGCGACGTCGAAGATCTACAGGTGACTATTGACAACTTGAGAGCTGAGATTGCTCAAGCAAGAGCAGCCATTCAGCAGTATCGCCAGAATTGAATTCCTTGCACTGACTTTTTCAGGCGTATTTGTTAGATTAGGTCTGCAAGTCCTTCTAATACCGCAGCTTCTAACACCGCAGAGTATGGCCATTTTGGTCTTAGCTCAGTTTTAAAAAACATTCTTCCCTTAAACTTCTTTTTAGCCCAGGAAAACTGAGTGACTGCCGTTCCCAGAGACAGTGAGCCCCGCCCAGCGACCGAGTCGCGGCAGATCGATCAGCCTGCCGCTGAGATACATGCATACCCCAATGCAAATGGTTCTAGAGGCAGAGAAGTCGTGCAGCCAGACGCCGCCGAGCCAAGCAACAGCAAAATCGACAGATCTAACACAGACAGACCTACCGCAGACAGACCTACCGCAGACAGATCGAGCATAGACGGATCGATTGACCCAGTTGATCCCACTAGCCGAGGCGAGCATACTGACCATCGCGAACATCACTTCGTTCGTAACGGCAGTCACTCTGGTGAGAAGATTCCGGTCGCAGAAGTCATCGCTTCGCAGCGGGCTGTGGCCGCGTCAGATCCGGTTGAAACTCGTTCAGTTCCTATGAAAGGGGTGTCTGAGCGAGAAGCCGCTAGAATTTCCGCCGTTCACGAGTCAGTGGCCAGAACGGCTGTTGCTTATACAAGCAATACTTATAAAGACGGTGACTATCGTTGGAACAAGGGCACATACTCACGGCCACAAAGATTCATAGACATCTGGTCATTTGTTCTAAAGTTGCTGGCAAAGCGGTGGCTTTACGGAAAGGCATGGACCTATGGGGGGGAAATCACGCCTGAAAAACAGACCAAACGCCGTCAAGATATGGCAGTTTGGATTCGAGAAACCTGCTTGAGCCTAGGGCCTACCTTTATTAAAATCGGTCAGCTATTCTCAACTAGGGCCGATCTTTTCCCGATCGAATACGTCGAAGAGCTCTCAAAGCTGCAAGACCGCGTGCCTGCCTTTGGCTACGAAAAGGTTAAAAGCACGATAGAAAGCGATTTTGGTCGTCCGCTAGCTGAGCTGTACAAAAGCTTCGAACCGGTTCCTATTGCTGCAGCTAGTCTGGGTCAGGTGCATTGTGCTCGGCTGCATTCTGGAGAAGAAGTCGTTGTTAAGATTCAGCGCCCTGGGCTGTCGCGACTTTTTGCAATTGATCTTTCTATTCTGAAGGGGATCGCTCAATACTTTCAAAATCACAAAGAGTGGGGACGCGGTCGCGATTGGTTGGGCATTTATGCAGAATGCTGCCGCTTACTGTGGTTAGAGATTGATTTTCTGCATGAAGGACGCAACGGCGACAAGTTTCGACGGAATTTCCGAGGGGTTGACTGGGTGAAGGTGCCGCGTGTGTACTGGCGATATACTTCGCCTAAAGTGCTGACGCTAGAGTATATGCCAGGGATTAAAATCAGCCACTACGAAGCGCTTGAGTCAGCAGGACTAGACCGCAAGCGCTTAGCTAGGCTGGGCGCTGAGGCTTATCTACGTCAGCTACTGACGGATGGCTTCTTCCACGCAGATCCCCATCCTGGCAATATCGCGGTCGATACAGATGGGTCGCTTATCTTTTATGACTTTGGCATGATGGGCCAGATTCAGGCAGTCACTCGGACTCGGCTGATGGATACGTTCGTCGGTATCGCTCAGCGCGATGCAGGGCTAGTGATGAAGTCGCTAGTAGAGCTCGGTGCGCTGGCCCAAATTGACGACATGGGACCGGTACGCCGTTCGATCCAGTACATCCTAGACAACATGATGGATAAGCCGTTCGAGGAGCAATCGGTGACGGCGATTAGTGACGATCTATATGCGGTTGCCTATGACCAGCCGTTTCGATTCCCGGCGACGTTCACGTTTGTGATGCGAGCTTTTTCGACCCTAGAGGGGGTAGGTAAAGGGCTTGATCCAGAATTCAACTTTATGGAGGCCGCTAAACCCTACGCGACAGAACTTATGACAAATGGTATGCCTGGTGAGCCCAACGGTCTTTTGGGTGAAATTAGTCGGCAGGCGGCGCAGGTGGGTAGCTCCGCACTCAGTCTGCCTAGACGAATAGAAGATACGCTCGATCGCCTCGATCGAGGTGATATTCGAGTGCGGGTACGTTCTATAGAGAGCGATCGCATTCTTCGCCGTAATAGCAACCTATCTCTAGCGAATAGCTACACTTTGCTAGTCGGTACGTTTACGCTCTCAGCAACACTGCTACTCATATTCGAGTTCATTTGGGCAGCGGTGATTATGGGAGCGATCGCAGCTTTTTCGGGCATTGCACTAATCCGTCTGTTGATGCGAATTGCGAAAGCGGACAGAATGCCTTAGATTCAGTCTGAAAGGGTTCGGACTCAGAAAGTTCTTTCTCCATGAACTATTCCTCAGAAGGGTTAGCCTTTGCTGGTCTGACAGATATTGGCTTACAAAGAGCGACCAACCAAGACAGCTACTACATTTCGTCGCAAGGCGATCTATTTATCGTCGCTGATGGCATGGGTGGACATGCTGGGGGCCAGGAAGCTAGCCGCCTTTCAACCAAAACGATTAGAGACTACTTAACTACTCATAGAAGCAGCACTCTATCATCGCCAGCACTGTTGCGGCAGGCCATTGCCGCTGCTAATTCAGCCGTCTTGGCCGATCAGTGTCGGCATCCAGAACGCGCCGATATGGGCACAACCGTTGTGATAGTAATGCTGCGCGATCGGCGCTTTTGGTGTGCTCACGTGGGTGATTCAAGGCTGTATCTGCTAAGGGAACACAGCCTGATCCAGGTCACAAAAGATCACACTTGGGTAGCACAGGCAATGCTGTCAGGTGGGCTAACCTCAGAAGAGATATCCACTCATCCCTGGCGGCACGTCCTCTCTCAGTGCGTGGGCCGTGAGGATCTAGCAGGTGTAGAGATTCAACCGCTAGAGTTAGAAAAGGGCGATCGCCTCTTGTTGTGTAGTGATGGTCTAAGTGAAGAGCTCTCTGACGAGGTAATTGCTGGCTGCTTGGCGTCTATGCTTACCTGCGAAACTGCTGTTGCTAGTCTAATTGAAACCGCGAAGACACAGGGTGGGCGTGATAATATCACAGCCATAGTCATCGCCATATCCGAGAGCGCAAAGCTGTAGCAGTCTGCCTCTAGCTTTCACTATCATCCTTTCAGTACTCTCGCAGTTAGCTCGTACGAAATGAGACTAAATATAGCAATGCGCGGATGCATACTCAAAGAGAAGACAGCGCCTATGTGCCGGTATGCACTTTGCGCTGTATGGCAAGGTCTGTAGCCTTTTGCGGTGTAGTAAGTAAAGTGCGGAAAGCTATACAAAGCTAAGCGACTAGCGATTTGCTCGATGCCTTAGCAAATCGCTGTATAACCAACTGAAGATCTGCCGCTATCGAAGGATTCGGTTCAAAAGAGGTAAGGTTTATCTTTGAGGGGAGTGGTAGTGTTTAAGGACTCTCCCAAGTATTTTGTTCAAGACAGTTTATCGGTACGACTCTATGTTTAAGCGTGTGCTCATTTGTACTGACTTCTCAGATAGTCTTCAGCGCTTTGCCAACTTTGTGCCAGATTTAGCAAAAGGTGGCATGACCCATCTGGTGTTTTTTCACAATGTGCCGCTGATGACCTCTAGAGAAATTCCCTGTGTGGATGAAGAGCGAGTCAGTAAGGCTCGCGAACGTTTGGCGATAGCCAAGTCTAATGTGCCGGAGGGTACTACGGTAGAGATCGAAGTCGCTTCTGGGCGAGCGTCTGACAATATTGTACGGGCAGTCAAAGAGCATCAGCCCGATATCATTTTTTCTGGGATGCCAACGCGCTCAGTATTGAATGAGCGTTTGTTTGGCAGCACCACAATGGCGTTAGCGGAAAAGGCTAAAACTCCTTTACTGATTTTGCGCCCTCAGCTGATATCTACCTACCGCGAGAGTGAGCTAGCGCAGCGGTGTCAGAATATGTTCGACTATTTTTTGCTCCCCTATGATGGTAGTGAAAATGCAGATAGTCTAGTCAAAGAGATCAAAACCAGAATTCAAGCCGATCCAGACTGCGCGCTAGCAACGTGTTTACTTAGCTGGGTGATAGACGGTGGTGGACGCATCCCTAGCGGTGATCTGGCTAAAAACGCACAGACTAAGCTAAAGAAAGTTGCTGCTCAGTTAGAGGGACTAGGTAGTCAGATCGAAACTGAAGTGCGCGTCGGCGATCCGCTCGAAGAGATATTGAAGTCAGGTGAGATGCATGATATCAGTGCGATCGCCGTTCGTCCTGGGAAAAACAAAGGGCTGCTAAAGCTTACCGTTCCTAGTTTTACCAATGCTATGTTACGGGCTTCCTGGCACCCTATCGTCCATTTTCCTCACAGTGACAAATAGAGGATGCTGGCTAGAGAGTGGCAGTGAGAGAGTTAGGCAATAGTCCAACCTTTTATTGACCAACCTTTCATTGACCAACCTACAGCTAACTAACCCACAGATTGCTTACTCGTAGCGCCCCTTAGCTTACAGTGCTTCCTAACCTGTAGATGGCTCTGCGTAGGGAATCCTAAAGTAGATAGCTTTACTTGAGAAATCCTAGAGAGGTATCCATAGCGGGCTGTTTTTCTGAATGCATAGCCTCAAAGTTCATCGTGATTTTAGGCTTTAAGTTATTTTCTAGCTCGCGTTTCAAGAGTGCTTTACTTTCTACTGGAGTGCCAACGGTGGCTGCGTGACGGGCACTGACTGCCCAGTTTTGCAGCAGCTTAAGCTGACTAGTCGCAATATTGAGCGTTTTGATCCGAGAGCAAAGGTGTGGTGATTCCTGAGTGAAGAAAAGAATTTGATACTGTTGTGCTTGGGTAAGCTGCCACAAAATCGCCTGAGAAGCAGCTTTTTTGAGATCTAGATAGCAGGGCATCCAGCGAGGACCCTCATTTCTGTTGTAGAACGCAGTTAGCCATAGCACCATAGGGTGGGGCGTCATAGTACACATAAAATTGTTGTAGCGAGTATTGCGGATACGTTTTTCGATTTCGGCCTGTGGCATCATTGCCCACAAAGTGGCTGCGGTCTCACCCGACTGACTCACGAGGCGAGGAAAAACGATCTGAGCAGTTGGCATACTAGCGGGCCACTTTTGGTCTAGGTAGAATCTTTCTGTAGGAGAAAGTTCCGCAGACTCTGGCGGGCTCTGAGCATCGGCTTCTAAATCGCCTACAGGTTTAGCTTCTACCGATTGATTAGGCAGGTTATTCGAGTTGTCCGCAGGCAAACTGCTCGCAGATACATTGTTTACTACGTCTTTGGCAGGTGCTGATGGCGGCTCCTCTCGAAGTAGAGCCGCTTCTTCAACACTTGACTTGGCCACGGTCTCTCCTACGGGGATGGGTGGACCAACGCTATGAGCGACTGGAAGCTTGGAGAGTGTGGTGCTAATTCTTTGAGAGATTTGAAAGCTAGAGCCGAAGCGTTTCTCCAATGGGGAAACCGCTTCTATGATGTCGCTCACTGTGGATGGTCTATCTTCCCGCTGTTTTGAGAGACAGGCCATCACTACGTCATTGAGTTCTTTAGGGACTTTGTACGCTTGGACTAGAGACTTTGGTTCTACTAATCTGTGGGCCTTGTACCAGCTCCCAAACGTATTGTTAGCTGGTTTGACAGGCAGCTTGCTAGATAGCATCTGATACATCATCACGCCTAGACTGTAAATGTCTGAGCGATTGTCTAGCTCGCGACCTTCCATCTGTTCTGGAGAGGCGTAGGCCAACGTGCCCATGAAGGTGCTAGTTTGCTCGCCGCCTTCTTGCAGGAGTTTGGCAATGCCAAAATCTAGAATCTTGACTAGCTCTCCTACGGATGGATCGACAGTAACTAGTATGTTGCTAGGTTTAATATCGCGGTGGATGATAGGCACGACTTTGCCATCAACTAAGATACCGCTATGGGCTGTTTTTAGCCCCAATAGAACTTGGCGGATTAGACCTAAAAATCGAGGGACCGGTAAAGGTTTTCTCTGCACCATCTGACCGACGTTATCACCCTTCAGATACTCCATCACATAGAAGGGAACTTCATCTTCGTTGACGCCATAGTCGGTCACTCGAACCACGTGAATACTTTTTTGACCAAGCTGCGCGCAGGTCATTGCCTCTCGCAAGAATCTCTCTCGCATGTTCTCGTTCAGCAGTGTCTGTGACAAAAACTTGACGGCCACAGGCACGCCGCCCAGCAGAGAATCGCCCGCTAGGTAGACTCTACCCATTGAGCCTCGGCCAATAGTTTCTATCAGTTCGTAGCGATCGCAGACGGTACGTCCAGTGTTGGAATCAGTCATGACGATTGACGAATGATTTCTGCCTCCATGGTGCTGCTGAGGTAGTGCCCCGACATCACTCCACCCGAGAAATGATATTTGTCTGGGCTGATTTGTCGCAGCGTTTCAAACCCCGTGCGACGCCGCTTATCGCTGACGCCCCAGTAGCGTTGCACAATAGATTCTGGCGCTATCCAGCCTTCGCCTTCTGTCTGGCCGAGCTCACTGTGCTGTAGAACGAAGGTGTATTGCCGGTTTTGGGCGGTCATGCGTCCGCGAGACTGGATCACAATATCGGCGGGTGGCTCTTCTAGGATATCGGGCTCTAGAAAGGAGATTTTGGTTGCTACCATAAAGCAATCCGCCTGTTTCCAGGCCACCAAAATTTTGCCTTTGATGGAGACCGGGAGGGTGTCTCTAGTCAGCCAGGTACCCTGTAATTTCCAGCGGCCAGGTTCAAGCAGAAAGCTGTGGGACACAGCGCAGTTCCTTAGGTTGGGTAACAAAATCACTGACAAGCGCCAGTAGTCTAAGATGCCCAGGCAGATAGCGAGATCAAGGTATCCAAATTTCGCCGAGCAGACAGGGTCGGCTAGCACCGGTTACGTCTGGTAGGTTGCCAGGAACGCTGTGCCAGCGCCAGTAGGCCAGAATGGCAAATGCGATCGCCTCTTTGTAATCCGCATTGACTCGCCGCCTATCAGTTGGATGCACGTTGCATTCTGGCAAACGGCGCTGTAGACAATCCATTAAGAATTGGTTGCGGCTACCCCCGCCGCCGACTAGAACTTCTGTAGGCAAATCAGGCAAGAACTGTCGGTAGCTAAGCTCGATCGTCGCCGCTGTAAAGTCGGTCAGCGTAGCTAAAAAGTCTGTAGGGTCTAATCCCTTAGCTTTTGCATCCTGCCAGCACTGCTCTGCGTAGGCTGCGCCAAATAGTTCACGCCCAGTAGATTTAGGTGGCGCTGCCTCAAAGAAAGGATCTTGCAGCCACTGTTCTATCAGCAGTTGATCGGGTTTGCCTTGGGCGGCCCACGCTCCGTTTTCGTCGTAAGACATTTCTCCATCGGAAAGTGTCGTAACCGCCCAGTCGAGCAGCGCATTTCCAGGCCCAGTATCCCAGCCTCTGATACCGCCTGCTGCCAACGGTTGGAGATCTGCTTTTGACTTTGGCTCTGCTTCTAGCGCCGATGCGGCTGAGTCCCATGCGGGTAGATAGGTCACGTTTCCAATTCCACCTACGTTTTGAATGGCGAGATCGTGGACTGGGTGAGCCAGCAAGCAGGCATCGATAATGGGCACTAGCGGTGCGCCTTGACCACCGAGGGCAATATCGGCTACGCGGAAGTTGCTAATCGTTGTACGGCCAGTGATAGAGGCAATGAGATCGCCGCGTCCAAGCTGCTGGGTATAGCCGAGCCGTCCGGCGCTCGGTGGACGATGGTACAAGGTCTGACCATGAGAGCCAATGAGATCAACGGTAGCTAAATCGACCTCTAGTGCTCGAATTGCTTGAGTAAAGTGGTGGGCGATCGCATCATCTAGCGCGGCTAGCTCCATCAAGGTAACAGGCTGATTAGCACAGATCGATAGGATCTGCGATCGCACCTGATCTGGATAAGGATACGTAATTCCTTTGATTAACTCAGCCTCGACCGTATAGCCTTCTCCTGTCACCTCAGTCAAAGCCGCGTCGATTCCATCAACCGATGTGCCGCTCATCAACCCGATAATTTTCATGCGTTTGTCTCTATAGCGTTTCTCACTTGGCTGAAGCACATGATCACAGGTTAGAAACCTTGCAGTACAACAGGCCAAATGACTGGCGAGTACCTAATGCCTTGGGTACTCGCTATAGGTCGATCCTGGTGTGCTGACCCTAGTACGTCAGCCCTAGCGTGAGTCCTAATAGAGCCTTGACTCTCACCTTTACATCGGCAGCTTATCGATGCCTGAGTTGTCACCGATCACCACCATCAGGCTTCCACCTTTTAGTCGCGTTACCGGACTAGGGTTAATTGTAAATTTATTGTGGTTTTCCTCTTTTGCGTCTTCTCTACTGATAGCCATCAGCGTCAGACCGTAGTGATTACGCAGATCTACCTCCATAATGGTTTTGCCATCAAAACTTTGCGGCACCACAACTTCTACAATACTGTGGTCAGGATCCAGCTCGAAGCGGTCTAGAATGCCAGGACGTGTTAACGACCGAGCTAGCTCGCAGCCCATTTCATGCTCTGGAAAAACCACATGATCCGCGCCAACTCTGACTAACAGCTTGCCATGAATTTCTGAAGACGCTTTGGCCACCACGTTAGCGACACCGGCCTCTTTCACATTGAGCGTAGTGATAATGCTCTCTTGGACGTAGTTGCCAATCGCAACGATAACCGTGTCGAAATCAGGAATGCCTGCTTCTACTAGCGCCGATGGCTGAGTCGAGTCGAGCTGAACCGCATGTGCAGCAATTTGGTCAGTCAATACCTGTGCGACTCGACTTTCGTTTGAATCTATACCCATCACTTCGTAGCCCATACCGTGTAGCGTCAGGCAAACCGCTCTGCCAAAGCGGCCTAGGCCAATGACA
Organism: cf. Phormidesmis sp. LEGE 11477; assembly: GCF_015207105.1. GTDB lineage: Bacteria > Cyanobacteriota > Cyanobacteriia > Phormidesmidales > Phormidesmidaceae > Phormidesmis. Next base: position 13,762 of record NZ_JADEXO010000008.1, read on the forward strand.
GCGAACTGGCGATTGGTCGCTCTTAGATTCTGAAAAAACTTAAGGGACGAAATATTCACAAGGTTTGGCTACAGCGAATGGATATGCAAGCATTCTACTGGTTTATCCTGCTGGCTTTGCTACTCTCTATAGCTGCCATTAGAGAGTAGCCAAGACTACCCAACACTCTTGTTCAATCCATTTCTTTCTTTGATAGGCTAGCTAGATGCTTCCTAGGGATAAGTACGGACGTGAATATTCAAATTGGTCGTGGTAAAACAGCGCGTCGCGCATACGGAATCGATGAAATTGCCTTGGTACCTGGGGCAAAAACCCTAGATCCACAGCTTGCCGATACTAGCTGGCAAATCGGCGGCATCACCAGAGAGATACCCATTATTGCTAGTGCAATGGATGGGGTAGTCGATGTCAAAATGGCGGTTGAGCTCTCTAGACTAGGCGCGTTAGGGGTCCTCAATCTAGAAGGAATTCAGACTCGCTATGACGATCCTAATCCCATTCTCGATAGGATTGCCTCTGTCGGCAAGACAGAGTTCGTACCGCTGATGCAAGAACTTTACGCTCAGCCAGTACGAGCTGATTTAATCGCAAAGCGAATTCAAGAGATCAAGGACCAAGACGGTCTAGCGGCTGTCAGCCTAACGCCAGCGGGCGCGCTCAAGTTTGGCAAGACCGTCGCTGAAGCAGGCGCAGATCTCGTATTTGTACAAGCAACGGTAGTCTCCACCGATCACTTATCACCTGAAGCTTTAACACCGCTTGATCTAGCCAAATTTTGTGAGGAAATGCCGATCCCAGTGCTGTTGGGCAACTGCGTAACGTATGAAGTCACTTTGAAGCTAATGAAGGCAGGTGCGGCAGGTGTGCTGGTAGGAATTGGGCCGGGTGCGGCCTGCACCTCTAGAGGCGTACTAGGTGTAGGGGTGCCACAGGCGACGGCTGTAGCCGACTGTGCCGCCGCTAGGGACGACTATCAAAAAGAGTCAGGTCGCTATGTGCCCATCATCGCAGATGGTGGTTTGGTGACAGGCGGTGATATCTGCAAGTGCATTGCCTCTGGCGCAGATGGTGTGATGATCGGCTCTCCGTTTGCGCGGGCCCAAGAAGCGCCAGGACGTGGATTCCACTGGGGTATGGCAACACCGAGTCCGGTCCTACCTCGGGGTACTCGCATCGAGGTGGGGACAACGGGTTCTTTGCAGCAGATTTTGCGCGGTCCTGCTCAGCTAGATGATGGGACGCACAACTTCTTAGGGGCACTGCAAACTAGCATGGGCACTTTGGGCGCAAAAGATCTCAGTGAGATGAGACAGGTAGAGGTTGTGATTGCACCTTCTTTGTTGACTGAGGGCAAAGTCTATCAAAAAGCGCAGCAGTTAGGTATGGGTAAGTAATTACTCGGTAGCTACCTGTTTGATTGAAATGGATACGCTCTGACAAAGTAGGGGCGATCGCGGATAAAAATAGGCTAAAACCCCAGGAAATCAGGCAAACTTTAAGACTTGTCTCTGATATCTCAGAACCTCTATGGCAAATATCTAAGAGTCTCTTACAATTAAAGAGAAGCGGAGACGCAAGTTTCCGTTCACTCCTCACACCACACCCCGCCTAGGTCATCACGATCTAGGCGGTTCCTTTTCTTCTCTAGATATCTATTATCTGATATCTGAATTAATCGCCCTTCGTTACAGCGATCTATTTGCAGTTAGGCAGTAAAAAGATAGGTCGTGAGAGTGTTCTTATATGCCGAACATAGTTTCTATACGTTGGATATATATGTAATAGGGAGGAGATTTTTTAGGCAATCCGAAAGAAATCTGTAGTGGGTGGAAAAAAGGTGACGTCTTTTGGCTATGGTAAGATTCAGAGTACATGAGTGACTAAGGATTTTAAGAATGTCAGCCGCACAGGTCACAGATTCGACATTTAAGCAAGAAGTTTTAGAAAACGAGACACCAGTATTGGTAGACTTTTGGGCACCTTGGTGTGGCCCTTGCCGAATGGTAGCGCCCGTCGTTGATGAAATTTCTGAGCAGTATGATGGTCAAGTTAAAGTTGTAAAGGTCAACACAGATGAAAATCCTAGTGTTGCTAGCCAATACGGTATTCGCAGCATTCCGACGCTGATGATTTTTAAGGGCGGACAGCGCGTGGATATGGTCGTCGGTGCGGTACCTAAAACAACTTTGGCCAATACGTTAGAAAAGTATCTATAGCTCACTAGGCAGAGTTCGCTAGGAAGTTCACCAGACTTGGATTTTAGAATCTTGGCTGCTAATGAACTGGTTTTAGAGATGCCTGTCTTCGATCGTTTGATACAAGCACTTTCGATTAACCGGGCTTCGTACCGTTGGGGTTCTAGCGTTCGCTAGAGCCTCTTTTTGATCAGATTTGATGAAGCGCTGTCTTTTGCTAAAGGTATCTATTCAAGACCCTGATTTCTAGGCGCTGATCTCAAAACTCTAATCTCAAGGCACTGGTCACTGGGTCTCTTCTACTATGGTGTTTGTCACTTTACTAAAGTAGCAGTCACATGGGTGAGTCGCTCATATATAGCGTTCGCCACTTTGCTCCGTACTACTAGCTATAGCAGTAGGCCCAGGTGACTTGCGATGTTCGCTCGCATCCGAACGTCGCTGTATCTTCTATCCGGTTAACCAATGACTAATCCCTTTTCGCAGTCAAGTAATTCTTTGTCAAAGCATCACTCTCAGCCTAGACCAAGTCTTCGCTCAGATGTTCTAGATGCTCTAAGTCGCCTACCAGAGCTAGAAAACGGAGCGTTGATAGAGGAAATATTTGAAACGTTAGTGCGGATGACTCAGCAGGAGGCTGAGCGGTTGGATTGGAAAATTTTGAGTCGCTCTTTGTTGGATATGGAGATAGGGTTTCAGTCTTTTTATCCTTATCGGCATACGCGGAAGGTGACGGTCTTTGGTTCTGCTAGAACCCCAAGCGATCGCCCTGAGTATCAGATGGCAGTCGAATTTGCGCGCCGTATCAGCCAAGAGGGCTTCATGGTGATGACTGGCGCTGGTGGTGGCATTATGCAAGCAGGGAATGAAGGGGCAGGGCGTGATCGCTCTTTCGGGCTGAATATCCAACTGCCTTTCGAGCAGGGCGCAAACTCAACGATGACTGGCGATGACAAGCTCATAGATTTCAGATACTTCTTCACGCGCAAGCTGTTTTTTTTGAAAGAAAGCGATGCGATCGCACTCTTCCCAGGCGGCTTTGGGACTCAAGACGAAGCATTTGAATCACTTACTCTGATTCAAACAGGCAAAGCAGCGCCGCTGCCGCTAGTGCTAATTGATCGACCCGGCGGTGATTATTGGAAGAGCTGGGACTACTATCTGCGAAACAGACTACTCGATCAGGAGTTGATTAGCCCTGATGACACTAGCCTTTATCATCTGACTGACAGTATTGACGATGCCATAGCGTCAATCGAAGACTTCTACCGGATGTATCACTCTAGCCGGTACGTAGATAATCAGCTAGTTATTCGGCTCAAGGCTCCACTGTGCGCGGGTGGTATCGATCGGCTAAACGATGAGTACCCAGATATTTTGACCAAAGGAACCATTCGAGAAGTTTCGGCGTTTCCCGTTGAGCAGGACGACGAGACAGTATCCTTGCCCCGTCTAGCCTTGCATTTCAACCAGCGTAATCAGGGCCGACTACATCAAATGATTCGCTTTCTTGGCAAGCTAGGCATCCCATGCGATGAAGTGCAGCATCCTGAAAAGAAGTAGGCTTAGAGACAGAATTCTTGCTGTCCCTTACTGTCTTAAATACTGTCTTAAAGACCTTGCTGTAAGTGCAGCAGAATGCCCCTAGCGATCGCAACAGACATACGCTCTCGCCAAGCTGGATCCGCTAGGTTCGGCGCATCTTCTACGCCTGTGACAAATCCTGTCTCGATCAGGATAGCAGGCATAGAAGTACGACGGATCACATAGAACCGGGCGCTACGAACTCGGCGATCGCGCATTCCCATCTCCGCTAGCACGCTGGCATGAACCGTATTAGCTAGTCGCTGGCCCGCTGCTGAAGAATAGAAAGTTTCTAACCCGTTTACATCCGGGCGGCTCATGCTGATGGCGTTGGCATGAATACTGACAAAAATAGACGCATTTGCCCGCTCGGCGATCTGTACCCGAGGGGCTAGGTCTAGTTCGTAATCACTCTCTCTTGTCAGTACGACATTTACCCCTTGCGCCCGTAGAATGGCGGCCACCTGTGGGGTAACGTCATTGACTACTTGTTTTTCCTGGAGGCCACCAATGCCGACAGCGCCTGGATCACGACCGCCATGCCCAGGGTCTAGCACAACGGTAAACCGTCCGTTTGGAATGGTTGGTAGCGCGCTAGGATCTGCCTGATCTAATTGCCTGTTTGCCGTTGCCAGTCTAGAGGCGTAGGCTTCGGTCGTGCCTGCCTGGTTGCCACTGTCTGGTACAGCGGTGATAGCGATATCCTTAGGGAGTACTGTAATTCCTCCTTCGTGCGCCGCAATATCCCAATCGGGGCTATCTTCTCCGAGCCTTAGGGTGATTCTAGCTCTTGCTGGCTGCGCCGATACTTGATCGACCTGCCAGCTATCGATACTGTAGCGGTCAACCGGTAGACGAGCTGATGTTAAGCCGATCGATACAGCAGTTCTGTCTAGATCTATAGCGATATAGTTTTGGCCATCATCTGAAAACCGACTGACTTCTATCGCAGCCGTTTCGCCAGCAGTGCGGATGAAAAAGCCATCTACCGTGGCAACAATGCCCTGAACGCGGGTTTGTGCATCTTGAACGGGACGGTTGCTGACTATGTTGCTATCTGTGGGCGCTGCGGGCTTCGCACTGCCTTCTGAACTGGCCCCTGCCAAGTTGGTCGCCTCTGGCAACTGTACTGTCCACTGGCGTGAGCTTTCGCCGCGCACCTGTATCTGACTAGGATCGAGGGTATATCCCGGTTTGTATTCTACGATTAACCGAGCGGTTTCGGCGTCTAGCTCGACGGCCCGCACTTCTTTTATAGCAGGATGATCCACTGCCAAGCCCCGTGCTTCGTCGAGCGTAGTGCCTGGCATATCGATGATGAGTCTAGTTGGACCGGACAAAAGCTGAGCAGTCGGTTGAATACTGTCGTCGGTCGTAAATGTCAGCCGATTCTCTTGGGAATTGAATCGCCAGAGCTGAAGACTCGCTGCTTCTGACGGTAGGGCAAGCACTAATGCCCCTACTAGAGACAGTGCAGGTAGTAGAGAACTCAATCTCACAGTCTAGATCCTCGATACCAAATAAATTCGCTGACGGCATTGCTATACCTACTAGCAACCGTCGATGTCAGATTATCTGTATGGTCATCAGCGATATGCCCCTGGAAAAAATCACAAAAGTGACTACTAAAGCTATAGATACTGTGAAGGTTTGTCAGCAATTTGTAAATCCAAAACTCTGTATACCTGAAGACCCAAGCATCTGAAGGTCTGTTGACAGTCTAATGGCTGCTAGCGGTCTAGATAAAGTTCAGTAATCTCTCGGTGTTTCAGGTATTAGACTGCCCGATTTTCTTGTTCACATAACAAATAAATCTGTTCTAATCAGTGATTCCTTTGAACCACAACGAAGAAGGGGGCGATCTGAAAAAATTACTCTCGTATCCTACTCTTTAGTTCGACAGACTCATACGCTGATCCGGCAAAGTTATGGCGATCTTTAAACTTTATTTAGAGACTTATCGTATGAAGGCACGCGCTTCGGTAGAGCAGTTGGTGAGTTCAAACTAGGCAATCTGGCTAGCTAGTACCTTTTCCTCTAGCGCTTTTGGAACAGCTGCTGTCAAGATTTCGTGGCCAGTCTCAGTGACTAAAACATCGTCTTCTATCCGAATGCCAATGCCTTTCCAGCGATCCTCAATCTGCGGCTGCGGATATTTTTCCTCTTTTCCTTCTTCATCCGGCTCGTTATCAGGCTCGTAATCAGGCGGAATATAGATGCCAGGTTCTACGGTGACGATGTTTCCAGGCACGAATGGCTTCCAAGTCTTATCGGGATTACGCAAGATGCCCGCATCGTGTACGTCTAAGCCTAGAAAATGTCCGGTTCCGTGCATGAAAAAAGCCTTGTGTTTTTTGGCCTCGATCAGCTCATCTACGTCGCCTTCTAGCAAACCTAGTTCGACTAGGCCCGCTGTGATTACTTTGGTAGCAGCGTCATGGAAGGCGTTGAATGGTAGATCCGGCTGGACCTTTTCGATGGCCGCTAGCTGAGCTTTTAGGACAAGGTCATAGAGAATCTTTTGTTCTTTTGAGATGCGATCGCCTACTGGAAAAGTCCGGGTGATATCGGCGTTGTAGTACTCATAGGCGCAGCCAGCGTCAATCAGGATCAGATCGCCGTTTTTGAGCACTCTGTTATTTTCGACGTAGTGCAAGATACAGGCATTTTCTCCCCCAGCCACGATCGATGGATAGGCCGGGCCCAGTGCGCCTCTGCGACGAAAGACATTTTCGAGAGCGGCTTGGACTTCATATTCGTATACGCCAGGACGCACCATGGCTTTGGCAACCTGATGGGCCTCGGCGCTAATTGCGATCGCGCGTCGAATTTTCTCGACCTCAGCGGGTCTCTTTACCCGACGAAACTGCTGCATCAACAGCTTCGAGTCTTCGATAGCGGCTGGGCCCTTACCTTTTTTGGTCATCTTTCTGAGCAGTTGCTGCCACAGACTAATGATGCGCTGATTAAAAGCTTGGTCATTGCCAAAGTGATAGTAAAGTCTAGGCGCTGGCTGGACATACTCTATGAGCTTTTTCCCCAGTTCTGTGATCGGGTAAGCCTCATCGGCACCGTATTTTTCTTTAGCCGCCTCTACGCCAGTGCGATAGCCACTCCAGGTTTCTGCCTCTTTATCCTTGGGTCTGACGAAAAGGACAAATTTGTGTTCTTCATGCGAGGGGGCAAGTACGGCCACCGCATCGGGCTCGTTGAAGCCTGTGAGATAGAAAAAGTCGCTGTCTTGTCGAAATAGGTAGTCCACATCGTTGTGCATGACAGCGGTAGGGGCACTACAAAAGATAGCTGTGCCTTGGCCAATGGCCTCAAGCACAGCTTGCCGACGCTGATGATACTCGCTCTGCATGAGTTCGTGACGCTTTTATTCCGAAGCGTTTTTTAAAGTGTTAAGCAAACTTTAAAAAGGATAACTTAAAACTTCGATCCGCATGCCGCTACTGGGTAACGCACCAGCACTAATCGAAAAGGTGTCGTCTCCTCGGGTGACAGGTACGTCTGGCATCAGGGCGATAAAGTCTTCTACGCCAACGATATCGCAGGCGTCGGCATCGGCAGCCTGGGTGCGGTAGTGAGTCGGAATAATGATTTTGGGATTAAGCGATCGCACCGCCTCAACCGCTTCTTCTGGCCCGTAAGCTTTGGGGCCACCGCCGACAGGCAATAGCAATATGTCCGGGCGACCCAACAGAATCCTATCTTCGATCGCGATCGGCGCAGCCGCACCGCCCAGATGTACGACGTTAATACCAGACTGATTCCATGCCCAGGCGACATTAGTGCCAAACCGCCGTCCGCCCAGTCGGTCGTGAGGCATACTCACGCCCTGCACTTCTAAAACACCAACCGTGTAGTCTCCGGGTTCTTCGAGTAGCTGTGTGTTGTCGTAGCTATTGTTCACGAAACCTTCGTCAAACATTCGACTGCTAGTGAGCACCACGTCAGCGGCTACTTTGGGCTCAGCATATCCGGCGGTACAACCGATAGGTTTGAATGGATTAACTAATATTCGCTTGCTGCTGCCTGTGAACAAAAAAGCAGTGTGACCTAGCGCTTTGATTGTCAACGGCCCAGTCTGAGCCTGAGCAAACTGATACTTTGAAGCAAGACCTAGTCCAACGGTGCTTAGGCAGCCCGCGCCTACATACTTCAAAAGATTGCGTCGATTCATCATTATTTTTTGTCAACCTTCCACACTGTTCTTTTATCCTGCCGTATGTTGTGCCTAGATACACGGAAGAATTAGGACAGTTTGTAGGGGCGGACGCAAAAAGAGAAGCGCTAGCTCAGGTCTTTGAGAAAATTTTTGAGTAGATCTTTGCCAGACTTTGTCAAAACGCTTTCCGGGTGGAACTGTACACCTTGGACGTGAGGATAGTCGCGGTGGCGAACGCCCATGATGGTACCGTCCTCTACCCAAGCGGTGACTTCGAGGACTGTAGGGCAGGTGGCTGGATCGATCACTAGGCTATGGTAGCGGGTTGCCGTCAGCGGGTCGGCTAATCCAGCAAAGACACCAGTATTATTGTGGCGAACAGGTGAGGTCTTGCCGTGCATCAGCTCTGTTGCGCCGATGACGTTGCCACCGTAAACCTGTCCAATGCTCTGATGCCCGAGGCAGACACCTAGAATCGGCAGTGTAGGACCAAGCTGTTCAATAATTTGCAAAGAAATGCCAGCGTCGTCTGGTGTCCCTGGCCCCGGTGAGATGACGATGCCGTCTGGCCGCTTGGCAACGATCTCTTCTATTGTGATTTGATCGTTGCGGAAAACTTCTATCTGGCTGGCAACATCTAGGGTTTGACCTAGCTCACCTAAGTACTGAACCAGGTTGTAGGTGAAGCTGTCGTAGTTATCGATAACCAGGATCATAGGGCCAGGATCACAAGGGGTAGTGGGTCAGGTTGATGGGTCCGCCAATGCAGCTAGATCGTCAATGCGGTTATATAAAGTCTCTTTGAGTAGGGTTAGTAAAAAAGCCTATCTAGATCAGTAGGGTCAGTCTAAACGTGTCTAAACCGACTGTATAGAATGACTCAGGATCGCCCAAAGCGGGGGTGCGAATATGAGAATAGCGATCGCGAGAGCAACCATTGCCGCCATCAAAACCGCTCCAGCGGCGCAATCTTTGGCAATTTTAGCGAGCTCGTGATAGGTCTGCCCAACTGTCAAATCGACTAGAGATTCTAAGGCGGTGTTGAGAATTTCCATGACCAAGACTGCGCCAATCGTTAGGCAAACCACAGCCACTTCTATATTACTGACTTCGAGTGTCCAGCAAAGGATAATCGCTAAGACGCCGACACCTGTATGAACTCTGAAGTTTCGCTGAGTTTGGAAGGCGTAGCTGATGCCTGCCCAGGCGTATCGGAAGCTGGTAAAAAGGTCTGGGGCAATCTGCCAAGACTGCGATCGCTCATCGGTTTCAATTTTGGTGGTTTCAGCTTTAGCTGTATCGGGTTTGGTGATTTTAGCCTTGTCGATACCTGATTTTCTAGTCTCTAGACTTGCAGAATCCATACTTTCAGCGCCTATTTGTTCTGATTGAGGAGACGGGGTCTCTGCTGAAATGGGATTCTCTATGTGAGTTGGCAGGTCATGAGTCGGCAGGTTGTGATTTCGCAAACCATTGTGAGAAGGCGCAGCGTCTTTTGGATGATTACGATATTTCGGAGAAGAAGCCTTGCCGTCTTGAGAGACCTGACTATCACTTGAGAACATATGCAAATGGGTCCGACTGGCGTCTTTATAGCTAAGGGAAACAACAGTGATTTGACAATCAACGTTGCCCAAATCTTAGTTCAGCATAACTTGACTGGTTTTGATGTCAGCCACTTTACACCGAAAGCACTTTACCTTTAGCAATCGAGTGATTTTTGGTTATTCCTATCGCGACGTCTCAGGTTACTTCAGGACACTGTTACTTCAAGACGTTTGTTACTTCGAGACACTATAGTTGGAACCTCTAGGGAGCTAGAATACCAGTTTCAGCAGCAGCGCCTGTCTGTCGAGCATTTTTATCAAACTGTCTTCATCTGGATGATCCCAGCCTAACAGGTGAAGTAGTCCGTGGGCGCAGAGCCAGGCGAGTTCTCTTTCCAAGGAGTGCTGACTTTCAGATGCCTGACGAGCTGCGGTTTCAATCGAGATGATGATATCGCCTAAATAGACTGGCTGATGACAATAGATATGCTCTGACTGTGGCATTTCTGTCTCTAATGCTGCAAAAGAAAGTACATCAGTCGGGTTGGGCTGCTGGCGGAAGTCGGCGTTGAGCTGTTGAATTTCATCGTCGAAAGTCAGGCGTAAGCTGACTTCGTAGGCATCAAGCGGCGAGATCTGTGGGTTGAGATCCGCTAGCCAGGTTTGAAACCAGCTAGTGTATTGAGCGATCGCGATTCCAGTTTTTTCGCTCACTTCAGATAAGGCGCTGCCGTCTACAAAAGCTTCAACCTGGATCGATTGCGTTACTGGGTTCAACTTTTAACGACCTCTGACAAACCATAATGACTAACCTTCTATCGGAATTTAGCGAGTTAGATAGGCAAGGCCAATCAAAAGCCCTAGCAGTCCAACGAAGGAGAGAAAAAAATGGTAGAGCGATGTTCCCCCCTTTTTGACCATATTACGCATCGCTAGCTTGATAAAGCTAGGAGCGGGTTCATTAAGTGAGGAATTATCTAAGACTGGCTGCTGGTTGGCAGGCGCTGCAATAGCTGGCTTTTCAGTACTCATATCGGTGCTCATATTATTGCTTTGGGGAAAAGATAACTAGATTCTAAAGGCTTTCTCGTACCATCCGTTGTCAGCTATTGTACTGCGACTAGATATTGTGATTAGGCATTTGCGACCGACTAGCAAAAGCAGTCTGATTAAATGGTCGCTTCTAGTATGAGCTGATTTTCCTGGCGCAGGTATGCCTGGATGAACGCTTCGAGATCGCCATTCATGACGTCATCGACAGCGGTGGTTTCTACGCTGGTACGAAGGTCTTTGACCATTTGGTACGGGTGAAAGACATAGTTACGAATTTGATTGCCCCAAGCGGCTTCTACCATGTCGCCACGGATGTCTGCGATCGCCTGAGTTCGCTGTTCTTGAGCAATGACGAGCAGCTTTGAGGTCAGCAGCGCCATGGCTTTTTCCTTGTTTTGGAGCTGCGATCGCTCCTGAGTACAGCGCACCGAAATACCTGTGGGCAAATGCGTAATTCGTACTGCTGTTTCTACCTTGTTGACGTTCTGGCCGCCGGCACCGCCTGAACGCGATGTCTTGATCTCCAGATCCTTATCTGGAATGTCTAGCTCTACCTTCTGATTTAGGATCGGCATCACCTCTATGCCCGCAAAGCTCGTCTGACGTTTTCCATTCGCATTGAAAGGCGAAATTCTCACCAGCCGATGAGTGCCCTTTTCCCCTTTGAGATAGCCGTAGGCATAGCGGCCATAGATCTCCATAGTGGCCGATTTCAGCCCAGCCTCATCGCCGTCCGACTTTTCAATCAGCTTGAACTGATAGCCATTTTGTTCACTCCAGCGGGTATACATCCGCAGCAGCATTTCAGCCCAGTCTTGAGCATCGGTTCCGCCTGCGCCCGCATTAATTGTCAAGACAGCACCTTCTTTATCGTAAGTCCCAGAAAGTAGCTGCTGTAGCTCCCACTGGTCTAGCTCCTTGCTGAGTCTGTTGACAGTCGACTCGGCTTCTAAAAGGAGCGATTCATCTTGATCAAGCTCTAGCAGTTCTAGTATGGCTTCAGAATCTTCTAGGCTAGTAGACCAACCTTCTAGCTGATCAAGATTGGCTTTATAGTCATTTAGTTCTTGAAGAGACTTCTGGGCAGTTTCTTGCTCGTCCCAAAAGTCCGGCTGGGCGGAGAGTTGTTCTAAGTCTTTAATCTTTGCGTTCAGAGCCGGAATGTCAAAGGTATTCCTGAGCTTTGCCCAGGCGCTCAAAGAGCGTTTCTAACTCCCGCTTGAGGGTGACAGTATCGAACATGCAAACATCAATATAGAAAAGCCATGGACTCGAATCCTCATTCTTGCCTGACAACGCAGCCCTAAGCATTTTTGAAAATGCTCTGTTGTTAGAACGTATGACAGACAAGAACGAGAAGACAGCTTCGATAGTTTAGTCTCTACCGTTGATTGCAATCAACAGTCTGAGAATAAAGACAAACAGGTTAATGTACGTCAGGTACATCGACAAGGCTGCGGGAATCGCTTGGTCGTCATTGTAGGTGCGCGGTAGTACAAAGAAGTCGACAACCGCTGCGCCGACAAATAGCAAGACGCCAATAGCTGAGATAGCGATCTCTAGAAAATTAGGCGCATAGACACCAAAGAAGCTAAAGACAAACTGACCGACAATCACAACTAACAGCGCCATGATGCCGAGCTGGACTGTCTTAGTCAGGGCCATCCCGTCTTCTTCAGACAGATTAGACCCTATTGGCCGAGCCGCAATGAAGGTCAGTCCGCAGGCTAGGGCGGCAAAGCCGACGCCTTGAATCCCTACCCCGCTACTTCGCAACGCGATCGAGACTAATCCGCTAAGGGTATAGCCAGAGAGCAGACTATAGGTGGCCAGTAGCGGGAGGGCAATGCCGTTGTTGCCTTTCATCGCGACGCTGCGAGCAACAAAAAACAGGACAAGCTCCGCCACAATTGCCACAAAGAAAGTCGGCATGAACAGCTCAGGGTTTGTCCGCAAGACATTGAGGCCACCGAAGGTTCCGGCTGCTGTCAAGATCAGGCCGCCACCCACGTAGGGTAAAGCGTTAGCAATGACGTTGGGTCCGACTATCGATTGACTTTGGGCCTCGCGAATGGCCTGACGAAAGTTACTGGTATTGCTCATAGAGGTCTTTTGTAAGTTTTTAGCAAGATCTTGAAGATCTAAGTTTTCTATATACAAAAGTGTACTGAATTACTCAAGATCTGGCGATTACGGATCTCTTCCTAACAGAATCGATCGGCTGTTTTATCCAGGCACGAGCTGACTAATTATGCCGATAGATGCTGATTCAAAGAATAGACTACTTCCGTAAAAACTCAGGGCATTAGGGTGTGCGTTTTCAAGGACGTTAGGGGAAATTTACTGCGCTCGTTTACAAAGCGAAACATTAGCGTGATTATTCGTAGGCCATTCGAAGACCAATTTCTAGAAGTCTGAAACACTCGCCAGTTCTGGAACACAATGTTCGCCATAGATATAAATTCATGCAGGTATGCGTGGATTCGCTTATGGTCCCTGTCGACGATCTACTCGACTACCGTGTTTCAACGATGGTTTGAAGTGAGGCGCTTCCCGAGAATGAATTTAATTCACGCAGCACGCTTCAACGCAGTTTTTACTGCATTTAATATGGCTTCTTCCAAATCTGCACAACTTCGATCTCGTGGCATGGAATTACTCATGCAGTACAAGGTAGATCGTTCGGTTAAGCTTCGTAATCAGCTAGTTAGACTTAACGCTGGCCTGGTTCGTAAAATTGCTCACCGGGTTAGTCACCAATGCGCCGAACCCTATGAAGATCTTGAGCAAATTGGCTATATTGGTTTGATTCGTTCTATTGAAAGGTTCGATCCGGGTCAGGGCTGCGCGTTCAGCTCGTTTGCAGTTCCTTATATTCGCGGTGAGATGCTTCATTTCTTGCGCGATCGCGGCACTACAGTCAAGATTCCCCGTCGCTGGCAGGACTTGCAAAAAGAAGGTCAAAAGCGGCAGGCAGAGCTGATCCGTCGCTATGGGCGTCAGCCTTCAGATATTGAGATGGCCGAAGCGTTGACAGTCTCTGTTCAAGAATGGCGTCAGGTTAAGCTAGCGAACAAAAACCGTATGCCCTTGAGTCTAGATGCGACGGTCTGTCATCAGATTGATTCAAGCATCACCCTAGGGGATACGCTGCCAGACGTTCACTACCAGCTGTTGCAAATTTTGGAAGAGGATCGGCAGCAGATTCAGCGGGCGATGAGTCAGCTAGAAGAAAAAACTCGCTCTGCTATTGAGTTTGTATTCTTCAAGGGACTCTCTCGTAAGGAAGTTGCTGAGCGGATTGGCGTGAGCCCAATGACGGTGACTCGGCGCATTCAGCGCGGCGTAGAGCAGATGATCGCTTACTTACAACCGCAGCAAGATCTACAGAGCGATTCCTAGTTGACTTCTTTATTCTAAGTTTCAAAAGCAGTTCAAATCTCCTAAGTAAATAGATCGACGTGCTCAGCAACTGAGTACGTCGATTTTTTTATCTATTTATTTTCTAGGGGCGCAAGGGCTGACGGGAGCATATTAAGCTTTGAAGGTGAGCATCAGATGGGCTAAGGAGTTGGCGATGAGTGCTGTTGAAGCTTTGGTGGAATTATCTGAGGAGGATCGGATGCCAGATGGAAACCCCGATAAGCGTGAGCGCTTCCACCGCCTACAGTCACAGCTAACGGATCGCTGGCAGTCGATTGATGCATTCGATCGACAACCTCGGCAGATTTTAGTGGTGCCTTCTCTTAGCCTTGATCAGGCCGAACTCAAAAAAGTAAAAGGGGTTCATCACTACGAAGAGCGGCTGCTGTTTGCCTTAATTCGGCTGCGTAATCCTGAGACCCGGCTGATCTATGTGACTTCTCAGCCGCTGCATCCCAGCATCGTCGATTACTATTTGGAGCTGCTGCCAGGCATTCCTAGTTCACACGCGCGCGATCGCCTAGACCTGTTTTCGACCTACGATTCGTCCTTACGACCCCTCACCCAAAAAATTCTGGACCGCCCCCGCCTGATTCGCCGCATCAAAGACAAGCTGCATAGCGAGCAGGCTTACATGACCTGCTACAACTCCACCGAATATGAGCGGGAACTGTCTTTAAAGCTAGATCTGCCTTTGCTAGCCGTCGATCCAGATCTGCTCTACTGGGGAACGAAAGGTGGTAGTCGTCAGATTTTTACAGAGTGCGGCATTCCACTACCCGATGGGAGTGAGCTAACCCACAGTGTGACCACGCTAGCAAAGGATACCGCCAAGCTGTGGGAGCGCCACCCTGAGCTAAAGCGAATTGTGATCAAGCTGAACGAGGGGTTTTCTGGAGAGGGAAATGCGCTATTTGACCTGGCGGATTTAGCCTCTGTCGCACCTGGACAGGCAACCCACAAAGAGCGAGCAGCAGCGATTGAGGCGGCCTGGCCAAGCTTGGGATTTCAGTGCGATAGTGAGAGCTGGATATCTTTTGCCCAGAAAATAGAGGAGTTGGGTGCGATCGCCGAAGCCTTTATAGAAGGCGAAGAAAAATACTCTCCTAGTGTGCAGGGCCGGGTTACCCCAAAAGGCGAAGTTGAAATTCTTTCTACCCACGATCAAGTTCTCGGTGGCCCCGACGGCCAAATCTTCCTGGGCTGCACGTTTCCTGCTGACGATGCTTACCGGATGGTGCTGCAGGAGATGGGGCGAAAAGTCGGTGAAAACTTAGCTGCAAAAGGCGCACTCGAACGCTACAGTGTTGACTTCATCGCGGTCCATCAGCCCGAGAATCAGGAGCAGCCGTGGGACATTCAGGCGATTGAAATTAACTTACGTAAGGGCGGAACGACTCACCCATTCATGGCGCTAAAGCTGCTGACCAATGGCACCTACGATTCATCCGATGGTAAGTTCTACACCAAAAACGGTCAGGCCAAATACTACCGCGCCTCAGACAACTTGCAAAAAGACGCCTACAAAGGTCTTTTGCCCAACGACCTAATGGATATCATTATGGGTGAACAGCTACACTTCAGCTCAATTGACGGAGAGGGCGTTGTCTTTCATCTGATGGGCTGTCTGAGTGAGCATGGCAAGCTAGGGCTCACCTGCATTGGCAATAGTCCCAAAACCGCTGAGGAAATTTACGAAGGCGTAGTCAGTGCCATTGATAGAGCAACTCAAGAAGGCTGAATTTTTGATGAATAGTCAACTCACAGAAAGAATAACTATTGACCCAGAAATCTGTCATGGAAATCCTTGCATTCGAGGGTTTACGCTGAAAAGTAGATACGAGTGGGCAATTCAATGCAGATTACCCTGAACCTTCCAGACAGTTTGAGTCAGACCGAGAACTTTAGCCAAAGCGACTGGCTGAGGGAAATCGCCTTTGCCCTGTTTCAGCAAGAGCGAGTTTCTCTAAGCCGTGCTAGCAAGATTGCCGGAGTCGAACTGATGGACTTTCAGAAGCTGCTGGCAGAGCGCGGTATCTGTGTTCACTACGATGTGGAAGATTTTGAGCAGGATGTTCAGCGCCTGCGTGACCGGGGCTGGCTGTGATCGTTGTCAGCGATACTTCCGCCCTCTCTAATTTGGCGGTGGTCGAGCATCTCTGGCTGCTAGAAGCTATCTACCAAACCGTCATCATTCCTGATGTAGTTGCTAGCGAACTTGCGGCAGCTAGCAACCCAGTTATTCCAGCTATCCTCAAAATGGACTGGGTTCAAACGCGATCGCTGTCTCAGTCTCAACTGGCTAATCAACTGCAACAAGATCGTGGGCTTGATGCAGGAGAAGCAAATGCGATCGCACTGGCGCTTGAGCTACAAGCTGATGACCTACTCATTGATGAAAGACTAGGACGGCAGGAAGCTGCACGGCTAGGGTTATCAATCATCGGTATCTTAGGTATTCTGCTCATCGCTAAGAAAAGAAGCCTGATTTCCAAAGTCCAACCTGTTATGGATGCGCTGAGTAATCAAGCTGGCTTTCGCATCAGTCGTCAGCTCTATCAGCGTGTCCTGACGCTTGCTAAAGAACTCTCATGAATTGTCTTTTCAAAAGCTTTTAGAAGTTCTAAGAACACTATTCCGAGACACGGAGAGAGACATGTTTTTCTCGTGGCCCAAAAGGTCTGAATTTTGAGAATATCAAACGAGCCAAAATGGTTTGACAGCATTATCAACTAATTATGAACCCTTGTTCTTCCAATCTTTTCCACAGTCTCGATCCGGGTTTATCAACATACCTTCTGGTAAACGAGTATTACATAGGAATGCTTCTCTCAAAGACTCCTCAGTAACGGTAGCGCCGCTTAGATCTGCACTACTCAAGTTTACGTCAGTTAGACTAATGCTCCTAAGATCTACCTTATTGAGATCAGCATAGGATAGGTCAGAGCCCACTATCTGAGCATTCCTAAGATTAGCAGCGTACATATTAGAGCGAGTCAAGTTAGCTTCGTTCATCAGGACTCTAGTCAAATTAGCTCGTCTTAGTAAGGTTTTGCTCAGGTCTGCACAATCTAAATTGGCATCTTCTAAATTGGTACAAACCAGACGTGCTGATGTCAGGTCAGCATCGGTGAGCAGTGTGTCTTTAAGGTTTGCGTATGACAGGTCTGCATGATGTAGTGTTGTTTTTCTAAGATCAGCTTCTACTAGATTTGCATTTGTTAGATCAACTTCCTGCATCCGACAGCCCCTTAGGTTAGCTTCCTTCAAAACTGTATATCTCATTGTTGCTCTACAGAGATAACTTCTACTCAAATTAGCTCTATGTAAACGAGCATGGTCCAGCGCAGAATCCGTGAGCGAACTCATGATTAGATCAGCATTATTCAAATGGGCAAATGTTAGATTGACTGAAGGAATGTCCGTGAGCGACAGGTTAACTCTCTTTATCTCTAGTCTTTCGATATCCTGGATACTTCGGCGACCAAGATGACCAATTACTGCAAGAGCAGCTTGTATATCAGCCGCCGTTTTTATAGGAATAGATAAAGGATCGTAGTTTGAATCACTGTTGACATATTCAAACTCCTCTATTTCTTGCTCACTGGCGTAAATCATTTTGAGCGCTTCATAATCCTCATTTTCACGAGAGACAGTTTCTCTTATAAAGGCTGAAAGAACTTCTATTACCGTCCACTGATAGCTGATAGAGCTCTCGACAAGCTGTTCTAGAGAGTATATTCCTCCTATTCGGATATGTATATTACTGTCACCTAGTTGTTCTATTGCTTTGGAGAAGCGTTCTGCGGTTAGTCGTGCCTCGGATAGCTTTCTATCATCAGTAATCTTCTCTACATCTATGTTTAGCCTCTGACGGGCAAGCACAAAATTTAGAATGAGTACGATACCCCCAGCGATAGTAGCAACTGTACCTACGCCACTAACTAGCGTGTTTCGCTGGCTATCAACGAACTCTGCCTGCTCTTTAGCTGACATCTTGTCTGCCGTAGGCAGCTCACTCTGAACACGCTGACCTTCTGCCTCTGGAATCTTCCAGATAAGAAATGAAGATGCAAAAGTAGAAAAAGCCATCAACGTAACGAAGAAAGCTAATAGCAGCCTCTTTCTACTCAGTTTGTCTAAGTGCTTAGAAAAGTACGATCTAATCCAAGACCTGGGTCGATTCATGCAGTGATAGTCTCACGGGAGCACTTCATATTCTATTTCAGATGGATAACAAACCCATTACCTGAAGGGATGATTGAAGCGAAGCCGCAACGAATTGCAACAAGAGGATTTTAATTAGTTTCAGATGCTGTTGAAGAGCTTCGATAAGTACATAAGCACTTTTTGAAAGCATTGATTAAAGACTCATTACACATAGACAGCAACCGTAAGACAGCGAAGGCACAGGTCATGATTGGCCGCAATCAGCACTTATTGATTAGCCGCTTTCATTGCTCTGGCCATATCGCGCTTGTCCTGCTTTTTCCTCAAGCTATCACGTTTATCATGGAGCTTTTTACCTCTGCCGAGGGCGAAGCTGACTTTGACTTTGCCGCCTTTTAGATACATCTTTAGCGGCACTAGCGTCAGACCTTTTTGCTCTACCTGACCGATCAGCTTACGAATTTCTTGCTTGTGCAAGAGCAGCTTACGAATACGACGCGGCTCGTGGTTGTAGGCCAGATTCGTCATGCTGTGAGGAGAAACATGCACGTTGTGCAGCCAGACTTCGCCGCGTTTGACATTGGCAAATCCATCGCGCAGGTTGACTTTGCCTTCGCGGATGGACTTGACTTCTGTACCTGTCAAGACGATGCCTGCTTCGTAGGTGTCTAGAATTTCGTATTGGTAGCGGGCCTGCCGATTGTCGGCGATGATTTTTACGCCGCCGCCTTTGCTAGCTTTGCTGTCTGATTTGGCCATAGCTCTAGGTCAGTTTGGAGTGGGTTGTGCCACAAGACACCACTCGTGAAGTTCGTATTCTACACAGTCGTTAGCAATTAGCGGATCTGCCTCGACGATGGCTTTTGCCTGGGTCATCGACTCGGCTGTAAAGATCAGCATACCGCCACCGCGCTCTGCCCAGTAGCCGCTTTTCGCCTGGTGCCCGTCATCGATTAACTGTTTGACGTAGGCAACGTGCGCGCCGACAAACTGATCAAACCTGGGTTTATCGACGATTCCTTTTTCTATTTTGACGAACCACGTCATCAGTTGGATTCCTGGTCTTTGCTTGTCTGGGTAGAGGGGAAGGGTGCGATCGCCTTCTCAAACCCTCGAACTGCGACGCTAACCCCTTCTGCCCAAGCCAATTCTATATATTTTGGTATCTGCGCTTTTAGATCAAATTTGGGGAACAGCGGGCTGCGCTCATTGGCCACATACTGACCCTCTTCTAGTAAATAGATATTGAGGGTATTGCCTTTGTATATCCACAGCTCAGGGGCGGCGATACTTTCATAATCTTGCGGATTTGTGAGTGAGGTGAGATCTACTTCTAACGCCAGGTCCGGCGGTGGATCAACCGCTAGATCAATCTTCTCTTTTCGTAGAATGGCCTGCCGATTCGCTATGTAGAAGCAGGCATCCGGCTCTACGCCCGCCTCGTCGAATTTCTTGAGCGTGATCGGATCGAAGCTCTGGAAGTCTGTTCCCTGCTGATACAGTAGGCTTTTGACTAGGTCTGAAAGTGCGTCGGAACGATTGCCATGCTTAGGCGAAGGGGCCATCAGTCGAATTTCTTGGTTGGATGCGTTGAAGTAGATTTTGAGCGCAGACTGATTTTTCCTACTCGCTAGCAGCGCCTCGTAGTCTGCCCAGCTCTGTTGGCGCAGCACAACATCTGCACCGGGCGAAAGCTGAACAGACTCTTTGGTAATAGTTAGATTCATAGATTGCGATCGCTCTGCTTCGATTCCAACTTCGTTCTTTCCAATTTCGTTCTATGGAGAGGTAACAGATGCACGAATACTTAACTGATGACAGACTTGGCAGCACGCTGCCTGCCTCTACACTTGATGATGTCATAAATTGAGTAAAGGAAGCTTTGATGATGGCGGTTAATGAAAACGAAAATATCAAGACCAGTGCTGAACCCGGCAAAGGTGCAGCGGGTAACCAGCAAGCTGTGCAGGTTGCACAGCCAGTAGGCGAAGCGGTGCAGCCAGAAGGCACTAAGACCATGCCAGGTGGTGATGTAGAAGGTAATAAGCAGGATATTGCCAGTGCGGAAGCTAGTGAATCTGAGTCCGATCTCAAGACGACTGATGGCTATGTTGTCGACGATTCTGGCCGCTTGAACAACTTTGCCATTGAGCCTGAAATGTACGTCGAGAAGTAGGATCTAGAAACCCACTCTACTGTTGCCAGGCAGCTTGAAAGAAGTCTCGTTCGCAGACCATCGCGTATCGATAGGTCGAGCGAGTGAGAGAAGAATCTGGAGAGTGTAGATCGACTAGGGATTCTAGCTGTTTGGCTAATGGTTCAAATTCGTCACTGCTGTAGGTGGTGATCCAGTCCTGGTAATCGTGGGCTGGGTTGTCACCTTTTTGCTGGCTGGCTAGCTGCTGGCCTATATAGGCATATAGCCGCATACAGGGGCACATCGCTACAGCCGTGATGCCGATAGGCTGCGCCCAGGCGGTTGACAGTAAAAAATCTGTGTACTGCCGGGTAGCGCTACCGGGTTCTACAGATTTGATATCGACATTCCAAGACTGGGCATAGCTGTGGTGCAAATTTAGCTCTTGCAGAACGCCATTGGCCAGAGCGTGAAAAGTTTGAAAGCTTTCCCAGTCTGGCGCTTTGGCGGCGGCAATGCTGTATGCCCTAGCGAAGGCTTCTAGAAAAAATGCATCTTGACCCACGTAGTAGGCAAATTTTTCTTTGAGTAGAGAGCCATCGCCAATCCCTTGCACGAACGGATTGTTCAAAGAGGCTGCGACTAAGTCTTGATTAGCCTGCCAAAGGGTTTGGGAAAGGGACATCACAGCAAAGTAAAAAACGATTAGAGATAGACATTAAACAATGCTAGCTCCCGGTTCTACGCTACGAATTGCAACGACGGCAGGTTTGGGAGGCGCGTTTTCGGTGCCAGCTGGCCAGTTGGAGCCGACGGGCACGGCTCGCTGCTGTATGAAAGTTCTGCCGTCAGTGGTTTTCATTTCAAAGTCGCGCATTTCTGTGGCCATGTTCTGGCGAATGCCGTGACGCTCTCCAGGATGCTGAGCAGCGATAAATAGCGTGCTGCTATCTTCAGTGAAGAAGGGCCCTGTCAGCTCACATTCCATCGGGCCATAGGCAAACATTTTCGCTTCTCCAGCCTCTTCTCTGGCATTTTCTCCGGCTGTGCTGTTAGCAAGCGGAATTTTCCAGAGGGAGTTGTTGCCATAGATTCCTAGCAAGCCTGGGCCAACGATGGGTTCACCCGATTCGTCTTTACGGCCAGCAGGCACCGGATTGTTGTGTTTGCTGGTGGACATATCGGTGACCACCCAGAGATTGCCCTGGCTGTCGAATTCTAGGTTATCTGGGTTGGCAAAGCCGATGCCGCCATCTGTAGGTTCGCCGCCGATGGCTATCATCTCCCAGCTGAAAGTCAGAGCAGCGGGATCGTTGTCGGCCTCGATCAGTTTCATGATCCAGCCAGCTTCGTAGTCAGGTTCGCCATCGGGCCCAACGAAGATAGCTTTATCTGGGCCACCGTCTCCACCCGCCGAGCCAGAGGTGAAGGCAATGAAAAGTGTGCCATCTGGAGCGATGTCAGTATCTTCAGGGCGAGCAGTAGCGGTGGCTCCGGCAGCGTTAGCGGCGAAGTGAGCGTCAATTAAGATAGCGCCTTGCTTTTCTTCTGGGGTCGCCCCTTCATAGAGATCGCCTAGAGTTGAAAAGTCTGCTTTTAGCTGCTGGGCGATCGCATCTTCTTCAACTTTGCCAAAGCCGCCTTCTGGGCGAATCGGCAGAGTCACCATGCCACCGACTACGTCGCTAGGGAGCACCGGATTGACAGGCGTTTCAGGCGCAAGCGGTAGCCAGCGACCAGTCCCGTCAGGGTTGAAGATAGCGGCGTAGAGCATGCCATCACTCAGCAGTTGAGAATTGGCCTTATCAGTAGGATCTTGAACCGTGCTGGCGCTGACAAACTTATAGAGATGGCCGCCTCGGCGATCGCACCCCGAATAGAACGCCAGCTTCTTCCCAGCTTCGGCGCGAACGCCCACCGCCTCATGCCGATAGCGACCTATCCAGGTGTGCTTAGTGCCAAAATCGCTCGGATCGCTCGGATCGACTTCGACAATCCAGCCGTATTTATTACATGAAAGCCCTAGTACATTGCCCTGTCCATCAAAGTCAGTAGCAAACGCCTTTTGACTAGGCTCAAATGAAGATCCGTCGCTATACACGGGTTCAGGAACCTGTGACTGGATATTTTCTTCGGCGCTAAGTACAGTTCCCCAGGGGGTGGTGCCGCCTGAACAGTTGCCGAAAGTGCCGATAATCTGATCGCCTAAACCGTCTGTATAGCCTTGAACGTCTGTTTTGTTGAAGATAGCGATCGCAGGGCCGGTAGATTTCAAGTATCTACCATCTTCTAGACCCGAAATTCCAGAGATTCGCCGCTCGCTCTCATGGCTGACCTTCGACCATTTTCCATCTGGGCTACGCTGCACAAAAATAACGCCCAGACCTTGATCCAACAAGGCTTCCTTTGAGATTTGCAATATTCCATCTTTGAGTGGATTCCCCGCTGGCAGGGCAAAGGCGTCGATTTCTTCATCCTCCAAACTACCTAGCGCCTGCTTGACTTCTGCAAACGGTAGCGACTCTCCAATGACGGCAGCGTAAGTCTCGGCCCAGGTATCGCTGCTGATGTACTCAAAGTTGATAGTGAGATAGCCCTCGTCTGGGCCAGTCGAGACAAAAGATAGGTAGTCGTTGTTATAGCCAAACCGTGAGTCGCCGATGGGGTCACCCCAGGCGGCAATTACATCGTAGGTGTAGCCGTCAGGGAGAATGATGTCGTCTTGAAGTTCATACTGAGCGTATTCAACTGGCTGCCGATCGGCGCTGATATTAATAGCGTCGTAGGGCATAGGGCTTTTGAGTGGCTGGAACGGTGTCGCAGATGTTGCGGCGATCGTCGCATTCCCGGACTGGACTCCCGCTGTAGTGCTCTTTAGAGTAGCTGAGGTGGCCGCTCTGCTGGCTCGGTGACTGACTGGTTTGAGAGCGGTGGTGCCTGCGGCTGCCCCGAGAAATAGCAAAAGTTGCCGACGCTTTAGAGTCATAGCGTTATCCGTGCTTAGACGGTTGAGGAGTTCAGCCAAGCATGTTAAGAACGCTAGGTTAAGAATAGATAAACGGCTGATAAAGATCGCTTACAGATGGATATAGCCGCATTCGAAGACAGTAAGTCTACTTCTAGTTAGGCCGACTTTAGCGCCGCGATCGCCACCCCGCAATCCGCCGCAATCTGTCGCTTTAGCTGCTCTATCGACTCAAATTTCTCTTCTGCTCGAACGAACCCTTCTAAGCTCACGGTCAGCAATTGGTCATACAAGTCTCCCGCCCAGTCAAGCAGATGAACTTCAATGCTCAGCGACTGTCCATCTACGGTAGGCCGATTGCCAATATTCATCACGCCGTTGATCACCTGAGTGCCACAGTCGGCAATGCCAGCAGTAGCGCTAGCATCATTAGCATTAGGAACACCATAGACGCGCACACTGTAGACGCCCGTACGGGGCAAATATTTATTGCTAGGCACCTTGAGATTAGCCGTCGGAAAGCCGATGGTACGTCCTAGCTGCTTTCCTTTTACGACTTTGCCAGTGAGGGTGTAGGGTCGTCCAAGCAGCTGAGCGGCAATATCGGGGTGACCTGTTTGCAAGGCCGATCGAATACGGGAGCTGCTGATGCGATCACCCTGTTCGTGCTTCAGTGAGACCTGCGTCACTGGGATATTGTGTTTGGCTGCGATCGCCCTCAATCCATCCGCACTGCCGCTGCGCCCTTTGCCAAAGCGAAAATCATTGCCGACACTAATCTGCTGGGCATTCAATCCTTTGATCAAGATCTGCTCTACAAAGTCTTGTGGGCTTAGCTCAGCAAGTGCCTGATCAAAAGGCAGCGTTACTAGCTGCTCAATTCCTAGCTGAGCAAGCTGCCAGGTTTTTTCGGCAATAGGCGTCAGCAACGGTCTTGAGGTGCCTGAGAAATACTCTTGAGGATGAGGCGCAAAGGTAACTACTGTTGCTAGAGGTTGAGCCTCTAACAGCCGAGAGTCAGTGCTATTAGCTGGAACCGTGCTGCCAGTGGGCCGAGTCCAACTGCTATTTTCATCGGCGATGCTCTGATGTAGAGCGGCCACTGATTGGGAGCTTAGCGGTCGCCTTAGGTCAGAAATGGTGCTTAGAGAAGCATTCGAGCTTGTACTTAAAGGGAGAGCTGAAGTCGCATTCTGAGAAGCGCGATCATCCAAAATCGCAGCCATTACCTGTCGATGGCCCAGATGCACGCCGTCGAAGTTGCCTAACGCTATATTTGTCGGCACCCTAGCCGATTGCAAAGAAGAAGTAATCCACACGCTTAACATTCTGACATATAGACAGTCCATCAGCGCTGTCGTGTAGCGAGTGTCTGATATCTCTATAGTGTCTAAAAGCAAAAAATATAGCGTCTAAAAACGAAAAAAGACGCAGAAATAAAAAAGCCGAACCCGCTGTAATGAGCAGTTCGGCTTAGATATCTAGTCATTTCACACGATGAAACGGGAAATTGGCAGTTGGCTTCAGGCATTCTTTAATAAGTGCTTGACTAGATTGTCCTTCACCATCATCTGCCGCATAACTTCTACGACATATTCCTGCGCTTGCTCTAGGCTCAGGCCTTTTACCTGATCCTTGACAACTTTTAGCTTGAACTGCTGTTCCATGCTAAGGCTGCCCGGCATTGTGTCACCTGATGTACTCATAATGATTACTTCTCCTCAGAAGGTTAAACAGATCTGACCGATGTAGATAGATGCTTGAACGGCCATTGAGTTTGGTCATAAAGATAAAACTCAACGAACAGATCGACAGATTAGAAGGTGCCCTGGGCTTAATCAGATGGTTGGGGGCTCTAACCAAAGTTGATTAGTGAAATTCTAACCTTGCTGCACACTATCGTCAAATTGTAAACAGATTCGGTAGCAAGAGTTACTTAAATTAATTATTTAAAGTTATTGGTTCAATTTTCAACCACTGGCCACATGTAAGCTGTGTATGAAAATAGGCTTATAACCCTATTGACTAAGGAATCTATCAGCGGATTTTCGGATATTTATGAATCGCCTCAATTACAAATCATGTAGTTATGTTAACGATTTGGCTTAAGTAGCATGTTCATCCATAAGTCTAGTTCTATCGGTTTGTCAGCTATCCATAAGGCAGAAGCCAGCCTGTAAGGCAGAGCAAAGTGGCGATCGCAATTGCACCTAGCGGCGTGATATCTAGCAGCGTTATATTGATAAATAGCTTTTTAGAAACATGAAGGTAGACAGCCTCTATGAACGTGATGGAGTTTTTTCAGCAGAGTGCCGGACAGTGGCAGTCTCAGCGCACGACTCACCACCTGCCATTTCGCCGCGCCGAGCTAGGTGGCTCTAATATCTCTGTAGAAGCGTTACCTGCTGATAACGAAAAGGTCGTTGAGATTTGCAAACTTCATGACGTTGATCCTAGCAGCGCAGTCGGTGGCGCTTATGTCCAGTGGAATGGTGAGATGGCCTGGGATAAAGAGGGCGAGGATCACAAAGGCTCTACCGTTTTTGCGCTGGTACCTGATGCCGATAACCCGCAGACAGGCAATTTACTTAGAGAACGTGGCTATGCTGAGATTGTGCCCGTGATTGGTCGCTTTGAAATGGACAGCGAGAACGGACTGGTATTGACGACTGAATACGAAACCATGAGCTCTATTGAGCGCTTTTGGTTTCCTAACTCAGACTTGCGGATGCGTACCAGCGTAGTCAAAAGATTTGGAGGACTGAGTACAGCTTCTTTTTGCGCTGAGTCGCGAGTAGAAACAGTTCCTGAGAAAGAGAAAGACGACGCGGCTGCTCGTGAAGCGTTTGCGGTGGGCTCGCAGTATTCTGCTTTCGGCTGGTAGCTCTTTTACACCTGAACTTCATGGGCAAAGCGAGCTACCTTATCAAACTCAAACGGCCCAGCAACCGAGCCCCAAACCAGCTCGTCGGTTTCTGGATCTCGCCCTCTATCGTAGCTAGTCATGTGGCTTTCGGTAACGATAAACTCGTTGTCGAGATAGGTCGTTGCGCCTTTGCGGACAACGCTACATTTCTTGCCGGGTTCAACTTTGCCTCGAAAGCTTTCGCCCGTCCATTCGACGAAGATATCGCAACCATTCATCGGTTCTAAATCATCTGCGCTCAAAGTCGCTAGTTTCTCTAAATCGCGAGCTGCGCCATAAAATTTTTCTTCGTCTTTGACTTTATAGTTTTCTAGCAGGACATCATTTTCGCGCTGGATAAAGTGCAGCACTCGCACCCGATAAGGTTTGTCTAATTGAAAGCTGTAAGCCTGTTCTAGATAGAGACTGACCCCCGACTGAAAGCCTTTAGGCAGCGGACGCATACAGACTTTGATGTGAGCAAAGAAGGGCGGGTTTTCAAATGCCTGTGCTTGATTACTAAACTCTGCGGCCATCCACTGAGTTAGGGTTGCCACGTCGGTAGGGTGCGTCATGATATTTGAGTAGGATTGAGACTGTCAGGTACTTTTAACTATCTTACGGCGCTATCTGATTACCCTATTGCCTTTCGTCAAAACGGGTACGAAAGCTACCGTATTTAATCCAGTACTGGTTGAGATCGTGGTGCGGCGTGTGCAGACTAGCTTTGGCCTGATACAGCACGACCCGGCGGTGTGACCCGATCCAAATCTTCTTCAACGGCTCTACCGAGATCAAAGTTCCACCTAGTGCTTCTACGCAGGCTTCAAACTTATCGACAGTTGAAGCCTCGACCGTTTCAAAAATAAAAAAATTGCCAGAACAAATCAGATGGCGGCTGCGAATCCAAGCCTTCATCTTTTTGGAAGCGGGCGGTGGCAGCATCACAAACGTCCTAGCGGCAGTTCGTGAGCAAAGCTTTCTCTTTTCTCGAATCTCAGCGCGCCTTCTGTAGAGCCCCAGACATGTTCATCCGTCTCTATATCCATGCCCTGATCGAGGCTGACCCAGGTGCGATCGCTCAGTTCTACACGGCTCACCAAATAAGTCCATTTTCCCTGGCGCGGAATTCGACAGTTGTGTCCTGGCTCTACGCCACCGATAAACAAATCACCCTCTCGCTGAAAGACCATCGAACATCCCTGCCGCCGAATTGCCCCCTCAGCCGGAATGGTCTTCAAGATGTCTGCATTGTGACCCGACCCTGCATAGGGAACACCGTCTTTAAAGCCATAGTTTTCAATATAAATTTGACCATCTTTGTCGATGACTCTGTGCAGCCCCTGACGATAAGGACTCCAAAGGTCATAATCGTAGACCTGTTCGGAATAAAAGCCAATTCCACCTGGCAAGCCTAGCCCCTCAAAGAATTCGTAAGGCAGCGGCCTGAAAAATATGCGGATATGGGCAAAGTCAGTCAGCGCAGCGTCGGCCTGCTTAAAATTGCTGAAGTCTCCAGCCATCCAAGTGGACAGCGTGATTAGATCTGGACTCACTGAAGCGGAAGGGGCGATAGGCGCAGTCATAGTCGATGGCTGAAATAAATGCTGACATGGAGATGGCTAGCAAGGCTGAAGCTAGGTTAGAGAGCTTTTTATCAGTCCTAGTAAAATTGTAGAAAAAAATATTTAGAAGTCATCGCGGTCTTCCTTGTATGATTCGTCGCATTCGGTTCACTACTCTTCTTTCTTTTTGGGAGAAAGCCGAACTTCTGAAGAGAGCGAGGCCGTCGTCACCCCTTTGCCATCGCTAGTTTTAATCAGCGATACGCGAAAGCGCAGATTGTCACTAGCAAACCAGATTTTTTCTTCGGCAGCAGCGCGATCGTATCGAGTTGTCAAAACAAATGTCTGGTCGGGATGAATGACATATTCACCCGCCGCAGGAATTGTTTCGGCGTAGCCTTGGTCGCGTAAGAGCTGACCGCTATTAGTACCTTCTAAGCTAGGCACAGGTACTAGGATTGTCTGCCCCTTCAAAACATCGTCTTCATTCCAATCTGTTTCCCCTTCCCAGCTCATTTTGAAGGGAGCAGCAATTTTTCCAGGATTAACGCCTTGGCTCTCACACAGGGCAACCACGGCTGGATCGCTCTTTTCTAATCCTTCTATTTTAATCATTGAGCGAATCTCTTCAAAATGGGCAAAGGCGAGGTGATGAGCGCTACGCTGCGATTTCCACTGCCCCAAAGAGCGCGCTACAAAGGTGTCTATGTCCATTAGTTCAGCCGTATCAGATAATCGAGTTCACACAAAAGGGCCGAAGGCGCAGCGTTGATACGTCTTTGACCCTACTAAACAGATTAAAGGCTGATGCTCGCTTCTGCTGACATACACCTATTGCCTGAACGGTAATAGGTCATTTAAAACGCTACGCGGGTTCGATGCTCAGAATTTTTCCGCCAGATCTTTGAATAGTGCGAATTTTATTCTGTAGCTGGTTATAGCCAATCTCGAAAGACGCATTGCTGCGAGGAGTGCGGTCACCGCCAGTGTTTGCACCTGAAACCGCGATGCGGAAGCGACCATTTCGGCCCGTCCTACCCAAGCCAACGCCTTTTGGCGATTTGATTTTGGTTGAGAGGTTCCTAGCTAGATCGCCAGTCAGTTTGGATTTGCTGCCAGATTTGTTAGAAGCGTTGCCACCCGCTAAAACTAGCGTCCGGTTGTAGCGGACGTTTTTCATACCGGACTCAGTGTTTTGGCCGCGTAGATAAGGGACGGTGTTTTCGCCAAAGTTTTGACAGTATTCGTCACTATCAAGATAGGAATCAATTTCGCCTTCATATGCCCTAGTTGAATAGATAGCGGTATGAGCAGAAATCTCGCTTTGGTCTTCGGGGGCACGACCTAGCAAATTTTGAAAGTTCTTTTCGATAAAGGTGTAAGCGGAAGAGGCTTCAAAAAATAGGCTGCGATACAGATCAGACTTGGCAACGGCTCGGACAAAGCCGCGAACGGTAATGTCTCCGTTACGTAAAAGCGATTCGCCACTTTCTAAGCGCTGGCTTTCCATGATGTGGTGATTGCCAAGTACCTGTTTGTACACAGCCTGGATGACAGCTTCCAAGTCATCTACTGAGGCATTGGGACGCAGCTCAACGGGCTCTGGACTTGTTACCCAAATCGACATGGTGATTTCTCCGGTAGCGGCATGAAATGGAAAGCCGTATCCCGTACGGCTCTTGTTATCAGCTAACCGGATGTCGGATCAGTAAATGAGGAAATGTTTAAGTTCTACAAGCAATTTAACACTTGTGATTTTGCTACAGAAAAAGAGCTGAAAGCTCGGCGATCAACAGCGATTGAGAAAATTACGCTTAGAGAGAAAGAGCAATCTTCTTCAGCTATTGTTGCTTTGCCTTTAGCTCTTTTTCGGACGCACTTCTAGGTTTTGAAGCCTATTTTACAGCCGCCTCGAAATTGGCACTCTGCTGAGCACTACTTGATTTCGGTGATGCTGACAATCTTGGCCCCAGTGCGCTGAATACGCTGGATTTGCGGGGTCATTTTGGTCGCAGAGACGATGTACTCGTCGAAGCTGACGCGACGAGGTCTGTCAAATTTGGCAGCCGTTGTTTTGATTTTGAAGCGTTTTTCTGTCACAGAACCAGGCGTCGCTTCAGCAGTAGTGATTTTGTTAGCGCTATTAGTGGCTACGGCGTACACCAATTGAGAGTTGGTGACGGCGCTGCTGACTTGGGCAGGACCGCGATTGACAGCAAAGTTGCGGTTGTAGACGACTTGTTTGCGACCTACTTCACTCTTGTCACGCTGAAAAGGAACAACGTTCTCGCCGAAAGCCTGCTGATACTCGTCGCTATCAACGTAGGAATCAATATCTGCATCAAAGCCTTCTTCAGCGCAGCGACGAATGTGCTCAGAGGCTTCTACTTGAGATTGCGGTGCTCGTCCTAATATGTGTTGAAAATTTAGCTCAGTAGAGCGATAGGGACCGCAGTTTTCAAAGTAGCGAGACTTGTAGAAATCCGATTTGGCCACGGCGCGGACGAATTCGCGCACGGACAGGGATTTGTCGAATAGCTGCGATTCAGTGGTGGTTAGGCGTTCGCTCTCCATTACATGGGGGTTGCCTAGAACCTGTTTATAAACAGCACGAATGATCGTTTCGATCTCTTCTTTGGTGCTAGTGGGCCACAGCTCGTAAGTGTAGGCATCTGCCATTGGGATTCTCCTATAGGTATTTGATAAAAGGGGGAATGAAAGCAGTCAACAACAGCGTTTAAGCAGTGTTTAAAGAGTGCAGTTAACGTCAGAGGTATCCGCACCGCTAGCTGACCACTTTTGCTAGAAAAGCGGGTTTGGGTTTAAAGCAGGCCAAAAAAGGCGAGCGGCCAAGGAGAAAAATCTCTAAAGAAAAGTCTCTTTGCTCACCCGCCCTAATGTCACTATCTAGCTAACTTCAGTAATGCTGGCAATCACACCGCCAGCTTTATGAATGCGCTGATATTCTTGTGAGAGCTTCTCGTAAGGCACGATGTATACCTGATTGGCTCTGCGGAAGCGAGAAGATGCCTTGCGTACGGTATTGGCGCGGATAGAGGTGACTTCGATCCGATAGACTTTGCCGCGATCGCCCACAGTTGCCCCAGAGCGAGTAGCCGCAGCCGTCGGTGGCTCGCTAAAGGCCCAGCCGTCAGAACCACCCGAAGGCGCTTTAACCGCAGTCGGAATCGCGTTGATTACCAGCTTGTTCAAGCGAGGCTCTTTGCCAGAAATGCTGCCCTTGAGCGAACTGCTAGAGGCACCGCGAACCAGCTCAAACAGGTGGGTAAATCCAACCATCGTATCCGCAGCCGTGCTCTGATAGCCTCGGATGTAGGGCACTATGTTTTCACCAAAAGTATTCTGGTACTCGTCGCTGTCAATATAAGAATCAATATCAGCTTCAAACCCTTCTGAATCTAGAATATTGCTGTGAGCCTTCATTTCGTTATAGTCATTCGGAGCACGGCCCAGCAGATGACGGAAGTTTAGCTCTGTGTAGCGGTAGCGAGGGCAGCTCTCAAAGAAACGAGAGCGATACAGATCCGATTTGGCAACTGCTCGAACAAACTCACGCACGCTGAATTCACCGAGCTTGAACTGAGACTCGGGAACGGAGAGTCGCTCGCTTTCCATCACGTAAGCGTTGCCTAACACCTGACGGTAGACGACGCTGATAATTTCTTCTAATTCCTCGGATGACAGACCGGGAACCCGTTCTACAGCAGGGGTTTCCTCAAACAGACTGACGCCCAAGCGCGATGCGGGTCCGAAAGCGCCGAAAGACATGGATGCTATCTCCTTATAACGGTTGATTGCGTATTCTCATTTTGTGGGTAAAGGGGGTCTGTTTTTGTCAAGTTTTGTGAACGTCAAAAGCAGTGAACTGACTATGTGGCGCTGGGACAGAAAGGTTGTATGGCTTGTTTCTAAAGAAAGATAGCCGTTCAAACTTCTGTTGCTTTGGAAAAGATGACTGTATTGGAAATAGCTCACATTCCGTTGTCTTTTGTTACAAGCGCTAATTTAGTAGCTATTCAGTAGCGCCCGCTTCAGTGAGCAGTGCGATCGCTGCTCTAGGCCGAAAAGACTTCTTCGCTTCACTCAAGGCGCTCTGTCCCCAGCGGTTTACAGGCGTCACATCTGCGCCGTGCTCTAGCAGCAGCGAAATAGTATCTAGATCGCCTCGCGCCGAGGCCATCATCAATGGCGTCCAGCCGCCGATGTTTGACGTATTTACCTGAGCGCCTGCTCGAATCAGGCTAGCAACTGTATAGGCATGACCGTTGTCAGCCGCTAGGTACAGAGCCGTATCACCAATTCTGTTGGTTGCAGCAACATCAGCGCCGCGCTTGATTAGCTGCTCTACAACATCCGTTTGACCGTGACGCGCCAGCATCATCAGCACCGTTTCGCCGTAGTTGTTGTGGCCTGTAATGTCAGCCCCCTTTTCTAGCAGCGTTAGGATGATATCTCTGCGATCCGACTCGGCGGCATACATCAAGGCGGTGTAGCCAGCATCGTTACGAACGTTGACATCAGCGCCTACTTTCAAGAGCAGATCGACAATGTCGGCATGATTCTCCATCGCCGACCACATTAGTCCAGTGCTGTTTTGCCAGCGGGCGTTCGGGTCAGTGCCGGTAGAGAGTAGGGTAGCGACTTTGGCGCGATCGCCCGCAATACAGGCACGAATCATAGCCTCTTCTGGGGTAGGTTCTGGGCTTCTAGAGTCTGGACTTTTTGAGTCTGAACTGTTTTGTGAACTCATGCCTCTGTTTTTACTTTGACAAAGGTCGAAAGTCTAGCAATTAGATGATCGAAGTAGGGCGAAAGAGCCGCATAGCTCTCGATGGGAAACCGTCGCAGACTCGCTCGTTTGACGCCAATCAAACCCGCAACCATCGCTGGCAGTGGCACCTGCAGCTCTTCGTATAGCTGTTCCATCGCGGCTAGGCCAGTAGTGCTGGTGTAGTGGTGCTGTTGGCCCGCAATCCCGTAGGTGATGCAGCGTAAGAACTGCCAAAAGTCTCGCCAGCAGGCTTCTGCCCGCTGTGGTGGAAAGAGGCCACCGCCCGGTTCTAGAATGTCGGGAAAGGTGGCGAGAACGACAGCTCTAGCTTCATCGACAATATCGGCAGCTTGCGATCGCAATGCACTGGCGGCTTCTGTCGCGCTCAGCCCGACTGCCGTCAGCGCTAGGTCGGATTGGTTCGTTAAAGACTTGATCTCGCTTAGCTCTTCGTCGGTAAGATAGCGATTCTCATCGTCTGCCGTTTGAAGAATTGCGATCGCTTTTTTATCCACATCAGTCCATCCGGCAAAGCTCATAATTCTTGCCTTCGGAATAAGCGTTTTAGCGCGATCGCTGAGTCCGTTCATAGTTCTTAAATTGTACCGTTGACTTAGTTTTATCTAGTCTAGAATGCCTTTGATCTGAATGCCTTTAATCTGGCAGTGTAAAGCCGTTTTCTTGAGGCCGCTATCTTTGAAGCTGTTCGATTACTATGCTCGCTACTTGCTGTACAGCCAAAGACGAATCTTGCTGTAGCGGTGCAATCTTTTTAATAGTATCGCTTACGCTCGCCTTCTCAGTATCTAGCTTGCCAACCGCCA
The DNA here is from genome assembly GCF_015207105.1 of cf. Phormidesmis sp. LEGE 11477. Classification (GTDB taxonomy): domain Bacteria; phylum Cyanobacteriota; class Cyanobacteriia; order Phormidesmidales; family Phormidesmidaceae; genus Phormidesmis. Next base: position 47,093 of record NZ_JADEXO010000008.1, read on the forward strand.
AGATAGCGGCCTTACGAACGTCTGCATCTGGATCTTGCAGCCTGCCTAGTAAGGGCTGGTAGGCGGGCTGATAGTTGAGCCGAGCGAGGTGGGCGATCGCCTCGATACGAACATCAGCGCAGGTGTCTTCTAGAGCGTCGATTAGAACTAGGAGATTGTCCTGGTCTGGAGAATGAGGCTGGGTTTGAGCTAGTTGAGCTTGGGCTAGCTGGGCGATCGCGCCGACCACCGCAATCCTGACGTTGGGCGACGGATCGCTAAGACTGTCATAGAGCCGATCTTGAACCTCTGCGCTCATAGTTGCGATTGCCCAAGCTGCATGTCCTTTACAGCTTTCATCTGCTTCGGCAGAGGTTAAAATGCCGCGCACCGCCTCAAACGCAGGCGCGCCGATCTTCGCTAGCGCGCCTGCCGCTGCACTTTTTACACTCATCTCTAGATCCTGTACGAGAGCTGCGGCTAGCCCTGAAACCGCCTGCTCGTCGCCAAGATTCGTCATAGCATTGCAGCAAGCTCGTCGCACCATTGGATCTTGGTGAGTTGCTAGCCCCTCTAGTAAAAAAGGCGTCGCCGGTTCTCCAATCTCGCTGAAGGCATTGATTAAACGCAGCCGCACTGACCTTCTTGGATCGCTTAGTCCTTGAATCATCTGCCGCAGCAGTTGCGGGTCTGGTTCGTCAAAGGCCAAAAGCTCAATTTGCTCATCGACATAGGCAATGAGCCTGTCCGTCTGGGCCTGAGTCTCCATAGAAACTATTTCGGCCTGTTTATTAGGCTTATTAGGAGGAGTAGGAGCGGTTGAGTCGTTTGACGACTTTCGGACAGAGTCCATGACTGAAGCTGCAAAAGTTCTAAAAAGAGAAATAACTGACTATTAAAGTAGATCGAACTAGCCATTAGAGGGAGCTTTCTCTCCCCGCAGTTGGGCCAGCGAAGCCTCAATTTTTAAAATCTCTGGATGATTCTTTAGCTGCGACATCGTCATTGATTTTGGCAGCTTAGCCTTCTTTGCCGTAGTCGTGAAGTCTTCAGTCAAGCGGGCTTTGTATTGTTCTAATTCCGCAATTACCTCGGCCACCTCCTGCTGTGAAGGGGCTGTCGCCGATGGACTTTTTGACTCGTTGATTTGTTCGTTTGTCGAAGTGCTTTGTGACACAGCAAATAACCTCTTCTACTGATTTAAATGCATTTTGTAAAGGTCTAGACCCGTGGCCAGAAACCGATCTAGCCGCCGCGATATGTACATCTGTGGGACTAGATGCGGTAATAGATATCTGCGGTATCGGCGATCGCTCACTCTACCATCCTTGTCTATCTATCAGTCTATGATGACAGATGAGGGATGACAGATGAGGGCAATCGATAGAGCGAACGGCACGCTGATATTCCAGCTCCACTAGCCTATTTTTAGCCTTTTAATAGCGTAAATCAAATTAGCGTTAATCAGATTGCCCTGTGCATTTCACCTATACGTTTCAATGGAAATTTCTGAAATTAAGACTCTACTTACTCACGAAGACCCCCAGATGCGGCTGCGAGCGCTAGTGGCGCTGAAGGATTATGATGCCGCTGCCGCTGTTCCTTTGCTAGTTGAGCAGCGACAGGATGATGCTTTTCTGGTTCGATCTTTTGTGGCTATGGGGTTAGGGCGTAAACGCAGCGAATCGGCCTACGCCGCCTTGATAGAGATGCTATCAAATGAGCCTGATTACAACGTTAAGGCTGAAATTGCTAACTCTCTAGGTCTGTATGGTAAGCGCTCGACCGACCGCTTAGTTGCGCTATTCAAAGCGAGCGATAACTGGCTAGTTCGTCGCAGCATTCTAGCGATCATGCCGGAGATGGAATGCCCTGAGCAGCTATTTGAGATCGCGATGCTGGCTCTAGAAGACAGAGATGAAACGATTTCACAGGCAGGCATTTCAACGCTGGCGCTGCTAGCAGATACCGCTCAGTCGCAGTCGGCGCTAGAGGCAATCCTGCCAACGCTGCAAAACAAAAGTTGGCGATCGCGTCTAGCGCTTGCCTACGCACTTAAACCCTTCGATCAACCCGCCGCAAAGGACGCGCTCATTCAGCTACGTCAAGACGAGCATCATAAAGTTGTTGCCGCTGCGTTAGAGGCGCTGCTGCCGAGCTAGCATCGCGTCTTGGCTTCGGCTTCGCTCAGTCGGGGCGGTAGAGAAGCATTCCTTTAGATGAATTGATCCTTTTGTTCAAGATCGCCTATCCTAAATCAATGTGAATAAATGTAAAAATTCATTCGCTATCAAGCCTGTATATGCAGGCACAAAATTGAGGAAAGATCTTGATGGTAATGTCTACGCAGCTAACGGCATCGACAATAGAGGCGCAAGCGATCGCATTTTTCAAACACTCCGTCGGTAACTGGCAGTCTCGTCGTCGCTACTACACCCTGGCTAGCGACCAAACTCAGGAAGTCGTCAGCGACATTAGCATTGCCTTTTTAGAAAGTGACCATCTAGAACTCATCGAGCTAGGCAACCGCCACGAACTTAGCGTTCCGATGATTTGCGGCGCAAAGGTCACTTGGGAGAGCACCTACATCAGCCCGAGCAAGAAGCCCTCTGTGGGTGAGACTGTGTTTGGCATCCGGGGTGATGTGATGTATCGCGATCGCGGCTTTGCAACGCCCAAGCCTGTGACCGCCGACTATCGATTCAAAGGCGATCACACTATGGTCTTACGCACCGAATACGGTGGTTCATCCTTTGAAGAAGAGCTGAAGCTAGTCGGTGAAAACTACCGGACCCGGCAGACGATCATTTCTCGCGCAGGTGAAGAGATTATGATTGGCCAGTATCTAGAGAAGCGAATGTAAGAAAGACAAAGGCAGCCGAGCAAAGGGAAATTAGAGTCCTAACTTCCTATTTCCCCTGCTCTTCTAGGCTCTGCAAAGTTGTCTTTCGAGTGTAAGCATTCCATTCATTCAGTTCCGTTTGGCTGTGACTGAGCAGCTTTGAGCATCCTGTTTCTGTTAGCCCTACAGCGCCGCTAAAGTCAGCCCCGGCAATGCTTCCTACACTGGTCATATCGACATCGGTCAGGTTCGTCGCCCGCAAGTCAGCGCGCTGTAGCTCCGCGCCTGCTAGGCTCGCGCCTGATAAGTTTGCACCCGTCAAGAAAGCTTTTTGTAAGTTCGCTCCTGCTAACCCCGCGCCTGATAAGTTCGCGCCCGCTAGGTTCGCACCACTAAGATAAGCGCCTAACAACATCGCGCCGCTAAGATCAGCGTCCTTGAGATTCGCCGTATTCAAGTACGCCCCGTTGAGCGCTGCGCCCGGTCCAACCGCCCCACAGCGCTTGTATCGAAATCCTTCGGGCCACTGAGTTTTTTGGTCATACAGCGCTAGCTTCAGCGCTGCGTCTGTTAACACCACACCTGTCAACACCGCGCCCTGTAAGTCGCTGCGAAATAGGTACGCTCCGGTTAGATCGGCATGCGTTAGATTGGCCCCTCGCAGCATCGCGCCTCTAAGATCAGCCAATTGCAGGTTTACGCCTATTAGATTCGCATCTGATAGATTCGCGCCAACTAACCCAGTTCCTTGTAGATTCGCGCCTGTCAGGTTCGCGCCTGACAAATTCGCCTTGTACAGATCTTTACCTGATAGGTCCGCATCAGCCAGATTTGCATTAGCTAGATTAGCTCTAGGTGATATGTGTAACGAATCCATTGAACCAGGCGCGTCATAGAGACATCAAAGAGAAACGATCCTATCATCAAAGCAGAGAACACTCGCCAAGCCTTCTAGCCATGACTGTAGCGGTCGATTCGTCCGAGCAATAAATTCCTTAGTTAAAGCTATCAGTACTCTTACGCTAGCGAATAAACAAAAGCTGCTAGACATTTCAGAGCAGCAAATATTTGAAGCAGAAGAAGATAGCTACGAGGAAGATGAGGCTACTAAAGCAGAAATCGGAGCTGTAAAAGCCGCTTACGAAGCAGGCGACTACGACACCTACGGTACGTATGTAGGGAGCAGAACAAGTTTTCGTTACTGAACTACACAAGAGCAAATTAGCAGTATGTCTGATAACTTTTTGATTATCTAGCTTGGGCTAGGTGCTGTGAAAGGACAAAGGGTGATAGGTACGATTTCCAGTATCTCGTTGGCCGATAGGTACAGCGCAATATGATTCTCATCATTCGGAAGCAGGCAACACCTGAGCAGATGCGCCAAATGTTAGAGGTTTTGGAGATCTACATTAAACTGGCAGTAGATATTGAGCGCGGTATCTTAGCAGGTGGCGGTGAACTTCATGCCGATTGTGAGCAGTTTCTCCTAGCAGACGGCAGCCAGCAGGCTAACGTTTGGGGAGCAGATTGGTATCCTTTCAATCAGACTGTCGGTTACGAGTCAATTATCAACATTCGTCCACCGGCTAACAATCGTTCGATGGAGATTCAATCTTCTGAGCTTCGAGCACAAGTTAACCAGGCTGTACGTTTCTTACTAGGTGATGTTCAATGGCAATAAACTGGGAGAAATTAAAAGCTCGCTACGAAGCCGTTAGTCCCGTTGTGCAAATAGATAGCCTAGCCATGAATTTGGTTCGATTGCAAACCTTAGCAGAAGGCGGTACAGAAGAATCGGTAGCTCAGCACTTGATCAGAGAAAGTCAGTTCTTCATCGAGTGGACGGTGCCAGGGCTTAGCCTAGAGATAGATATGGCTTTGGTTCAAGAACTACTATCGCTACAGCGCCTTTTGAGTCGCTGGAAGTTGAACTGGTCAGAACTATGGAACAATCCCACCAAGCGCCAAAAGATGGCAGAGACAGCTCAGCACTGGTACGAGCAACTACAAAGCTCAGGTGCGATCGCCAGTGAAGTGCGTCTCAACATGTCAACCTAACGGTGCCGAGAGTTAGACAACCTATCGATAACTTTGCCTTAAAGCTATGCTTTTGAATCCCCCGATGTCGATGATGGCGTTCTTTCACAAGAGTGAGGGCGTTTGGTTTACGCAGCGTACGGTGCATCATTTTGATGTGGTGGCTGACGAGTCGGGTGAGTCGAATTTGATTGTAGATGTGGTGGCTGCCCGCGATCAGCGCGTAATCGATATCTGTAAGTCTCAAAATATTGATCCGAATCTGGCGGCTGGCGGGGCGAGCTTTGCCTGGCAGGCAAATCTATCGGATAGTGCGCCGGTTTCCTCGGCGGCGGTGCTGGTAGATGTGCCTGATGATGAAAGCGGGCAATCTGGAAAATTGGTGCGCGATCGCGGCTATGTAGAAACTATTCCCGTCGTCAGTCGCTACTGGTTCGGCCAAGACGGCATCCTCACCATCGATACCGACTATGAAACTAATCAGGGCCAAGAGCGCTGCTGGTTTCTAACAGATGACTTTCGCGTCAGGGTCAGCACTGCCCGGATGATGGATGGCGTCAATCTCATGACCTACTGCTCAGAAAAGCGATTTGTCACCCCCGAGGACGTGAGCGCTCTCGCGGCAAAGCACTTGAGAGGATGATGCCCAAGGCAGTCTGGACTCTAGTTTTGTAAGCCAGCGCTGGCTGGTTTGGTTCTGTCGCTGCAGTTCAAATTGCAGTTCAAACTGCGGAGCAAATAGTGGAGTGGAAGCGCTGTACTAAAGGACAAATTTTCTCCCATTAAGGAATGTATCTTTGTTTTTCATAATCAGGGAACCGCTGGCTGCAATCTCGTATTGTGAGAGGGCATAGCGTCCTTATATAAAACACGGTTAGATAATAATGTATCGCCCTTTTCAAGAGCATCTAGAGAATTCTCTTTCACAGAGATTCAATCTGATCAAACGAGCTATTCCAGCCGGTCTAGAATGCAATATCAGCGAAAGGGGACGCAACCCAGCTACGATTCAAAGCTGGTGCTATCAGTGCGACCAACTGCGTAAGGTTCGCTATACCTATATTGATGCGGGAGCCAGCGCTCAGATCTTTAACAGCGTTATCTATCCTGCTCATCAGTACGACTTACCACTTTTAGGCATTGATTTTCTCTCTTTTGGTTCCGTTAAGAACTTGATTGTGATGGACTTCCAGCCGCTGTTTCAAGACGATGCCTATCAGCGAAAGTACATTGAGCCTTTGCAAGTACTCCACGATAAATATCCAGATTTAGCGCAGAACCTTGAGATGAAGTTCTACGATGCTAATCAGTACTTCTCTAAATATTTACTCTTTGCCAAAACTGATCCTGAAACGGTCAAGACTAGAGTGCTAGAAGCCTTCAAAGACTACCTTCAGCTCTACTGGCAGATGCTAGATGCCGCTGCGCCCAATACCAACAGTGCGGCTATGGCCCGCGTTGCTAAGGCTCAAAAAGACTACGACCAATACAGCGCCGAGAGAGATCCCGCTTCGGGGCTGTTTGGCAGCTACTTTGGCCATGAGTGGTCTGAGCGATTCCTCTATGAATTCTTGTTTGAAGATGCCGTGCCTGTAGCAGGTGTTACGACTGCCGGAGCCGCCGCTGCTAGCGCTGCGCCTGTGAGTGCCAAATGACTACTATTTATGAGCCTTTTTTGGCGAAGGCGATCGCCTTGCTAGAAGGCAGCCTCGATTTGAGCCCTTACCCTATTCCTGCCGGGTTTGACTCTAAAAGCGCTGTCACTGGCAAGGGCAAACGCGAAACCACCGTTACAACTACTAGCTACGGCGCTAAAGCACCCAAGCTCAGACAGATTCGTGCTGCCCACGTCCAAGGCGGCGCGGCACTTCAGGTGCTCAACTTCGTCATCTTTCCAGAGCTAAACTACGATTTGCCTTTCTTTGGCGCGGATCTTGTCACCTTGCCCGGTGGCCATCTGATTGCTATTGACATGCAGCCACTGTTCCAAACTGAAGAGTATCAGGCAAAGTACTCTGGGCCACTGATGGAAATGTTTCATCGCTATCAGGCCGACCTGCCGTGGGGAGGCGACTTCCCAGAAGAAGCGCAGGCATTCTTTTCGCCCGCTTTTCTATGGACCCGGCCCGCTGAAACTGAGGCAGTAGAAACCTATGTATTCGATGCTTTTTCTGACTATCTCAAGGCGTACATAGCGTTTGTCCAGGCGGCTGAACCGGTAAGCGATTTAGAGCAGCTAAGCGCGATCAGGGCCGCTCAGCTTCGCTACGCTCGCTATCGGGCAGAAAAAGATCCGGCTAGAGGCATGCTAACCCGGTTCTATGGCCCAGAATGGACAGAAGCGTATATCCACGGGTTCTTGTTCGATTTAGAAAAAGACGCTCGAATAACCGCCTGAGATGACAGCCTAAGGCTAGCAGCGGTCAAGCCCGGTTTCGCTTAAGTGCATTTTTGTAACAAAAACCGAATAGTTAGAGACAAACGGCTGCTTTGGCCCTTTGGATGCCCCTAGTTGATGCAGTGAAAACACTTGCTACGCCTGCTATTCAGATGAATCAGCCTTTTATGAACTTTCTTGAATTTTCTTAGATTCGCGCCGTATCCGTCCTAATCTTTATATTACGGGAACAGCAAATTACTAACGGTCTATATCTCTTCTAGATCGCTTTGAAAGGGTGTAAATCCTCTCTCAAAGGTTCTAAGATATTACCTGAGGTCATGGCTCAACCCGAACGAAACTATCTAAAGGAAGATAGTGACGTCACGGGCTTTTCAAAAACAAGAACCCGGCTAGAAACCCCGTTTCATAGCCAGATATAAGGAGAATTAGGATCTATGTTTGATGCCTTTGCTAAGGTCGTTTCACAAGCTGACACACGCGGTGAGTTCATCAGTGCGTCCCAGCTAGATGCGCTAGATAAAATGGTTGCCGATGGCAACAAGAGAATGGATGTCGTTAACGGTATCACTAACAACGCATCTTCCATTGTTGCGAATGCCGCTCGCTCTCTGTTCGCTGAGCAGCCTCAGCTAATCCAGCCCGGTGGTAATGCTTATACCTCTCGTCGGATGGCTGCTTGCCTGCGCGATATGGAAATCATTCTGCGCTATGTCACTTACGCAATGTTCTCTGGCGATGCCAGCGTACTAGACGATCGTTGCCTCAACGGTCTGCGTGAGACTTATGTTGCGCTAGGCACACCCGGTGGTTCTGTTGCAACTGGCGTTGAGAAGATGAAAGCTGCTGCACTTGCGATCGCAGGCGACAACAGCAACGTAACTAATGGCGATTGCAGCAACCTACTTGCTGAACTCGGTGGTTACTTTGACCGTGCAGCTTCCGCTGTTGCGTAGTCTTGTAGGCTGAGCAACTAAGCTAAACAATTAAACCGTCTAAAACTCAATTAGGAGATCTTTAAAGATGAAAACTCCTTTGACTGAAGCAGTCTCGGCTGCTGATTCTCAAGGTCGTTTCCTCAGCTCGACTGAAATGCAGGTTGCATTTGGTCGCTTTGGTCAGGCAAAGGCTAGCCTCGAAGCTGCTCGCGCATTGACTCAAAAGTCTGACAGCCTGGCTCAAGGTGCTGCTCAAGCTGTTTACAACAAATTTCCTTACACGACTCAGATGCAGGGGCCTCAGTACGCTGCTGACCAGCGTGGTAAGGACAAGTGTGTTCGCGATATCGGCTACTACCTACGGATGATCACCTACTGCCTGATTGTCGGTGGTACAGGTCCGATGGACGACTACCTGGTTTCTGGTCTTGCTGAAATCAACAAGACTTTTGACCTATCGCCTAGCTGGTATGTAGAAGCGCTCAAGCATATCCAATCAAACCATGGTTTGTCTGGTATTCCTGCTACTGAAGCAAATAACTACATCAACTACGCGATCAACGCACTTAGCTAATTAGCCAAATTGATGCTTCTAGCCTCTGATCTACTAGCTCTAGTATCTACAGGCGGTTAGACTTCAATTTTTTACCCAGAGAGATATGCGATTACTGGAAGCGTCTAGTGGTTGTTTGTTTCTCTGGGTTTGCTATGTACAGGTATTTGTGCGGATAGCTGGTATGAAAAATAAAAAGACGCAGTAACCGGGTTGATAAAGTTGGAAGCTAACGAGCGTGCGCCGCAAATCACATTAAAGCAGGCGATCGCAAACCTAAAGCAAACAGCAGACACTAGCGATCGCTACTATGCCGCCTGGTGGTTAGGTCGATTTGGCACAGGTACGCCCGAAGTCATTTCTCTGCTGCTATCGGCCTTAGAAGATAGTGAAGACCGTGCCCCTGACGGTGGCTTTCCATTGCGGCGCAACGCTGCTAGAGCATTAGGCAAAGTGGGTGACGCCTCAGTAATTCCTGCGTTAATAGCGGCCCTAGACTGCTCAGATTATTACGTGCGCGAAGCGGCTGCTCAGTCACTAGAGTCACTAGGTGCAACTGAGAGCATAGAGAAGCTGCTTTCCCTTTTAGCAGGGGGCGTAGAAGCGGCTGTAGAAATGCCCGGAAAGCCGCACTTAGTTCAGCCCTATAACGCTATTCTTGAAGCATTAGGAGAACTAGGCGATGCTGACATTGTGCCTACCATCGAACCTTTCTTAGCTCATGAAATCGTCCAAGTTAAGAATGCGGCTGCTAGCGCCATGTATCAACTCACAGGCGAAGGCCGCTATGCCGAAAAGCTAGTTGAAACGCTGCAGTGTGACGATTTACAGCTGCGACGTTCGGCACTGTTAGACCTCGGTGAGATTGGATATTTACCAGCAGCAACGGCTATTGCTGAAACCCTAGCGGAAAACAGTATTAAACTCATTGCGCTGAAAGGACTGCTAGAAAAAGAAATCTCTACGTCTACTACGCTAGTTTCCCCTAAAGCCTGCAACGTCATGGAGCTGATGGATTCGCTGCTGTAATTTTTACTTTTCGATTCCTATCGATCTCAGCTGTCTCAGCACTATAGTCGTGGCGCTACATGGCGAGTCGTTAATGCATTAGTGGATGCTATGCACTTGACGCTATATAAGACTGGGCTACAGCTTCTAAGATATGGCTTCAGCTAAGTGCGAATCGCTATCGTATCAGCCTTGTTGCAGTGCTAGCTATTATGTTTATCTCGCTAGTCTTCGGTTCTCTTGCTTATGTCGGATTCTAATTTGTTACTTCGAGAGAGGCTGCAGGCCGTAGAGGCGGCTGATTCTGCCCAGGGATTGCTCGATTCAGTGGAGGCACTAGCGGCGCTAGCCGATGAGGGTGCGATCGATACGCTGATTCAAGTACTGGGATACAACAATCCGGGGGCAGCAGTAGCAGCAGTCGATGGCTTAATCAAAATTGGAACGCCTGCGGCCTCAGCTTTGCTGACCCAAATCGATGGCTATAACTACGGCGCGCGGGCCTGGGCGCTAAGAGTGTTGGCAGGTATTGGCGATCCGCGCGGGCTAGATTTGATCCTAGAAACGGCGGTAGAAGATTTTTCGCTGAGCGTGCGGCGAGCAGCGGCGAGAGGCTTGGGTGCTATTCAGTGGGAAAAGCTACCGGAGGAGAAAAGGAAAGAAGAACAGGCTAGAACCCTACAAACGCTGCTAAAGGTGGTAGAAGATGTTGAATGGGTGGTTCGATACGGCGCTGTTGTAGGATTGCAAGGTGTGGCGATCGCACTCATTCAAGCAGGAGCCTTCGAGCTAACCGACCCGGTCGTCACAGGGTTGCAAGAGCGCCACCAAAAAGACGATATCTTAGCTGTACAAGCTCGCGCTCGGTGGGCTCTTATGCAGATTCAATCTTTCGACCAGACAGATAGTTGAATCCCTTCTATGTCTCTTCGCTACGCAATTATTGGCACTGGTGCTATCGGTGGCTACTATGGCGCTCGTCTCCAGCAGGCAGGCTGCGATGTTCACTTTCTATTGCGTAGCAGCTATGCATCTGTCAAAGCGCACGGCCTGCGAGTAGAGTCAATCGACGGCGATTTTGAACTGCCTGATGTCAATGCATATCACAGCTCAGCGGACATGCCTGCGGTTGATGTCGCCATCGTGGCTTTGAAAACAACCCAAAATGAAAACTTGCATACGCTATTACCGGCATTAAACGAAGGCGGCGTGATTCTTTCTTTGCAAAATGGATTTGGCGTTGAAGCGGCAATTACCCAGCAGCTTGACCGGCATCGCATACCGGTGCCCGCTCTCTTTGGAGGGCTGTGTTTTATCTGCTCTAATCAGATAGCGCCAGGTCATTTTCGACATCTGGACTATGGCAAAATTCTTTTAGGGGTACATAATCAGCAGAACCAAAGGGACGCGCCGACGCCTCTATTAGAAAAGATTGCTGCCGACTTCGCTAAGGCAAACGTGCAGATAGAGACCACAGACGATCTGCCGATGGCGCGGTGGCAAAAGCTGGTTTGGAACGTGCCCTACAATGGCCTGTCAGTGGTCCTAAATGCCACGACTGCGGCAATGATGGCAGATACGGGTGTGCGATCGCTGATTACTACCCTCATGCAAGAAGTCGTCACTGCAGCAGACGCCTGGGGAGAGATGATCTCTCCTGGCATCCAGCGTACTCTTCCTGGCGATATTATCGATAGGATGCTAACTCATACAGAAACGATGGCTCCCTATCGCACCAGTATGAAAATAGACTACGACGAAAAACGTCCGCTAGAAATCGCAGCTATTCTAGGCAATCCTGTTCGTGTTGCTCGCAGTATCGGCATAGAGACGCCGTCTATGGCCATGCTACAGCAACAGCTCAGATTTCTAGATGAGCGAAATCGAAAAACATAAGGTCAATGCGCTGCTCTAGAGCTGCGGCCTTTTGACACAAGTCGTAGAACTAAGCTTTTATTTTCGAGTAGGATGACCGCTCAAAACAGCCTGTCTGTTTAATTCCTCAGCCTCTGTTTTATCGATAAGTTGGTAGAGGTTTTCTGTCTCTGTTTTTTCAATAGCTATCTGTCGTTCTGCCAAGCTAGCTTCCAGTTGACTGAGCAGATTATCAGAAGGCTGATAGAGAAAAACGTGATCCGAACTGTTGATAATTTTGTCTATATCAGTTTCATCCATATCGCCCTTCCCTCTGGGCAACCAAAAAAGACTATCGGTTGGCCTAAGCAACCGCCCGATCGACATAACATTGCTCAGGCGATAGTCTGAAACGAGGACGGCAGGCGCTGCTGATTGGGTCACAGCTTGGGGCACTTGAACAAGAAACAGGCGGCTATCTCTCCACCAAACAGAAGCGTGCAGGTTATGCCAAGAAGCGGCAATCATTAAGACTAAGACGATATGAAATAGCCCTTTTTGAAAGTAACTGTACCGGCTGGCCGTTGCAGAACGCCGCGATTGAGGACGACAGTAGCTAAAAGCGAAGCCCAAAATCAGAATCAAGCCCAGATATATCGGAATAGAATACCGTGGAATCAGCGATCTAATCCCACCAAACAGAAGATCAGGGACGATCAATAAAACGCTTGGAACGAGACAAAATAGAATCGGTAAAAGCCACTGCCGTAGCTGACTTGCCGATAGCAAACGAAAGACAGCCCAGGTGAACAAAAGCAGCCACAAAATGGCAAATATTAGCCAGCGATCGCGCGGTATCCAATCCAGCACAAGGTAGCTAACATTTCTAGTCCATCCAAACAGCATGTCATCCAATGGTTTATCTGTGTTCTGCCAACTGGTCACAGCCTTCACTGAAGATATTCGGTAGAACATCCAACCTAACCAAGGGAGTATCGGCAAAGTTCCTAACAGTAAAAATCTCCCGAAATTCGCTATCCGCGAGGGGGCCAGCGGCGTCTGGTAGCCCAACCTTCCTACAACCGACGCGCTATCCTCTGTGAGGCTAGTAGCTGCATATCTCTGCAGGATCAGAACGTAAAGACCATGGATGGCAAACACTATGCCTGAGAGCAGATGAGTCCAAAACGTTAGGGCGACCGTCAAGCTATAAATCATCCAGGCACTGCGTCGATTACTACGTAGTGCCCTAAGCAGCATCGTGCTAGAGGCCAAGATACCCACTATCCAAAGGCTGTATGGCCGCGCTTCTTGCGCCTGTCGGATCAAGATAGGTGAAACGCACGCTAGGCAAAGCGTAATACTGGCTGTAGCCGGCGCGTTGAACAGCAGGCGTGCGAGCCCATAAAAAAGAGGCAGCGTCAACAAACTCGTTATCGCCGGAAAAGCTCGCATGGCCCCAGGCGAACTGCCGAAGACCTGGGCCCAGGCTCTAGCGAGTACGAAGTAGAGCGGCGCATGTTCTGGTCTGCTCGATAAAGCGCTGAGGCTATCACCCCAAGACTGGCCCGATTGAACAACGTCTTGATACTGAAAAAGCGATTCAGCCGAAACTATCCTACGGTCGAACTGTTCTCGAACAAGGGCTAGTGTGTAGCCAGAAACGCGCATTGAAGTAAAGACTTCGTCTTCCCAGTAAGGCTTTGTCGATAGATTACCTAGTCGAAAAGTAACGGCAAGAACTAGAGCGCCAGCCACAAGCAGCCGTAGATAGCTACCCCACCAGCGATTCGGTTTTCTATTAAGTATCAAAGTGGCAGTCCTGGCTAATATCCTCAGTCTAAAGGTACTGTTTAATCGGTAGATATAAACAAACTGCCTATAGCTTTCGAAGAGTTGCTTAGGACATTCTTGTCGGCTAAAACCGATAGAGTAACGCCTTACTGTGACATTGGTCTACTTATCTTGTAGATATCTTGTATCTCCATTTCTTCAACAGCTAGCTGTCGCTGCTCTGCGCCATCTTCGACTCGGTCAAGTAGATACTCAGATGGTCTAAAAAGAAAGATATTATCAGCACTACCTAAGATCCTGTCTACATCGACTCCTTTGTCTATAAGTTCCTTTTCGCGAAACCACAAAAAGCGATCGGTTGGCCTCAGCATCAGTCCAACCGACATAAAATTGCCCACACGATAATCGGAAACAAAGGTGATCGGCGTCGCCGTCTGAGTTACAGCTTGAGCGACGCTCAAAGAATACAGTTGGCTGTCTTTCCACCAGACGGGAGAGCGTAGGTTGTTCCAGGAAGCGAATATCATCAGAACTAAGACGATGTGAAACAGCCCAGCCTGGAAATAACGGCGTCCTTTTGCGATGGGTGGGCGCTGTAGTCGGGACACACCAAAGCTAAGACCGAAGCTCAAAACGAAGATCGCGCCTAGGTAGGTTGGCATAGAGTAATGGGGAACGAGCGATCTAATACCACCAAATACAAGGTCAAGACCTACTAACAGACCGCCAGGGATGACACAGAGCAGAACGGGTAATAGCCACTGTCGTAGATGAGCGCTTGATAGTAGACAAAAAAGGCACCAGGCGAACAGAAGCAGCCAGAAAGCCACGAACATCAACCACTGACCCGGTGGCATCCAAAAAAAAGAAAGACGACTTACATTGTTTAACCAGCCGCCCATCAGATCACCTAGCGACAGGGGCTTACTCTGCCACTCAGTAACAGCCTGAACCGACTCAAATTGGGAGAACATCTGGCCTAGCCAGGGCAGGATCGCGAGCAGCCCAAATGATAGAAACTTGCGGAAATTCAGTAGACGTAAACGATCTACCGAGGGTCTTTGAAAACTTGGGTCTGTTGAAGCAGAGGGACTATCCCCTTCTACGTTCGTACGGTGAATACTGACCGCTTTGAGATCTATCTTTTCGTACCTACGCAAAATTAGAACGTAGAGACTATGTGCGATGAACAATGGGCCTGATAGCAGATGAGTCCAAAACGTCAGCGCAACTGTCAAACTATAGATCGCCCAGGCGCTGCGCCTGTTGCTGTGCAGAGCGCTAAGTAGAGCCACGCTAGACGCTAAAATGCCGACCATCCAAAGGCTGTAGGGTCGCGCTTCTTGAGCGTACCGAATCAATATGGGAGAAACGCACGCTAAACACAGCGTGATCTTTGCTGTCGTCGCAGAATTGAACAATAGCCGAGCAAGCCAGTAAAAGAGCGGCAGAGTAAACAGACTAGTGACCGCTGGAAACGCTCGCATTGCCCCTACCGAACCGCCAAATACCTGCGCCCAAGCTCTAGCGAGTACAAAGTAAAGCGGCGCATGCTCTGGCCTATTTAACAAAGCGGCAAGGCTATCACCCCAAGAGCGGTCTGCTTTAGCAACGTCTTGGTATTGAGAGAGCGCTTCGATCGAAATAATTTGGCTATCAATCTGTTGTCGAACAGTTTCCAAATGATAGCCAGAAACTCTAACCGAAGTATAAACTTCGTCTTCCCAGTAGGGCTTGGTTGACAGATCCCCCAGCCGAAAAATGACAGCTAGGATTAGAGCGCCAATCACAAGCAGTTTTAAGTAGAGGCTCCACCCACGCTCTATTCTGCCGAAACGCTCTGGCTTTCTAGACTCTGGCCTTTTAAAAAGTATCAAGATGATAATCCGGTCTTAATTTTAAAGACAGACGTATTAGATGGACGTATCAGATGGACGGAGAGCGTACGCCTAGCTCTAATAGGAAACCGCAATGGGAAACTGCAATAAGAAAAAGGATACCGAACAATTTCCATGCTCAGTATCCCGATTTGTTCAGTTGTGTTGAAGATTCAGTGATGTTGGAGAATCTGGGCGTGACCTCAAGCCGAAGCCATCGCCGGGACTTTCGACTTTTGCATCTCAGCTAGAATGGCGGAGACATTCGCTTTGGCATCGCCAAACAACATCTGCGTATTCTCTTTGTAGAACAGGGGATTATCCACACCTGCATAGCCAACCGATAGGCTGCGCTTCATTACCACTACATTCTGCGCCTGCCACACCTCTAGCACGGGCATGCCTGCGATGGGGCTAGTCGGATCTTCTAGAGCGCTTGGGTTCACCGTATCGTTAGCACCGATCACTAGAACAACATCTGTTTCAGAAAAGTCTTCGTTGATTTCGTCCATTTCTAAGACAATGTCGTAGGGCACGTTGGCTTCTGCCAATAGCACGTTCATATGCCCTGGCAGGCGACCAGCGACTGGGTGAATGCCAAATCTGACTTGGGTGCCGCGATCGCGCAGAATCTTCGTAATATCCGCCACCGCGTGCTGAGCCTGAGCCACTGCCATACCGTATCCCGGCGTAATGATCACGCTGTTTGCCTGCGTCAATAGCTCAACGGTTTCTGCAGCTGTGGTCGATGTGGCTTCGCCGCCGGGAGCGCTGCTGCCACCTTTTGCCGCTGGCGCGTTGCCAAAGCCGCCTAGAATCACGCTCAAGAAAGAACGATTCATCGCTCGGCACATAATGATGCTAAGAATCGCGCCGCTGCTACCGACTAGAGCCCCGGTGACGATCAGCAGATCGTTTGAGAGCATAAAGCCTGCTGCCGCTGCTGCCCAGCCAGAATAGCTGTTTAGCATCGAGATCACGACTGGCATATCCGCACCGCCAATCGCCGCCACTAGGTGGATACCTAGCAGCCCAGCGAGCCCACACATTCCTAGCAGAGCCGGCAGTCCGGCTGTACCTGCTGCGCCCATAAAGACAACACCAAGCGCCACCGTACCGACTAGCAAGCCGATATTCAACAGATGGCGGCCCGGTAGAGTCAGTGGCTTGCTGCTAATAATCGCTTTTAGCTTGCCAAAGGCAACGACCGAGCCGGTAAAGGTGACCGCGCCGATAAACACACCTATGTAGATTTCAAGCAGGTGAATGGTCTCTTCTGCACCAACCAAAGCTGCCTCCGGCTGTAGGTAATTGCCAACGCCAACTAGCACTGCCGCGAGTCCGACAAAGCTGTGCAGCATGGCGACCAGTTCAGGCATAGCCGTCATTTCTACCCGAGACGCCATGAGCGCACCGATCACCACACCCGGAACCAGCACGCCAACTAGGGCAACGTAGTTGGTTAGCCCAGCGCTAAAGGCAGTCGCGCTGATTGCCAGCACCATGCCGACAATGCCGTATAGATTACCGCGCTTAGCCGTTTCCTGGTTAGAAAGCCCTCCTAAGCTCAAAATGAACAGAACGATAGCCGTGATATAGGCCAGCGTTACCAAATTATTCGTCATGATTATTTCCTTTGAGTTCTTTTGCTTTGCTCGAAAGAACAGAATTGTCTGCGGATTTGTTAGCCAAAGTTGCTGGCCCAAATTTCTAGCCAGAATTACTTGCGGAACATCTTGAGCATCCGCTGAGTGACTAGAAAGCCGCCTGAGATATTGATGGTGCCAACTAGGATAGCGATCGCACCCAACACACTCGTCGCACTCAGCCCTTCTAGCTGCAGCAGGCCACCGATGATGATGATGCCGCTAATCGCATTAGTCACACTCATCAACGGCGTGTGTAGAGACGGGCTAACATTCCAAATCACCTGCCAGCCTACAAAGCACGCCAAAATGAACACTGTAAAGTGCGAAAGAAAAGAGGCGGGAGCCGTTAGTCCAATCGTCAAGAACAAAGACGCTGCAGCGGCGATGCCTACCCACTTCACCAAACTCTGAAGCGCTGGGCTAGCAGAATTTTTTGCGTCCTTGGATAGGTCTGCTGTCGGGGCGATCGCTTCAGTCGGCGCTGCCTTTGCCGCAGCAGGCTGAGGCGGCTGCTCAGGTCTAGGCGCAGGCCAGGTCACCTCACCCGCGTGGGTAATTAACGCCCCACGTACCGCCTCATCTTCAAAATCAACCTTGTAATCATCAGAGCCACCCATGTCGCTCAGCAGGTGGCAAAGGTTCGTACCATAGAGCTGACTGGCCTGACTCGCCATCCGACTGGGAAAATCAGTAATGCCTACAACCGTTACGCCATGGTGGGCATACACTTCACCCGGCTTGGTCACAGCGCAGTTGCCACCTTGCTCGGCGGCCATGTCCACAATCACAGATCCTGGCTTCATCAGCTCTGCTGTTTCTTGCGTAATCAGCAAAGGTGCTTTTTTGCCCGGAATCAGTGCGGTCGTGATGATGATGTCTACATCTTTTGCCTGCTGAGCAAACAGTTCCATCTCAGCCGCAATAAATTCAGGGCTCATCGTTTTGGCATAGCCCCCTTGACCCGTGCCATCTTCTTCAAACGTTAGCTCTAGAAATTCAGCGCCTAGACTTTCTACCTGCTCTTTGACCACGGGCCTTGTATCAAAAGCGCGTACGATCGCGCCCAGGCTCTTCGCTGCGCCAATGGCAGCAAGACCTGCGACCCCTGCGCCAATCACCAGCACTTTGGCGGGTGGCACCTTGCCCGCAGCCGTAATTTGTCCGGTAAAGAACCGCCCAAACTGGTTCGCCGCCTCGATCACCGCCCGATAGCCGGCAATATTTGCCATTGAGCTCAGCGCGTCCATCTTCTGCGCTCGGCTGATCCGAGGAATCGCATCCATCGCTAGCACGGTTGCTTGCTGATTCGATAGCCGCTCGACTAGCGCCTGATTCTGTGCCGGCCAGATAAAGCTAATCAAAGACTTACCAGCGCCTAGCAGGTCTGCTTCGTGCTGGCCATTGGGATGATCCTGCGGGGGCTGCACTTTCAAAACGATGTCAGACTTTTCCCAAAGGTCGGTGGCCGTTGGCACAATCTCGCAGCCAACGGCCTGATACGACGCATCATCAAAGTTCGCGTCTTCGCCCGCTGAATGCTCAACCAGCACATCGAACCCAAGCTTTTGCAATTTCTTTACGGTGGCAGGTGTAGCCGCTACTCGCCGCTCACCAGCCGCTATTTCTTTGGGAACGCCAATCTTTTTAGACGGTTTTGGCTCAGTGGAACTTGCCTCGGCTACGCCTCTTTCAATTGCCAGGGTCATGGCATCTCCTTCTAAATTTTGGCAAACTAAATTTTGGCAGAAGAGAAATCGGCATGGCTAGAATCGCTCACAAAGATTGATGTCTGTTCGTATAAGTTTTTGAAGCGCTTTGTGAGTCTATACATTCGAGCAGCCACTTTATCTGTTCTTTAGAAGGCTGAAGCGCTCTTGCAATAGCGCTTGTAACGCAGAGCCTGAGCGGTCTTGGGCAAAGATTCAGTTAATAAACCGTCCACCGAAGGATACGGGCACGTCCAATACAGTGTTAGACGTAGTATGGAGTGATACACGCTCCATCTATTTGTGTGAGGAATTATTGCGAATGTCTGCTAAGCGTTCTTTCAAACGTTCTTTGGCTTCAATGTCTACAGCTCGGTTGCTATCGGGACTAGCGCTATCTGGCGTGGCGATCGCAACAACTCTATCAATGCTACCTGTTCAGCCTAGCGTGGCCCAAACCAACCCCGGCATCACGCTATGGGGCGGCGTCGATTCAGAATATCGCCTGCCCTACACCTTACGAAATAATAGCCCGCGCAGTACCAGAGCGCGCTACTACTTGCGAGTGCCTGGAACCCGTATTGATAGCGCTGTTTCCAAGCTCAGCATTACCTATCCTGAAGCGTTTACCGAGCGAAACGGCTCTTTCAATACCGATGAAATTCGGGTGCGCCGAGGCAGAGGATCGGGCGATCGCGAGATTCCTGTTGACGAAGTCGTTTGGATTCCTGAAGCCAGCCGTCTAGAGATCTTCTTGAACGAAGACATCCCGGCTGATACCAGCTTTGTAATTGATGCCAAGGTGCGTAATCCTGACCGCTTCGGCATGCACCGATTTAACCTACAGGCAGAAGCTCGCGGAGATGTGCTGCCTCGCTACCTAGGCACATGGGAGCTTCTAGTTGCAGAAGATAGAGGCAGACGGTAATATAGAGGGTCTGTGCCTGTTGGCAGCCGCGTTTTAGTGGCTTCTGGCAGGCTAGCTTGATACCTCTTGACTTTAATGCTAGTCACTCTAATGATAATGCCGGATCCAATCTCTAGTCTTATTGGCATCGGCAGCATTGGTATTAGCAAAGCATTGGTATTAGTTATTAGTAAAACTGACCTAGCGAGACTGTAGCAGGAGAAAACAATCGATGACAAAGCGTACCCTTGGCGGAACTTCGCGCAAACGCAAACGAGTCTCTGGTTTTCGCGCCAGAATGCGGACCAAAAATGGCAGAGCTGTGATCAAAGCGCGTCGGTCGAAAGGCCGGGCGCAGCTAGCCGTCTAGGGTGTCGTGTCCCTTCCCAAGCAAAATCGATTGAAACTGCCTCGTGACTTTAGCCGAGTGCATCGCAAAGGGCGGCGAACTGCAACGGCGAACCTAGCCATGCGAGCGCTGAAGGTAAAAGTGCTAGAAGCAAAACCCTCTAAAAAAGCAGTAAAGGGAAAATCAATCAAGAGCAAAGCAATAAAGGGCGTAGATGGATCACCGTCTACGCTCTTGTTGTGCCGGGGTTCGAGATTAGACTCAAGCTCGAAAGAGGGCTTAGGGCCGCAATTTGGCGTCTCTATTAGTCGAAAGGTTAGCAAGCGAGCAGTGGTTCGTAACCGTATCAAAAGGCAGCTCTTCGCCATTATTCGTCAGTATCTGCCTGAGATCGATCCCGCTTGGCAGGTGGCAATCGTGGTTCGTCCCTCTGCAGTAGAGTGCAGTTTTGACGACTTTTTGAGAGAATTAGAATATCTGCTAAAAAAGTTAGAAATTGTTACAAGGGCGAAACCCGGCGAAACCCGCCGTTAAGCTCCTGTTTAGAATTAAAGAGGTATCTTATGGCCATTAAAGAAGACGTGTATTACGAAGGCGGTCCTCATATTGGCGAGCTAATCTTTAATATCGGATTGGCCTTTACCGTTATCTGTATTCCGTTGACAGTAGGTGCCATCGTTAGAGCGCTGTGGCTACGCTATCGCATCACCGATCGACGAATTTCGATTACAGGTGGCTGGATGGGGCGTGATCGCACCGACATCATCTATTCGGAGATTGCGAAAGTTGTCACAGTGCCCAGAGGACTCGGCGCATGGGGCGACATGGTGGTTACGCTTAAAGACGGTAGCCGCATTGAGATGCGAGCCGTACCCAAATTCAGAGAACTCTATGAATTCGTCACGGATAAAATTTCGCCTAAGGCCAAAGTCGCCAGCGGTGCAGTCGGTACTGCGTAGCAGAAGGACAAACTCTAGTCAGTACGGTTAACCGAAAGAAATCGTCGTTTTCGGGGGGTTCCTTTTCCAATCAATTTTGTATTCGCGGGCTATCTCGTCCCCAAACTCCCCAGCATTCAGATAAATTAGACACAATAGTCTTAAGTCTTAAATCAACAGAGTACAAACACCACAGCACAAACAACAGAGCGCACGCATGGACTTCGGTATCGGCTTTCTTTCAAATAATGTAATGCTGCCAATCCTAGATTTTTTCTATGGAATTGTGCCCAGCTACGGATTGGCTATTGTTGCCCTCACCCTAGTCATCCGGTTTGCGCTCTATCCGCTCAACGCGGGCTCTATTCGCAATATGCGGAAGATGAAGATTGCCAACCCACTCATGCAAAAGCGGATGGCAGAGGTCAAAGAGCGCTACAAAGACGATCCCGTTAAGCAGCAAGAAGAAATCAAAGAGATCTATTCTGAGTTTGGCAATCCGCTGGCGGGCTGTTTTCCAGTCGTGTTGCAAATGCCGATCTTGTTCGCGTTGTTTGCCACTCTGCGGGGATCGCCGTTTGCGGATACAGCGCTGCCAGTAAACCTAAAGCTAGTTCCCCAAGAAACGATCGAGCAGGTTGAGCAAGCGCCCTTGGTGAATAAACCCAGCAATATTTTTGTTGCCGACGGTGAGCACTTCAAGGTCAGTACAGTAGTGCCGACCGGTGAAAAGCTAGCGGTTGGTGACACCACAAAAATTGAACTACGCTCCGTCGATAATAAGTCTCTTGATGAACTCAGAGAAGAGTACAAAGAGGAAGGCGTAGATATTACGCCGCAGTGGGAAATAACCAAAGGTGACGATTTAGTTGCGGTTCAGCCAGACGGTACCGTCAAAGCATTGGCACCCGGTGAGGTCACAATCCAGGTCAAAGTTCCTGGCCTCGCTGCCGATAAGGGCTTTCTCTTTATTGAGAAGTTAGGACGGATTGGCGTTCAAGGCGACAACGGCGAGATTCACTGGGATATTCTCGGAATGATCGTCTTCTTTGGTCTGAGTTTGTACGTATCTCAGCAGGTGACTAATTCAGGCAATGCGGCAGCGCCAGATGGACAAAACGATCAGCAGCAGGCGATCGCAAAGTTCACACCAATCATCTTCTCCGGGATGTTTCTCTTCTTCCCACTGCCAGCCGGCGTACTGATGTATATGGTAATCGCCAACGTTTTTCAAACCGCGCAGTCGTTTATCCTATCGCGTGAGCCACTGCCGGAAAATCTGCAGAAGCTAGTAGAGGCCCAAGAAAAGAAAGCCGCTAGCAGCAGCGGTGACGATCGTAAGCAGCTAGCCTTTGAGCCAGGAGCAGCTAAGCGAGCAGCTAAGGCCGAAGCGAACAGCAAGAAGGGAGCTAAGGCAAGTAAGACGAACGCTAAGACTAGTCCCACTAAAACTGGCGCGAAGAAGAAGGTCGCTAAGAAAAAATCCTCTTAGACGCTTTTGCTGGTTTGGTTTATAGCGCTTTTCCTTGAGGCTTTATCTTCTGATGTATTGATAGACAATGGTGCTAAAGCAATGCCTCATCGAACCGAGCGCTGCGTCGTTTTTGCATGCATACTCAAAAGCGTGCTTTCCCTGAGCTAAGCCCTTAGAAAGATAGGCTTGTTAGACATGAGTCTAGGTGTAGCGCGTCGTGTTTTTGCCCTACCGACGCCAAAGGCTGCTTACTCTGGCACTAAGGCTGTAAAATCTGCTAAGCAACTTGCCCAGCAAGACTGGTCGCAGGCTCTCCTAATTAGACGGATGGACGGACAAAGAACATGGAAAAAAGCATTAGCTGGTTAGAGAAACTGCTGGAGCTACAGGGACTAAAGACCAGCGTGAGCGGACATCAGAACACTGCCGAGCTAGGGGACGATAGCTATTGGCTGACAATCGATACCGAATCGCTCTCTGAAGCAGAAATTGAAAGCCTAATTGGTGATCGCGGACGCAACCTTGACTCGACCCAGTACCTAGCTAACACCATTTTGAATATGGATGTCGGCAAGGCAGAACAGCGCTCGTACACCATCGAAGTCAACGGCTATCGCAAAAAGCGGCAGGCTGAGCTGAAGTCTTTGGCGGACGAAGCGGCTGATCAGGTGCTCAATCAAGGGCAGTCCGAGTACGAACTTAAAGGATTATCCGCCGCCGAGCGCCGACAGCTACACGGGTTGCTAGGCGAACAGGCGGGGTTAGAAACCTTTAGCCGTGGGCGTGAGCCCGATCGTCATTTGGTCGTGAAGCTAGTAGACGCGGATAGTGATCACAGTGACGAGGAGGCGTAGTCATCACAGGAACATGCGGTCACCTCGGTAATTACGACGACTATCACTAGGAACTATCACTAGGACCGATGAGAGCTATCCATATTCCGCAGATCCTAAATGCACCGGACAAGACGATTTCAATTGATGTAGCGGAGCATCTGCTTGATTTAGAAACGCTAACGCCTGTCAAAGGTGAGCTGAGCGTACGGCACAGAGGCACTTTTTTGGAAGTAAGCGCTACGGCCAATGCGATCATGACGCTAGAGTGCGATCGCTGCTTGCAAAGCTATAACACTCGTATACAGATTGATACCTCAGAAATCCTGTGGCTAGAAGAGCCCGCGCCAGTAGAGTCCAGTCAAGAGGAAGTAGAGCTTGAGGATTTAGTGGAATCGCTACCGCCGCAAGGTTATTTCAAGCCGGACGAATGGTTGTACGAACAGATGTGTCTTGCCATCCCTCAAAAGCAGATCTGTACAGCCGAATGTAAAGGCATTGAGATTACCAATAACCCACCTGCGAAGATAGATGATCGCTGGGCGGCACTGTCCATGCTAAGACAGCAGCTTTCTGAGTAGATGTGGCAAGCAACGTTCCTGGTAGGAACACAGCCTGCTAAGTCCCTACTGTTGCGATTCTAGCTCTGCAATCCGAGCCCGTAGTGGTGCGGTGCTAGCCTCGATCTTTTCTTTCACTTCTGCCTCAGAATATCGCACGGGAATGTGCTGAGGGCAGTTTTCGCTGAAGGCATCAATTTCAAACAGGATCGCCCGCTCAACTTTGGCTGGATAGTCCGGCATTTTCAATCTTTCAATCAGAGCAACCTCTGCTTCGACATACCTAGCTCTCCCCCAGACTTTGATGCGGCGGCGATGGCGATAGTCCATCAAAAACATAAAGGCTTTCTGCTGAGCTGGCTTTTGGGTAGAAAGGTTACCTACCGTGATGTATTGAACGTTGCCACCAAAGTCGGCGAACCCTAAGGTTTTAGCATCTAGCACCTGTAGGAAGCCTGGAGGGCCCCCTCGAAACTGGATGTATGGATAGCCACTAGAACTCACCGTTCCAAAGTAGAAACCCTCTAGCTGAGCGATAAAGTTCGCAATCTCTGGAGTGACGACATCGCCCGCCTCACCTTGGGCAATGTATTTTTCATATATCTGCCGAGAGCCCCGCGCTGCCTGCGCTGCCTGCACCTCAGGGGTAAAGGCTAGCTCACCAAATCTGCGTGCCATAGCTGTGTTCCATAAGGGTTGCTTTTGTGTTCATTCCGGCCACGGACGAATCGAATCTCTGCTTTCGGTTGGTGCGGTTGATACCAATTGCAGAGATCTTAAGTAAATGATTTTGAGCGAATGATAGAGCTTAGCAGCTTCTAGTCCATAATCTCCAAAGCGCGATCGCAATACTTCCTGAGCAGCTTTGTCGAGGAATATAGCGGTTTATATCTTTGAACCTTCGCTTCGAGAAAAACTCAGTACAATTAACGATAGGGGTGTAAATAGATACGTAAAATCTACTAGGCACAGCCTCAAGCCCCCATGATGAATTCACTATTGCAGCCCGGCAAGATTGCCGCTGTTTCTATCCCGGCTTTTACAGCCCTAATCTTCGCTGCACTGCCTAGCTACAGCCAAGATCTCGGCACCTTTAGCAGTGGCCCTTTTCGCACCGACCGTGAGTTTAACCGCGAGTTTGATCGATCGCTTCAGTCCTTACAAGGGTTGGGCTCAGACGTTGTTTGCGGTAACGATATTGACAGATCTCGACGATTCTCATCTCGTTCCTCATTTAGACGGCGCTTCTCCTCAAGCAGCACGCTGACTCACAATCCCTTTATTCCTAATCGGCTCGACGCTCGGCAGTTCAGCAATGTCCAAGTCTCCCGAACGCTAACCAACAATCCATTGGTTCCTAACAGGCTTAATACTCAGCAGGTCGACAGTATTCAAATCGCCCAAACGCTGACTAACGATCCATTAGTTCCTAACAGGCTTAACGCTCAACCTTTTAACGACGGACGATTGCAGACTAGTAGCGGCATTCGTCAGGCAGTGACCTGTCAGACAATTAGAAACTCTTCTATCACTACAATCAATCAGCCGCTTTCTAATCATGCGGTCAATATCACTATCAACAATAGCGGCGCTCAGGCTGCCCCGAATGTTGCTACTAGCCGTACATCTGGCCGCCAGTCCGCCAGTGACAAGCTGCCGTTTAGCGCGATCGCAAGCCTACCAGACGGTAACTACCGCCTCACCTCAGCTACCAACGTCCCCAATGA
Source organism: cf. Phormidesmis sp. LEGE 11477 (assembly GCF_015207105.1). GTDB lineage: Bacteria > Cyanobacteriota > Cyanobacteriia > Phormidesmidales > Phormidesmidaceae > Phormidesmis. Next base: position 72,516 of record NZ_JADEXO010000008.1, read on the forward strand.
CATCAGCAACGCAGAGTTGGCTAGCAGCGGCGGTAGATTATTCACCTTCAAAAAATCTGGCAACACTATCATCGGCAATCTTAACGATTTTGACGGCGGCTTCAATGCCTGTGTCACTGGCAGCGTAAATGGCAATCTAGTTACCGGACAGGCGTTCACCAACGATCTAGGCACGAATGTGCTAGGCCGAAACTATTTAGATCCAGCTCTGACTTTGGAGCTAGGTGAGCAGGCGACAGGCGATCGCTACGACAACTCCGTTCTCAACCTCAGCGGCTTCTCTCGGATCAATGCAGGGACAGCCTCCCCACCGACTCGCTGTTAACTTTTAACAACTTGATTAGCGAGCGATCCTAGCAGCTTACAATAACGTGTAAGTCCCTTCAGTTGGAGGATATAGCTGAGGGGACTAGCGTGATTACATTCATAAGCAACCCTAAACAACCATTAGAAATATTAAATGGATTTTGTTGTCAGAATAGATATAGCTAATGATATATTCTATGTATTGAGTTAATCCGCAAACTTTTCGTTCGTTCATAGCTTGCAGTCTATAGGTGTTTGCAAACTCTTGTAATTGCACCCATATGGATTAGACGTGGCTTTAATCGCTGACACCCATGTTCAATGCTGACTTTTTCGCTCAAACTAGCTGGCTAATTCCCTGCTATCCATTGTTCGGAGCGCTGCTTTCCATCTTTTGGTCGCCCGCTTTTATTCGGCGCAGTGGCCCCCGGCCCGCTGGCTACTTAAACCTGCTGACTACTGTCATAGCGCTGGTTCATAGCAGTATCGCTTTTATGGCGGTGTGGCAGCAGCCTACTCAGTTTCTAAGCTTATCCTGGCTTCAGGTGGCCGATTTGAACCTAACGCTGCCGTTAGAGCTATCGTCGCTGACGCTAGGGGCCAGTGTTGTGATCACGGTCTTAAATCTCCTGGTTCAGATATACACCGTGGGCTATCTGGAAATGGACTGGGGCTGGGGGCGAATATATTCTTTACTGGCTCTGTTTGAAGCGGGGTTGACAGCACTGGTGCTGTGCGATTCGCTGTTCTTTAGCTATATTCTGTTGGAAATTTTGACGCTAGGCACCTACTTGATCGTAGGGTTCTGGTTTAATCAGTCTCTGGTCGTTACTGGCGCTAGGGATGCCTTCTTGACCAAGCGGGTGGGGGATTTGATCTTGCTAATGGGCGTACTGGCGCTCTATCCACTGACGGGCACTTGGAATTTCTCTGAACTAGCCGACTGGTCCCAAGCGGTGCTCTCGGGCACGCAGAGCGTGTCACCGCTGACACTATCGCTAATCGGCGTCGCGCTGGTGGCCGGGCCGATCAGTAAATGCGCTCAGTTCCCATTACATCTTTGGCTAGATGAGGCCATGGAAGGGCCGCTGCCGACTACGATTCTGCGAAATTCGGTTGTAGTCGCTACCGGCGCTTGGGTGCTGGTAAAGCTTCAGCCGGTGATTGCGCTTTCGCCAGTGGCTAGTGGATTGGCACTCACGATTGGCTCGATCTCGGCAGTGGGCGGCGCGCTAATCGCCGCTGCTCAAATCGATGCTAAGCGAGTGCTTTCTTATTTGACTAGCACCTATATGGGCCTAATTTTCATCGCGGTGGGTACCGGTCAGACTCAGGCAGCTTTGCTACTTGTGCTGACGCATGCGATCGCCTCTACGCTGCTCATTATGAGTACCGGCTCTATCATGCTGAACGTGGTTGTTCAAGACCTGACTCAGATGGGGGGCTTGTGGAGCCGCAGGCCAATAACGGGGCTCTGCTTCCTTGTCGCTATTGCTGGCCTGATCGGACTGCCGCCTTTTGGTGGATTCTGGCCATTGATGGCGATGTTAGAAGGGCTGCTGCAAAGCGGACAGTGGGGACTGATTGGGATTGTGCTGCTGGCGAATGGGGCGGCTAGTTTTGCGCTAGTGCGGATGTTTGGGCTGATGTTTATGGGCGATCGCACTGCGTTTACAGCTCGCGCTCCAGAAACACTCTGGCTGGTTGTTCTACCGACGGCTGTGATGGCTGGCATTGTCTTGCATGTGCCTTTGATGGTCAGAAATTTCTCCTTATATCCAGTGGACTCTAGCTTGAGCTGGACGCTCGGCTGGACATTGTTTCTTTCTAGCGCGGTAGGCATCGCTGCTAGTAGTGCTTTCTACGTGCTAGAGCGCATCGAAAATCCAACCAAGCTGATACCGGCTATGGCCAATCGACTGCTGGCCTACGACTTTTATACGCCGAAAGTTTATCAGGTCACTGCGATCGCCTTGGTAGATAAACTCTCTTTGCTAACAGACTGGCTCGATCGCTATGTGGTTGATGGTCTAGTCAACTTTGTCGGACTCAGCTCGCTTCTTAGCGGCGAGGCCTTGAAGTATATCAATACCGGTAAGCTTCAGCTCTACGCCCTCACCATTGCCTCTTTTGTCGTGGTCATCTGCCTCTATCTGAGCTGGGGCTATCTTGCCTTGTAGCATTCCTAGTTCTACGCTTTTCAGTCTACGCTTTTTGATCATCCTGTCTAAATTTAGAGAAAAATCTAGAGAAACCAATGCTAAGCCTCCTTATCTGGCTACCGATCTTAGGCGCTCTGCTGCTCGCCTTTCTCCCTATCAAGCTGAGCGCGACGAATGCCCGGAATGCTGCTTTGGCCGTCTCTGGCGCGTCTCTTTTATGGACAGTCGTTCTGTTTACCCGGTTTGACTTGGGCACTGCTAGCTTTCAGATGCGAGAGTTCATCGCTTGGCTGCCGCTATTAGGTCTCGATTACGACCTGGCTTTAGATGGGCTGTCGTTGATGATGGTTGCTCTAAACAGTTTGCTGACTTGGATTGCTATTTGCAGCAGCAGCACAACGATAGAAAGACCTCGTTTCTTCTATTCACTCATGCTGTTTGTCAGCGGTGGTGTTGCTGGCGCTTTCCTGGCTCAAAATCTACTGCTGTTCTTCTTCCTGTTCGAGATAGAGCTGGTGCCTTTATACTTCTTGATCTCAGTCTGGGGCGGGGAAAAGAGAGAATATGCGGCAACCAAGTTCTTGCTCTACACAGCGCTAGCCGGGGCTTTCATCTTTGCTGGATTCGTTGGCACTGTTTGGTTAGGCGGCACCCTGGATTTCTCCTACGAGCAGGCGCTGCAAAGCGAAATTCCGCTACCGACACAGATTGTTCTACTCGGCATTTTACTCGTTGGATTCGGCATCAAAATTCCGCTGATTCCTTTTCATACGTGGCTGCCTGATACCTACGTTTCCGCCTCTCCTCCGGTGGCGATCATGCTAGGTGGCGTTCTAGCAAAGCTAGGGACCTACGGCATTTTTCGCTTCGGCCTAGGGCTTTTTCCTGAGGCTTGGTCTGCATTAGGGCCTTTCTTGGCGGTGTGGGCAGCAGCGAGCGTTTTGTATGGAGCGGTGACTGCGATCGCCCAAAAAGATATCAAGCGTATGGTTGCCTACAGCTCGATCGGTCACATGGGCTATGTCATGCTCGGCGGCGCGGCGTTTACTGAGCTCAGCGTCGTCGGTGCAATCTCCCAGATGGTTTCTCACGGTTTGATCTTGGCCCTGCTGTTTCACCTCGTCGGGGTGGTAGAGACCAAAGTCGGGACTCGTCAGCTCGATCAACTCAACGGTCTGCTAAACCCGCTTAGAGGACTGCCGCTGATCAGCGCTCTGCTAGTCCTAAGCGGCATGGCTAGCGCCGGGATTCCTGGACTCGTTGGATTTATCACTGAATTTCTAGTCTTTCAAGGCAGCTATAGCGTTTATCCGATTGCTACGCTGTTTTGCGTCGTCGGCACTGGTCTGACCGCTGTCTACTTCGTTATCTTGATTAATCGCACTTGCTTTGGTCGCCTAGACAATGAAACCGCCTACTACGACAAAGTCACTAACGGTGAACGGGTTCCCGCTTTCGTGCTAGCGGCTATTGTACTTACCCTGGGCCTGCAGCCATCTTGGCTAGTACTTTGGAGCGAATCTACCTCTGCTAGGCTAATTGCCGCTGTACCCATTACTCAGACTGCCGCCTCATTGCAGCTAGAGACTAGCCGAGACAGCGTTAACGACGGAGCGCATTTGTAAATTCATTTCATCTTAGGACCTTTCATATTCTCTCCTTTTTTCTGCCTACATCATGACAACCACCATCGCTACCGCTCCCACGCTGCCAGCTTCTACTCATCAATTTGCAGAAGTCATTCACCGACTAGAAGCCGGTGGCTCTATGCTGCCGGATACACCCGACAATCTTAAGCAGATTATTGGTATCTATAAAGCCTATGCGGTGCCGATGGACTTTTACTGGCGAGATCTGTTGTATATCGCAGAGAAAGTTTTCCTCAACCCGCTCCCTGCTTTCAAGTATTTTATCTCTAAGGAATATTTGGATCGACAAAACGCCTATGCTGGCGATCAGGCATCGCTAAGGATTTGGCGAGGTCCAGGCGATGCCCATCCAGAGCTCCGTGAATTTATGGCAAAAGGCGAGAGCGGTCGCAAGCTGCCTAAGCTCTTGCATCATCTCTGGCACGACCGGGTCAATATGGAGTTTGCCGAAGCCTGTATGGATGCGATGCTTTGGCACGAAGATATCAACCCGACGTTCAATGCCTATCTATATACTGACGAATATATCGCTAATAGCGACAGGGCCATTCGCGCCTACTTTAAAGGTAATCCGCTGATGCTTGGGCTCTACAAGCTGTTCCCTGAAATGTTTTTAGAGCAGGTGAGGCGACTGTCTTACTATGCTAATCTTGGCCTGTTTTGGGAAGTAATGGCACCTGTCTTCTTTGAGATGAGCGATCTATATGACGAAGGTAAGATGACGACCGTACCGGAGGCAATGGACTTTCTGGTAAATGGAATCTTTGCGATCGCCGGGCGACCTATCTACCACCATGTCTATATCGGTGATGAATGCTATGAAATCATTCCCAAATCCCAAGGGTTTACCTGGCTCTACGAAGCGGCCCTGCCCTATGTAGAGGCGGTCTTCTATCGTACGGCCCCTTTTAGAGGCACCAAGTCCTACAACGCCCAGGCCGGACAAGTTCCAGACGATCAAAAAGACTTTCACTACGGCATTTTGTACGCGGACGTTTTTCCAGTAGGTAGCGCTGGCATCCCGCCGACTTTGCTCATGCAAGATATGCTGCATTTCTTGCCAGACTATTTGGTTGAAGAATATCAGCAGCACAGTCGCGGCGAAGACGACATGCTAATTCAGCTTGGCATCACCTTTCAAAGATCGATGTACAACGTTACTTCTGCTGTAATTCAGGCGCTTAGATGTGCATTGCTCTACCCCTTAGATGATCCCAACCCAGAACACCTAAAAGCCAACCGCGCCTTCTTCGAGCAACAAATAGACAGATTTAAACGCCCCGAAGCCAGACTAGACGATATTCAACAACAGAGCTACCGCTAAACACTTCAATTCTCGATCAACTAGCCAGCACCCTCATTCATCGTTCATCGTTCATCCTTTTCTTCCATGCCCAACATTGTTGAAATCGCCGTTAGCACAGAAGGCTTCTCGACCCTTGTCGCAGCGGTTCAAGCAGCCGGACTAGTCGAAGCGCTATCGGGAGAAGGGCCGCTCACAGTCTTTGCACCGACAGATGATGCGTTTGCTAAACTGCCGCCTGGTACTGTACAAACGCTGGTAGACAATCCACCCCAGCTAGCTAGAATCTTGAAGTACCATGTAGTTGCTGGACGCTGGGCACAGTCGGATATTGCCAAAGAAGAGAGTCTACCATCGCTTGAAAGCTCTCCTATTCCTGTTCGAGTTAACTCCGCTTTTGAAGTCAAAAATGCCACTGTTGTCGCTGCGGATATAGAGGCCACTAACGGCATTATTCACGTCATAGACAACGTAATATTGATGGGATGATTTTGATAGGACAAACCTTGAAAGGAGCTTAGAAGGATAAAGGATATAGCAGGCTAAGGCGGGCGCAGCACCTTTTTGAACTTACTGGTGTACTGCCACCTTACTGATTAAACCTCTTCGAGCTGCAGCTTCGCGTTTGTCTGCAGGGCGCTGCGTCTGACAATATCATCAACAACGGATTCTAAGCTATCTGTCTTCTCGTATATCGCTCGCTGTCGCTGGGCGCTGTTGCCTTCGCTCAAGATTTTGTCTACTTCTTTTTGAACGACTGCCTCATCTCCAAAATGAGCTAGCCCTGGCTGAATATAGCTCATAAAAGATTGCACCAGCGTCTTTGCCGGAACAGGTTTCATCGTGGCAAAGTCAATTAGCTCACTGTTGAGTCCATACCGAGCGGCTTGCCACATAGCAGCTTTTAGCATTTCTGCTCGAACGGGTATGGCGGGCTGGTCATTGATAGCGTCCTGATAGCAGGTATAGGCCAACGCCCGAATTATCCCTGCTAGCATAACGGCCTCTTCGATGCTGGCGCAGACATCAGACATGCGAAATTCAACCGTAGGGAAGCGCTCAGATAGGCGAATATCCCAGTAGACTTTGGTCGGGTCGTCAGTGATACCGGTGTCTATTAGCTGCTGAATAAAGCTTTGATAGTTGGCGTAGTCTTGAAATAATGGCGGTGGCCCGGCGGTCGGTAGACGACACCATAGTGCCATCCGATAGCTGTCATAGCCGGTATCTTTGCCTTCAGAAAAGGGAGAGTTGGCAGTCAGTGCCAGTAGCAAGGGCAGCCAGTTACGAGATCGATTGCTGATCTGGACAGCCATTTCTCTATCTTCTACGCCAACGTGGACATGGCAGCCCAAAATAATTAGCTCTCTAATGATTTGTCGAAGATCTGCTTGCAGGGCGTAGTAGCGATCTTTAGGCGTGACTTCTTGATCTTCCCAAGGCGAAAAGGGATGCGTGCCAGCAGCAGCGATCGCAGCCCCATTTTCTTTCGCCGCTTCAATCACTGCTGTTCTGGCCTGTACCAGCGCCTGACGAACATCATCTAAGGTATGGCAGATGTCGGTGGCTATCTCTACTTCACACCGAAACAGCTCATGGACGATCTCTTGTTCTACATCAGCAGCCTTATTTGTCTTGATCAAAGACTTTGATCGGGCAGTGAGCGATCGCGTTTTCGGATCGACAATCTGATACTCTTCTTCGACACCTATCGTAAAGTCAGGAACCATCCGCCACGCCTCGTCTACTGTGTTACCACTATGTCACCTTGTAAGTATTAACTCACTGCCCGATGATAGAGATCTGCCCATTCTCCATAGTGCTAGATTCTACGTCGTTAGGTATAGAGAGTTTAGGTATATAAAGCCTTGGCTCTCACTTTATCCGCCGTAGTTCCAGCCAGTATCTTCTAGCAGCAGCGGTTTGCCCTCACGGTGCTCACCTGCGCCAATCACTTCTCCTACGAACACGGTATGGTCGCCCTCTTCTACTGAGCCGACTACTTTGCATTCCACATAGCCTAACGAGTCTTTAATGATCGGGCAGCCTGTCTCCTCGCCTTCGTAGAACTCAATGTCTTCGAACTTGTTGCCTGTGCGGCGCAAAGGCTTGAAGAAGTTTTGAGCGATTTCCTTTTGTCCCGCTTCCAAGATACTCAAAGAAAAGACGCCGCTAGCTTTTACCATCGCGTGAGAGGTAGAATCTGCCTTAATGCAGGTAATGACCATCGGCGGTGTGAATGAAGACTGCATTACCCAGCTGGCGGTAAATCCGTTCACGTCGTTGCCGTCTTTAGTGCCGCAGACATATAGCCCATGCGGAATCTTACGCAGCATGGTCTTTTTGGCCTGTTCGTTTAGCATGGGAGTTTATCCTTTGTTAATCACTGTCTTACGGAATAGTCTATGACAAAGCGTGAACCGCAAGACTCATCCTGCGGTTACAGGTTCTGCTATTAATCTGCAATTAGGTATTTAGAAAATCTCTCTTTTTGCGCTTTGTTCAGCCGTTTAGGCCGTTTGCTTTCAAGGTCAATAAAGACGCCTCGCTGTGAGCCAAGGGCCACGTATTCTCCGGCCTGATTAAAGAATTCAAACTCTAATATCGCCGAGGCTCCGCGTAGTTGTGAGAGCCAAATGGAGGCCGAAACTTTGTCACCTAGATACAGCGGCAGCTTGTAGCTAATATGAGTTTCTATCAGAGCGGGACCAAACCCTGCTTTTACAGTTTCTGCTATTGGCATTGCGATCGCTTCTAAGAGCAGCACGCGGCCAATCTCCATCCACTGAATGTAGATAATGTTGTTGACATGGCCCATCGCATCAATATGAAAGGGATAGATTGGCGGCGAGTAGGTAAGCTTTGTCATTTTCTTCTAGTCGGTTTTCTTTCTCGCAATTCCAGCAGATTGAGCAACTTTTTGTACAGCAGATGAAACAGCGGGTGCAACTCTAGAATCGAAGACAGAAGGCATGATGTTGTTCGGCGATAGCTCTTGATCGGGGACTAGAGAGGCGATCGCACCCGCCGCCGCCAAAAACATCTCTGTTGTAATTTCCTTGGCCCGGCAGTCTACCGCCCCACGAATTACCCCCGGAAATGCCAGTACATTGTTGATCTGATTCGGATAGTCGCTGCGTCCGGTTGCCACAACTGCAACAATCTCTTTGATTAGCTCTGGCTGAATTTCAGGAATTGGATTGGCCATCGCAAATACGATCGGATCAGCCGCCATCGACTTCACCATCTCGACAGTAACCACGCCTGGCGCACTGACCCCCATAAAGACGTCTGCGCCCTGCATGGCGTCGGCTAGGCCGCCGGAGTGCGAAACTGCGAATTCTTTTTTGGCCTCGGTTAGATCGGTGCGATCGCCTCCAATAATCCCCTTAGAATCACAAATAATCAAATCTTTCAGACCAGCTTGCCTGAACAGCCGACCCATCGACAGCCCCGCTGCCCCCGCGCCATTAATCACCAAGCGAATCTCACCGATCTGCTTTTTCACCAGCTTCAGCGCATTGATCAGCGCCGCCAAACTCACAATCGCCGTCCCGTGCTGATCGTCATGAAAAATCGGAATGTCTAAGTCTGCCTGCAGTCGTCTCTCGATCTCAAAGCAGCGCGGCGCACTAATATCTTCTAAATTCACTGCTCCAAACACAGGCGCAATTCGCTTGACAGTTTCAATGATTTCCTCGGTATCTTGCGTATCTAGGCAAATTGGAAAGGCATCTAAACCAGAGAATTCTTTGAACAGCATCGCCTTACCTTCCATCACAGGCATTGAGCCTTCAGCGCCCAAGTTACCAAGCCCTAGCACAGCGCTGCCATCACTGACAATCGCCACCGTATTTCCTTTGATGGTGTAGTCGTAGACACTTTCAGGGTTGTCGGCAATCTCTACACACACCCGCCCTACTCCTGGGGTATAGGCCATTGCCAGATCGTCTTGCTCACGCAGCGGAACTTTGGCTTCAACCCTTAGCTTGCCACCTCTGTGCAGAGCAAAGGTGCGATCATAGGCGTCTAGCACCTCAATATCACTGAGTGATCGCACCGCCTGCTCAATCTCAGCCGCCGCCGCCGTCCCCGAGGCATCTGCTGACACATCGCGCACCGTGTATTTGCGACTTTTTTCTACAATGTCAATATTGCCTAGACTGCCGCCTGCTTGTGCGATCGCCTCGATTACCCTGGTCAGCGCCCCTACTTGATTTGGCAGCTTAATACGGAGCGTCAAACTATAGCTAGGATTTGGCGTCAAACTGACCATAAGTTAAAGGATGAAGTAGGAATATGAATGATGAGTAAAAGGGTATCTTGTCTGGGGGACTCTTACCTACACTACCGAGCAAGTAGGCACCGAAAAGTATAAAATCAACCCAAATCACTCGTCGAAACTCCATTCATCGTTAATCCTTCCTAATTCCTACTTCTCTTCCATGCCTTCCCTCTACGCCGAAATCGACATCAATGCGCCCCAAAGTGTCGTTTGGGAAGCCCTCTTGCGTAAGGACCAGTGGCGCTACTGGAATACCTTTTTGTACGACTGCGATCCGGGATTACGAATTGCTAGAGGTGGCGAAATTTTCCTGGCGATGCAGCGGCTAGAAGGCGATGAGGAAACCGAGTTTCAGCCGCTGATTACCATGGTGCGCCCCCCCTATATGATGCGCTGGGTCTCTACGATTCCAGGGCTGCGGAGCGAGCACATTTTTGAGCTGCGTGAAAATGTACCGGGTCGCACCCACTATATTCATCGCGAACTTTTCTCTGGCATCCTGTCCAAAGTCTTTTTGCCCTTTATTCGCCAGGACGAGAGACAAGGGCTGCGGCGCATGGCCCAGCAGCTAAAGATGTATGTGGAAAATTCTGTCTTAGGCGATCGCTATCCAAACCAAGATCCACGTAACCGGCCCTATTACGACGATCGTCGCTACGGCAATCAGCCCTATAACCCGCCTCCTGACAGGGGTGGCTACGACCGAGGGTATCCGCGTCGCGATCCTGGCTATCCTGACCCCGGTTATCGTGATCCCAACTATCCCGACTACGGTCGCCAAAACGACTATCCGCCAGACTACCCCAGAGAGTATCCCTCCGATTACCCACGTGATTACCCACGCGACTACCCACCAGATTATCCACCCAGCTACGACCCGCGTCGCCGCTAGTCATCTAGCCATTAATCATCCACATCAAAAGCCGCACTCGGCTGAACTGGGCTAAAAGAAAGCTGATAGCGATAGAGTGCTACTGGCTGGCCTTTTGCCTTGAAGTAATCAGGGTCTTGCGGTGAAAGATAAATCGCCGTAATCTGATCGGCCACAATTGGAAAATTCGCATCGCCGCGCTTGCGGTACACCGTGGTGTTTTCGACTTCGTTCAAGTACACCGTAGGCGTGCTGTCAGCAGAGAACCGCCCAGGATTGCGAAAGAACTGCTGAAAAATCTCTGTGGTGGCAAAGGTTCCCAAATTTGGCGTCTCGACCTGTCGCCCTGTCACGGTAGAAACGAGCTGCTGATCATCCTTTAGAAAAGTGACCTGCCGATTAGGATCGTCTGGATCTACCTTGACTGCCTTTACCCAGTCATCGCCCAAGTAAGCGCGGGCCAAGCTCAACCCGTTAAAAGCGCGATCAGAGACGATCTCAATATCCTCTTCATCAGCATCATCTAGAAAAGCAGGCAGAGAGCGACCTAGAAAGCTTCCCTTAGAAACTGCCTTCGGCACGAATCGAATGATGGCCGGAATCGCCTTGTGTAGAAACTGCCGATTGCCCTCGAATCCTGGCGTCACAATCTCAGGCGCTAGCGGCGCTTCCATCGCAATCAGCGTAGAACTCATCCGCCAGGTGCCAGCCATCCACTTCGGATAGACCAGATCGCCATCAGATACCTGCACAGTCGGCTTGCTAGTCCAGTCTGGAAAAGCCCGCTGACGCTCCGTCAAACTCTCCGCCGCCGCCCCGCCGCTACACATCAGCCACACAAACGCCAGCAGACCAAACCAAACCAAGTTACGTCGGATACGCTTACGCAGCTCATGTCTGTTGGGATTCATAGCGGACAAAGCAGCCTACAAGGGGCAGCTAGCAAGAGACTTAATATGGGCGCTTTTAGCTTAGCGCGTCAGTGCAATCGCTAGAATAGATACGAGTAAGCGTATATCGTATATATAGAAGACATCTGTAGTATGAATTTGCTAAACGCAAGCAGTCTCAGCGTGGCCGAAGTTGAAAATCACCTGGGCTTTCAGGAAGTTGAAATCCTAGGTCGATATCTGGACGTTCTACCACTTGATAAATTATCGACTGCTGAACGAAAAGATGTTGTCAAGATTGCAAAAGATTTTCGGCACTATCTCAAAGCTGGCAAGGTTAGTGAGGGACTTATTAAAGCGCTGACCATCTTTCCACTGCTCCGGTTGGCGGGTTTCTATAGCCATCCGGTTGAGCTGAAAGTAGAAGAAGATATCGCTCAGATTACAGTTGAAGATGATGACAAGGTTATCAAGGGCAGGTACGACATCTTGGCGATCAATCACGCTGCCAAAACAGAGGGCGTTCCACTATGGATCGTAGTTGCAGAAGCAAAAAACAGCGAAATCGCCTGTCGGTCTGGGCTGCCTCAGCTACTAACCTACGCATATCAGAGTCTGTCTGATCAAGGCTCTGTTTGGGGACTAGTGACTAACGGCCTTAACTACCAGTTTGTTTTGATGTATGGAGACAAGTCCCCTATGTACCAGATGTTCCCTCTGCTACATCTTCTTGATCCTACGCAGGCAGAACAGTTAGGTCAGATTCTGAAGGCGCTATGTGCGCTCAGAGTCCCAACTCCAAAATCAGCTGTCGCCTAACTCGCGGAGCGCTGATATCTAACGAGGGTGCTACGCATGAAGCTAGAGAAGCGATCGCACACCCCAGGCGTCAGATCGAGCGTAGCGGTGTTGCAAGCAAACGTTGCGCCTGTGCTAACGGCTGAAACGAAAGTCGTCTGTCTAGGTAGGGCGGCGGACAGTAAGCTAGCGAATTCTGTAGTATCGCCAGTGGAAAGGGCAGAGAACATTGCGGGAAAGTCAAACTCAGCAGCGCGGATAGCACCGACTACGTTGCCTAGCAGAACGGCTTTGCCGATACTACGCATGTATCCAGCTAGCCGAGCGGCGGCGAAAACAGCAGGCGAGAACTTAGCTGAAGCGATCTCAGCGGGTAGCTTGTTGAATTTAGGATTGTTCTTGAATTGAGCTTTTAACTGTGTTTTCAGTTCAGCATCGGCGAGATTAGAGAGCGTTGAAAGAGTACTTTCTTCGAGATCTAGCTGAATCAAAGCATGTAGCGCTTGCTTTTCTTCTAGGCTAAAGTGGCTAGTTTCTGCAGCAATGAACTGGTCGATACTGAGATCAAACCCTGAATAGGAGAAGCTTTGATCGTTAGAACCTTGGGCCTTGTCAGAATAGGTGTCTGAATAAGCGTCTGATAAGACTGTAGAAGTAATTGGCTTTGTTTGGGCTAGGACAGGTAACGTCGTACTCACACCAAATAGCGCTAGCAATACAACAGACGATCTTCTTTGCCAGCTTCCCTGTAGAAAACTGGCTCGAAGCACTGTGTTGAGTCGTCCAATAGCTTGCTTTCTATCTACAGTCATCGAATTACCCCGCCAGTCATTTCGGTTTCCTTCCCTAGGGTAGAAGACTTACTCTATAGCGCATATCTTACAATGCCAGATATTCAGACTGTCTAAAAGTCAGCCTAATGCCGAAAGCCATGCAGCTAACATTCACGGGCTTGCATCTATAAAAGGCCAGCAGTTGGCAATGGTGCTAGTAACGGCAAGAGAGAGAAAGATTAGAAACCGGGACAAGGTTGAGGAAACGAAAGTTAGAAAAGTTGGGAAAAACAAATGGAAAAAGGTCAGCTTAAAACGGTTGCGCTATTGAGTCTATTGTCGGGCTTGCTCGTCGTCATTGGCTACGCGCTCTACGGTGGCACGGGTGCCTTGCTGGGTTTGGGTATTGCTGCTGTCACTAACTTTGGCTCGTGGTTCTACTCTGATCAAATCGCGCTAAAAGCTTACAATGCTCAGCCAGTCACTCGGGCACAGATGCCTGAAATCTATAGTATGGTGGAACGCTTGGCGGCCAAAGCTGAGATTCCAATGCCTGGCGTGTACGTGGTTCCTGGTGAGGCCGCGAATGCGTTTGCTACCGGTCGCGACCCAGAGCATGCAGCAGTGGCTGTCACCCAAGGCATTGTCAAAGCACTGTCTCCAGAAGAGCTAGAAGGCGTGCTAGCCCATGAGCTAACCCACATTATCAATCGAGATACGCTGACTCAGGCGGTGGCTGCAACGATTGGTGGGGCGATCGCATTTCTAGCTCAGATGCTTCAGTACAGTATGTTTTTCGGGGGAAGTCGCGATCGCGAAGGCAACGGCGCTAATCCAATCGCCCTGATAGCCACAATTTTCCTTGCGCCGATGGCCGCTACCGTCATTCAAATGGGCATTTCTCGCACCCGTGAATATGCTGCCGACGCTGGCGCTGCTCAGCTCACTGGAAATCCGCGCGCGCTGGCCACCGCTCTAAAACGCCTAGAAGCCAGCGCTGAGCGCTTGCCAATGAATGCCAATCCAGCCTTCGAGCCGCTGCTAATTATCAACGCCATTCCTCAGCAGATGATGCGTAGCCTGTTTTCTACTCATCCCTCTACCGATGATAGGGTTGCTCGCCTGCTAGAAATTGAACAGAGCCAGGGTATCCAAGGAACTCCTTCTGTCGGCTTCTGATCTTAGCTGTCGGCTCTAACAGCGCCTACCTTCGATAGGTTCAATCCATCCCCAAGACATCGGGTCAGCAGCAGTCAGATACTGCTGACCCGATGTTTTTTTGTCGGTAGATTAATTTCTTAATAGATATAGCGCCTTTGCCAAAAACACAGGCCCCTACCCTAAAATTACAAAACCTCTGACTTCAGCTTTACTGTGCCGTTGTCTGTCAGGCCATCGTCTGTGGCCCTGACAAGGCCAGTGGTTCGTGCCCTCTCTCTTTGCCCCAATGGCTCAAGTTCTCGGCGCTCTTCTAATCTTTACGCTCATTCCCTTGCTTGGCGCTCTGCCGCTAACGGGCTGGATTGTGCGTGTTTTCACTGGCAAAAGTCTCCGCCAGCTCGGCACAGGCAACGTCAGCGTTTCTGCCGCTTTCTATCACGGCGGCACCCTAGTAGGCGTTTTAGCTGTCTTAGCCGAAGCTTTTAAGGGAATCTTCTCTATTCTATTAGCCCGCTATTTTTTCGGCGATGACGCTGTTTGGCCGATTCTCTCGCTGATGTTTATTGTGATGGGCCGCTATTGGGGTAGCCAAGGGGCCGGGACAACTAACGTTGCCTGGGGATTTTTTGCTTACGATCCGGTGGTGGCTGGACTGACCTTTTTGATTAGTTTCATCGGCTTTACGCTGCTACGAATGCGTGATCAAGGCAAACTGTTTGTGCTAGTGCTGATGCCTGTGCTGACAGCGTTGCGCCATCCTACCGACGGCATGCGAATCCTGATTGTGGCCTGCCTGTCCGGTTTAGTCGCCTGGATTTACAGCAAAATTCCCAACGATTTAGATCTAATTGCTGCCAATAGTGCTGGAGAATCTCGCCGAATGTTTCGTTTTTTTCAAGGCGATCGCGCCCTCCCAACTCTCAGCCAACCCCTAGAAGCCAGCAAGGTTGGCCCCAAAGCCGCCACGCTCTCCCAACTGCATGCCCTCGGCTATCCTGTTCCGCCTGGGTATGTCTTACCTGCTGGCGACGATCCTGCCGCTTTGATCAAAGCCGTCTTCCCTAACCCTAATCTCACTACCGCCAATTCCGCTGCTAGCGCCACAGCGCCCAATCTCACAGTCGGCAGCCGCCAAACTACGAAGGCCCAAGGCGTCACTGTCGTCGCCCGATCTTCTGCCACGGGTGAAGATAGCCTCAACGCCTCGGCGGCGGGTCAATATGTGTCTGTCACCGAAATCAATAGTCCTCAAGCGCTAGAGCGAGCCATCACCGTTTGTCTCAACGCTTACAATGCTCCTTCTGCTGTTCGCTACCGTCAAGATCGCAACCTACCAGAAGGCCATATGAATGTTCTGGTGCAGCCGCATATCTTCGGTACCTATTCTGGTGTTGCCTTTAGCCGTGATCCGGTGACGCACGTTGGCGATACCGTCGTTGTTGAAGCCTTACCGGGCGATGCTAGCCGAGTAGTCTCAGGTCAAATTACGCCTGAGCGCTATCAGGTCAACGTCGATGAGCTACCTGAAGATGCTGACTGGCAGCTTCCTGAGGAAACTACTCTACCCATAAAAGGTTACGGTCAAGTGCCTAACCGCCTGATTCAGGAGGTTGCCTACTTAGCCAGGCATCTAGAAAATAGCTTTCACGGCATTCCTCAAGATATTGAATGGACCTTCGATGGCCAGCAGCTATGGGTGTTGCAAAGTCGCCCGGTAACGACGCTGATACCGATTTGGACACGCAAGATTGCCGCCGAAGTGATTCCAGGTGCGATTCGTCCGCTGACCTGGTCTATCAATCGGCCACTCACCTGTGGTGTCTGGGGCGATCTGTTCACCACTGTGCTCAAGCGCCGCGCTAAAGGTATTGATTTTTCTCAGACTGCTACCTTGCACTATGCTCGGGCCTATTTCAACGCGACGCTACTCGGCGATATTTTCACCCGGATGGGCCTACCGCCCGATAGCCTAGAATTCCTCACCCGTGGGGCTAAGTTTCAACGTCCACCGCTGATGACGACCTTACAAAATCTTCCTGGACTGCTCAGACTACTGGGTCAAGAGAACGGTCTGCCTGGGCAGTTTACCAAAGCTGATAGAGAAGCCTTTGCTCCTGCTTTAGCGCGCTGGCAAGACCAGCCAGTGGGTGAGCTGCCTGATTCTGCTGTAGTAGCCCGGATTGAAGAAATTCTAGCGCTGCTAAAGCAGGCCACCTACTACAATATTTTGGCTCCTTTGAGTGTGGCGCTAAGGCAGGCTATCTTGAAGGTTGATCTAGCAACATTAGATGGCAGTAAGAATCCTGAAGTGCGAGCGCTAGAAGAGATTGAGCAGATGGCAATGCAGATGCGATCGCATCTCCCCGAACTAGGTCTCAAATCGCCAATCACTTCAGATCTGCAAACGCCTAACAACAGCGCCTCTTTATTCTCCGCGCTCGCTGAGCATCCAGAAGGTCACTACGTCTTCGATCAGCTCGATCGCTTCCTTGAGCGCTACGGCTACCTTAGCGAAGTCGCGACCGATATTGCCGTTCCCACCTGGCGCGAGTCTCCTCAGCCGGTGCGCGAACTGCTTACTCAGTACCTGCTCAACCCCGAAGCCAATCGGCGAGATGCCAACTTGGATGCGCGATCGCCAGACCCTCAGTCGGTAAAGGCTAAATCTAAGGCCAACTCTAGCTGGAAAACCAAGCAGGTTCAATCGCGTCTAGACTTAAAAGGTCGCGTCGCCGAAGTCTACGATCGCCTGCTAGCCACCCTACGTAGCTGCTTCGTCGAACTCGAAAGCCGCTGGCTGTCGACAGATTACCTAGAGTCTCAAGGCGATATCTTCTTTCTTACCTGGTCAGACGTCCGCAGCCAGCTCAGTAACCCCGCGCCTGCCGCTGACCTTAGGCTCAAAATTCACATAGAAAAAATGCAGTGGGCAAGTCAGAAAGAGCAGCGGGTTCCCTACTTAATCTATGGTCAAGCTGCTGGCGTGCTGCCTCCAAGCCCTGAGCTAGGTACTGTCTCAGGTAGTGATGAAGTGCCAATATCGGCTAGCGTGCTCAAAGGCATTGGTGCTAGCGTCGGGCAAGCTGAAGGCATTGTTCATGTGGTGGAGACCCTGTCAGGCGATATCGCCAGCATTGACGCCCAAACTATCTTAGTTGTGCCTTATACCGACGCTGGCTGGTCGCCACTACTCGCTCGTATCGGTGGGCTAATTGCAGAAGTGGGCGGTCAGCTCTCCCACGGAGCCATTATTGCTAGAGAATATGGCATACCTGCCGTAATGAATGTGCATGATGCTACTCAAAAGCTCAGAACTGGGCAGCATGTTCGCATTGATGGTCAAAAGGGCACTGTAGAAGTCTTATAAGTAAAAATTCGTAAGTAGAAATTCGTGAGTAGAACGTTTACAGATAAAAATTTACCTATGTCTTCTCAGCCACGATGACCTCGACCCAACTCCATCCTCAAGGCACCTTTCTGGGCGCACATGGTTTACAGCTTTTCTATCAAAGCTGGTATCCATCATCAGTTCGCAAATACTCTAGCCGAGACGCTGCTGAAGGTGTTCTTAGCACCTCTAACGCTCAGAAGCGTGTCACTGCCTCCCTTCTTCCTGAAAGTCAAACCCCTACTGATATTAAGGGTGTCTTAGCAATTGTGCATGGCTTAGGCGAGCATTCTGGGCGCTATTGCCGAATCGTGAGAGGTCTCACCGATGCCGGATACGCCGTCTTTGGTTTTGATAACCAGGGCCACGGCAAATCCGAAGGTCAGCGCGGTCACATCAACCGTTGGCAAGACTACCGTGACAATACTCAAGCTTTTCTATCGCTGATCCGTCAGCAAGAGCCTACCGCTCCCCTGTTCCTGATGGGCCACAGCCTAGGCGGTTTAATTGTACTTGACTATGTCTTACGCAGCGCCGACTCTGCTGAGTTCGCAGCATTAGATGTCAAAGGACTAATCGTCAGTGCCCCGCCGTTTCAACCAACAACAGGCACCGCTAGCCGCCGCCGAATGATTCTAGCCCGGCTGCTCTCCGGCCTGCTGCCTCGGCTCAGCCTCAGCATGAACCTGAGCCAGGGTGGCCTCTCGCGCGATCCATCAGTCAGCGACCAGGCGGCTGACGATCCGCTCACTCACTCATCTGTCACGCTCCGCTGGGGTAGCGAAACGCTCAGCACCCTCGACTGGGTAAAAGACCACATCGACCGGCTCAGTCTGCCACTGCTGCTAACCCACGGAGAAGCAGATCCAATCATTTCTCCTTCTGGTAGCAAAGAAATCTTTCAGCAGGTCAACAGCCCCGACAAAACGTTGAAGCTTTATCCAGGCAGCTATCACGAGCCGCACAACGATTTGGATGCCGATACGGTCGTCTCGGATTTACTGCGGTGGATAGAGACGGCGATCGCGTCTTGACGAGTCCATACGCTGGCAAACGCTCTAACCTTCTACTCTGTAGCTGCTTGGGAGTCGCTTGGGTGTGGTTTAAAGACAGCCGATTTTAGGTAACACTTGCTGCATAGAATAGACCACTGCCGCATCGATGTGCTGATCGATCCAAAGTGACACCTAGATTTAGACTACGCCGCATTGTTGAGGTTCACAAACTGGGTGGGTACATTGCCGATAGCTTTGTACAATCCGATTAGTTTCTCAGCCGCGCAGCCCCAGGTGTAGTGCTGAAGTACGAGATTCCGGGCACGTTGCCCCATGGCCCTGCCTTCAGATAAATTCCCCAGCACCTGGGATAGAGCAGAATATATTGCTTCTGCGTCGCTGTCGACAATATGAGCGGCTTCCATAGTAGCTGCTTCAGGAAAGTTGCACTGGTGCGTAATAATGCAGGGAAGTCCAGCGGCCATGCCTTCTAAAATAGAAATGCTAAAGCCTTCAGAATAAGAAGGTGCAACGTAAACGCTAGCAGCGGCAAGCGCTGAGTATTTTAGATCGCCAGTT
Source organism: cf. Phormidesmis sp. LEGE 11477 (assembly GCF_015207105.1). Lineage (GTDB taxonomy): Bacteria > Cyanobacteriota > Cyanobacteriia > Phormidesmidales > Phormidesmidaceae > Phormidesmis. The sequence continues at coordinate 91,676 of NZ_JADEXO010000008.1, forward strand.
AGCATACCTGTGAAGGTAACCGCGTTCGAGCAGCCCACTTGCTCAAAGAAGCTTCTAGCAGTTGGCAGAAATCCTATGCTGTCAGGTCCTGCTAAAACCAGGTGTGCATTAGGGAATTGATGGCGCGCTTTGGCGAAGGCAGGCGCGAGTAGATCCAGTCCTTTCTTGGGATCGATCCGTCCTAAAAAAAGGACAATCTGCTTGCCCTGTGTTTCGGGAAACTGGTGGTAAAATACCTCCGGCTTTGGAAGCGTTTGAAATTCGCTGCGGTAGATGCCGTTGTGGATAATCTCTGTTTGTGAGAAACCTAAAGTATTGACGTGACTGGCTTCTTGCCGATTGAGCACGTGAATAGCGCTAGATGTTCTTAGCATCGGCGATTCAAAGTATCGATAATAGAGCCTTTTTTTGGAAGCTTTGTATGACAGCGCCCAAGGCTCTAGCATGCCGTGAGGGGTCGTGAGATAGGGGACTTTCTGCTGCTGGCAAATCCAGCGGGCGATCGCCATCGTTGGCGCAAACATATTGTGAGTGTGAACAACAGCGTAGTCAGCTGCGTATCGAGCGAGCCACTGACAGAGAGCAACACTCATAATGAAGTCGTAGCGGTGAAAGCAATCAAAGTATTTAACTCTGTAGTCTTTCTTTTCTATCCACTGATTGAGAGGCACCGTCAGCTTGTCAGCGCCGTTGGCGTTTGTCGTGACAAGGTCGACGCTAATTCCTTTTTGGCCTAAGCTTTGTGCAAGATCCTGCGCGACTTTAGAAGGTCCGCCATACACAGCGGCTAGATAAGGAATCGCTATCAGCACTTTCATCGTTGTTGTATTCCTATAGTTAGCTGAGTTTAGTGACTCGCAGATATGACTAGGATGCATCCGCACCGCTGGCTGACCACTTTTCTCTCTTATGACGAAGGTTTCACTGTTAGAGAGTGTGTGGAGCAAAGTGGAAAACGCTATAAAGCCACATTGATAGCATTGAGCAGTCCCTCACCAAACTGACGGGGGCTGTGGTAGGCGACAATAGCCTGACTAGCTCTGCCCATGTTGGCGCGATCGCGCTCACTCATCGAATGAATCTTCAACAGAGATTGGACAATCTCAGAAGTCCGCTGCGGATTGAAAGTAAATCCATTTTCGCCATCTTTCACTAAGCTGGAGCAAGCGCCCACGGTGTTGCTACAGAGAATAGGCAGCCCAGCCGCACAAGCCTCATTGACTACTAAGCCCCACTGTTCTACGAGTGCGGGATGGACAAAAGCGCCTGCTAGCCCGTACCAGTAGGCTATCTGTTCGTAGGTCAAAAAGCCGGGCAAATGGACTAGATCTTTTAGGCCCTTCCGGGCGATTAGCTGATAAATTGCATCTGTTTCTATGCCGCTGCCACAGATCACTAGATGCCAGGAATTTTCTATTCCCACCAGGCTGCAGTAGCTCGCAAAGGCTTCGAGGACTCGCAGCATATTTTTACGGGGGATTAGCCGAGTGACTGCCAAAAAATAAGGTTTCTCTGGAATGTTGGGATATTGCTGTCGAATAGACGCTGCATTTTGGCTAGCGATCGCAGCTTGTTTTACAAAGTAATCATTGTCGACAACATCGTAGCCATAGAATATGCGATCGCGTTCAAACCCTAGTTGAACTAGGTAATCTCTATGGGCAGGTCCACCCACCAAAGCCGACGAGTACTTACGAACATACAGCCAGGACTTGAGCTGCTCTTTCCACCATGTTCGTGTTTCATCGTCTTGCTTGCTTTCACTCATCAAGACAGTCGGTACGCTATGCTGCTGGGCCCACCGTAAAGCGGCCTGCGAAATTGGAAATCCCCAGCCCGGAATCACTAAGACATCGGGACCGATCGCATCTAAGCAAGGCGCTAGTGCAGCAACTGCCTCCGGCGACTCTGGATGAACATCCGCCGAGAGTCTGCCAACAGCGCTAGAGGCCGGAATCAAAGTTCTTAGCGTAAATCCTTCTACCGCCGGTAGAGTTCCCCAAGGATGCTCTTTGGTTTGTTCGATTGACTGAACTGCCGTAAGCTGCCAGCCACGAGTTTGACAGATGTCACTAGCAGCGCTGAGCCTGGCCAAGTGATAGTTACCAATGTGGCTGAAGATAATCGCTACGTGCATAAATACATCTTTCTATCTAGAAGGCATCATCTTTCTAAGAACAACAAGCGCTATCACTGGCAAGATAGTGGTCGTCAGCCAGAATAGGCTTCTCATAGTGATACCGGCAGCAAAAAATCCCAAAGCATAGACCAATAGACCATAGTCTGATTGCGATCGCACTGCCATCCGGTTCCACCAAGCGGCTAGCGCACCGAGGAACAAAGAGACAGCAGCGACGCCCGCCATACCTGCCATCATGTAGCACTCACCTAGATAGGTAGCTGCAACTGTCCAACCCTTAGCCCCTGCAATCTCTTCGATACTGACACTAATTCCTTCAGGCTTTCCTGGCCAGAAAGCACGAGGAATCGGTTTGATCAGTGCCCATCTAATAACTTCTGGTCCTAGAAATTCGTGTTCAGAAGGGATTGCATCTGCTAGCTGACCAATTGAAGCTAGGTTATAGTCGACAGCAAAAGTATCTCTCGTTGCACCGCTCGCATAAACTTCATTAGCGATGTAGCGCTTTAGCCCCATCTGACGGAACTCTAGCATGTGATAACAGCCGAAGACCGCAACAAAAGCTAAAACGCAGATCGGTAATACTGTATTCCATAAAGTGTTCTTAGGTAGCGTCAGCAGGTATGCCACAGAAAAGGTTGCTATATGAACAATAAAAATATTGCGAGTACCACTAGAAAACGCATGGAAGATTGTCAGACAAAAAACTAGACTTACAAATAAAAGCTGAAACTTTGAAAAGGAGCGACGTCGATTCCAAATAATCCCTGCCAAAGGCGGAATGACATAGCTCAGAAGGTTGAGTTCTGTAAGTAGGCTACTCCAACCCCCTAAGGCGTTCCTACTCCAAGGTTGTGAAAAGCGAGGGGCAACCATCGCCTGCAGCATAGTAAAGATATTAAATTGAACGCTAAGCAGCATGTAGAAGTAAGCGATAAATGCTGAAGCTACAAAAATTCTAAAAAGAGATTTGCTCGAGATATCTTTTAGGGTTAGCCAACGAGCGCGCATCGGCTGTGGCGAGATGAAATGACGACCTAGCGCTAGACAAAACATACCGACCAGGACAATCTCAATGGCTTTCCCAACTTGGGTATAAGTTGCCATAGTGTTGAAGCCTGGCTGAGGTAATAAGAACTCCGCTAAGGTCAATCCGTACAGAGCTAATAGACAAAGAGCATCGGTACGCAATAGGTTGCGTAGTCCTGACGTGCTATCTAGATAAAAGCTCGCAGCTAACGCAATCCCGACAGTAATAGCGACTACCCGTGCGATGCCATCAGAAGTTACCTGAGTTGGGTAAAAAATATAGGCAATGAGTATACCGGCAACAAGACAGACGGTGCCTGCTAGAGAAGGCGAAGGTGGACGTAAGAATTCTTCTATAGGCAAGGATATAGGCAGAGGTGGATAAATAATACCTTCGCTGTCGTGAGATAGTGTCATGCTGCTTTGAATATTGATTTGTGAGATTGAGCGGAAACTTTTATTTGATTTCGGTAGCTATCTTCAAAGAGCGCTATCAATTCACCTGCTTTTGCATCCCAGGTAAGTGAACTACGTATCAGCGCCTGTGCGTTTTGTCCCCACTGCTGACGTTGTTCATCATTGTTGAGCATACGATCTAGAGCCTGCGCGGTTGAGGAAACATCTCTAGGCGGTACGGTCAAACCCTGCACTTCGTGTTTCATCATGTCTGTGATGCCACCATCTTTACAACAGATGATCGGTTTGCCTGCTGCCATAGCTTCTAAATAGACAGTTGCAAAGGGTTCGTCCCAGCCCGTTAGGGCAAAGCAGTCTGCCCAAGCCATTTCCTGTAAGACTTCGGCATGAGACTTTCGACCTACGAGCTGTACCTGATCAGAAATTTCTAAGGCTTCAATGGTCTGGCGAATTTTTTCTTCATCAGGGCCGTGGCCAACAATTCTGAGCGTTGCGTCGGGATGCTGAGAGCTGATTCTACGAAAAGACTCTATTAATAAAGGGATTCCCTTACGCTGAGCGAAAATAGCACAGACTAAGACTATTTTTTTGCCTATGAGTTCTGGAGGACGGGGCTGGTGTGTCAGGTGTGGCGGCGGTAGATTAACGCCGTTGTGATGCACGAGGACGTTGGCATTGGGAAACAGCGATCGCATATCTTGAGCCATACGATTAGAAACAGAGAGCCAAGCAAAAGCCGATTTTGCGGTTTGTTGTAGTGCGTGCTGACGTTTAGGATACTGACGGCAGTCCGCAATTTCGCCAAAGTCGTGCTCTTGAACAATTAGAGGACGTTGATATGCTGCGGGTAGCTGGGTTAACAGCCAGCCGTTAGGTAGACCGTGGTGACAGAAAAATACGTCAGGTTGATACTGTTCGATTAGCTGCATCAGCTGACGTTTGGCTGACTGCCAAGCTAGCTGTAGGAAAAAAGCAGGATGGCGGTAGGCTTTTTGCTTGACTGGTGCGACTGGATAGTAAAGCCACCGAGGATAGTGCGCCACGACGTCTCCGGGCCAGGTATATAAAGAAGGGCAATTTGCATAGGCTTTGGCACCGGGGGTGTTTGCGATCGCACTAGGTACCCAGGAAGTGAAAGAAGCTACCTGAAGACTGATACCTTGACGAACCAATGCCTGTGCTTGAGTCAGAGCCCAAGTGCCCATCAGCGGATTATTAGGTTTAGGAAAGTAATAGGCTAGAAATAAGACTTTCATATTTTCAGCTCTTTAAGACTTTTAGCCTATGAAAACGATGGCAATAGTCTCTTTCTGCTTTTGGTTCTATCGCAGTGACAGAATAGATTGACTTTGAGTAAGAAGGCGTTAATAGCAATCTGATAATCAGTAGTATATTTGAAGAGTCTTATTTGAAGTCGTTAGAGCTAGCTCTTAAAAAGAGCCTTGAAAGCATCATATTTCTCATAGGGAATACCCCACAGCGCTCGATACATTTGATTTTTGATTTGGAATCTTTTTAATAACTTCTCATCATCTAAGCCGTATCTAGATAAAAGTTGATGAAATCGGTTGTGGACATGCTTGTAAAGCTCTACATCTAAATTATTCTTTTCGGCAATCAACTGACGGGTTCTTTTAGAAACGGTCGGTCTACTAGCTTCTTTAGCACTATTTCGCCGAAGATACGAACTCTGACTCCAACCCATCATTCGATATAAGAGCAGCATTGATTGGTCGAATTGTTCTGTCAACCCTACGAATGAAAAGTGCTGGTCTATATTCTCCTTAGCAGTTTCTAAAAGATCCGTATTGCATTCGCCTATGGGCGTGCGATTAATGAACAAACTCTTCTCATCTCCTGCTATGAACCTGACCTGCCCGTTGTCCAATTCCATTAGCTGAGTATTTAGGGCAAATTCTTCTAGAGATTTATTAACTGCATGCCGGTGATAGTATGCTGTTGGATTGTCTATAGAATAGTAGTAGAGAGAGATAACTCGTGATACGGGCTCACGGAGCATCGTAATGTATGTAAAAGGCTGCGGCAGATAACGTTGTATTCCAAAACAACAATGGCCTACAAAAAACCCATCCTCAAATCTTTTTGCGCTTGCAGCTTTTTCTAGAGACAGAGACTGGCGCTCAGCACTGACAGCACGAAGCACTCTAGTTGAGAGCGAGGGGCCTAGTTCTCGTCTCAAAATACGCTGTATTGTGATGCCACCCGTCTTTTGAATGTGGAGAAAGATAATAAATTTTTCAAGAGAGCGGGTCATTGCTTAAATAGATAATAGGTCTCTTCTTAGATGCTCTATGCAGAAGCTATTTACTGGCTTGGAGTGCTCAGAAAAAGACAATAGTTTTTGAGGATCTTTAAAGCAACTATCAAGCGCGGCGGCAATCGCATCACCGCTTACCTCAGCTAGCGCCAATCCGTTAACGTTATCTTGAACGACTTCTCCACAGCAGCGCGAAGCAATAATGGGTAATTTCCAGGCTTGAGCTTCTAACTGAGTCAAGCCATAGCCATCAGAGAGCGTTGGAAATAGAAATACATCGGCTTGGCGATAGTAGGTTTCTACTTGACTGCGAGGCACTTGTCCTATCCACTTTACTTGAGGGTGGTTCAATAGGGCCTGAGGAATTACGATCTCTTGGATGCCAACAATCCAAAACTCAATCGGCTTACCCTGTAATCGTTTGATAGCTTCTATGAGCCTAGCAATTCCTTTACGTAGGGTTGCTCGGCCCAAAAATAAGACTCGCAGAGGCCGCTCCTTCGAGAAGGTTGAAGGATACTGTCGTTTGAAGCTTTGAGCTGTCAGCGGCGGTGTATAGACGAGGGGAACGATGCGAATTTTCTCCGGGTCAACGCCTGCTTTCTCTAATAGATGCTGTGACCAAGTAGAATTGACGATAATTGTATCGGCAAGCTCGCACTCCTGTTGCCATAGGGACCAGTAGGAGGAAGGGACAGGTTGACGGTTAGGCGCTAGTTCTGAGTACTTACTATGCTCTTCTGCGACAATCTTCTCTTCAAAAAGACCTGGGTCTATCTGGCCTAGAACGGTAGGCCAACCTCTTTTTTTTGCATAGCGTAGCAGCTCTAGAGCGCTGTAGCTGTAGGTAAACAGCGTGGGGGGGTGACTACCATCAAGTTTCAATGAGCTGAGATAGGTTATAGCCTGCCGTTGAAACCATCGGTTTCGAGCCATCATCCGCTTCCAGGGCGTTGTCTTTCTCAGCTTGTGAACTAGCTCAAATTGGATTGACGAGGATGTGAAAGATTTGACAGTAGCGGTTGATAAGTCGGGGTGGTAGCGATCTTTTAATAGTCTCGCTGCTTTATCTGGTAGTTTGCGAAGTACAGAGCTAGGCGAAACCCATACATCGGTAATCAAACATTCGAGCTGTCTTGAGTGACTGAGCACCCGAGGAATAGCATAGTGCTCTCTAGCGCCTAATTGCGAGACTATCCAACGAGTCATGACGCAGTTAGGAAGTCCGAAGTCTCTGGACATATATCAACGTCAGCTTGCTGAGATTTGTGCATCTGTAAATACGAAGTTAGGCGTTGACTGGAGATCGGCTTGCGAGCTTTACGATAGCGGTGAATGAGGTAAGGTGTAAGACCTATGCCCCGAACGATTCCATTGAATCGGCCATGCCTGATAAGCCAAAAGATACGATTTAGACATTGAGCAACACCTAGCCAACAGAAGGATACTGGATACCGTAGATAAGCAAGTAGGCCAAGGTTAGCGATACTTGCAGCAGTAACATCAGGTCTAGTGTGGTGAGCTAATTGGGTATTGTGAAACACTCGCAGCCAAGAGCTATGCAATACTTTCCAGTTCAATTCAGACAGCTGTAGGACAAGATCAACTTCTTCCATTCCATAGGCTAAGGGTAGCGGTAAGTATCCATCTGTCTGTTGAAAGGCACTCTTGCGGTAAGCACAGCCACAGCCGATAAATGAATTTGACCAACAAGCTGTAAGGCTATCCGATTCGATAGTCTCTCCAATATGATAGACGGCAGATCCTATGACTGCTGCCTCTGGAAATTGTTCAAAAAGCTGAAGAAGTCGGGCAAAGTAGTCTGCATCTATTGGATAGGAATCGTCATCGAAGCTGGCAACGATCTCGTGCTTCGCTTGCGCGATCGCGCGAGTTCTTCCACCGCCTGGACCAACCTGAACCTTGCTTTGAATTACCTTAACTCGCTGAGCAAACAGACTATGGCTCAAAGTCCTTCGAGTACTGCTGTCATTAGCATCAACGTGGACAATGACTTCATCAGGATAAGGACTACAACCAAGGATTTTTTTCAAAGCTGATAATAGTTGCTGATTCCTATTATATGTAGGAATTATGACGGTAATAGGACAGCTATGCATTTAATAAAAACAATATATGCTCAAAGCTAAAGAGAACTAAAGCTGGATAGAACTACACAAAATTTTGTATAGCTTTAATCTCGACTTTCGCAGCCATGATAGAGCTACGAGTATAGGAAAAACAAGCAAGTACTTAAATCTCATGAGTTGACTATTCCAAACAAACGTTGAAATATAAAGTCGCAGGGCATTACACACATCACCTTGTCGAAGGCAGGCTAGACTGACAGGGCGAACATGCCGAGTCAGAATTTCTAAACGTTCTATCTTTCGACTTGCTTCGCCTGGGTACTGACCGCTATTCTCCTGTGCTACAAGATGATAGCTACCTTGAAAGGTTTTGTCACGACTTGCGGTAGCGGAATTTGCATGGCGGCGGTAGGCAGAAATAACGGGCATGTCGATACTTACAAAGCCTTCTACTACTCCTAGCTTCAGCCACAAGTCTGAATCTTCACCATTGATACTTTTATTAGTAAATCCACCACTTTTTCTCAACAATTGCGTCTGAATTGCGGTAGCGCTAGGCAGTATCCATATGGATAATCTGCTAGCCGCCAAGTAATCAGAGAAAAACCGAAATCTCACGTCGGTCTGCCGGATTTCCTTTAATTCCTGCTCGTGATAGAAATTACAAACACTTCCAGACAAGAAAGAAGCTTGCGTTTTTTCAATCACTCGCTTATATACCGATAGAGTCCAGGGAAACCAGAAGTCATCACTATCTAAGAATGCTACATATTTTCCCCTTGCTTGTTTAATACCAAGATTTCTGGCTTGCCCAGGGCCTTTATTTTGCTGACGAATCAATTTAATTCTACTATCATAGCCCTCTACAACTTGACTGGTGCGGTCGATGGAACCATCATCAATAACTATTATTTCGTAGTCTTTATACTCTTGAGAAAGAACAGAATCTAGAGTCCTTGTGATAAGAATTTCTCTGTTGTGTACAGGAATAATTACTGAGAAGAAAGGATTAGTCATCTTGCTCACCTTCTACTGAAGCTCTGTTGTAGGAACAAACAATGGCAGTAACCTCAGATCCACGTATGAGCTGTTCGACATGTGTAGGTTTAGGCTCTAGATGGTTCAACGAGCGTGCTTCTTCGTAAGTCGACTCAGCGTCCCATGAGACTTCGTTTGACGTAGGCTATATTTTCGGCTCGAGAGAATCCTGCCAGGTGATAGGCAAACCTATAAAGCGCTGGCGCTGATGCACCTGTTGGCACAAACTTCCGCTGTGAGCAGTGTATTCGACTGATTAAGCGTTTAGCCCATACTGGATCGAATAACCATATCAAACGAGCGCATTCAAAGCGAGCTTGATTGATTGCCTGCTGTCGCACAGGGGTGAGTTGATCAGTTTTTTTTAGATACGCTTCTAAGCTATCTTCGACTGCCAAACGCTGTCGAAAAACTTCAGGCATATCTCGCTTACAGACCGTCTCCTCGCTCCACTGCCTATAAATTGAACTGGCGTGAGAACAATAGACAAACCGTTTATTAGCTTTCAACAATCGTAGATAGAGCTCGTGCTCTTGACAGCAGGGCTGGTCGTCCTTCCAACAGCCTACATCAACAATCGCCCGCTTGCGCCATAGCGGACTGCCCGTTTGAGGGAGATGCCAAAGAGCCAAAAGAACGAAGGGATCTTTGGGTGTAGGAATTTTCCGAATCTCGTGGGATGAGTCAGTACCGTCACGGTATTCTATGACACTAGGACTGTATATAACATCGGCCTCGGGCTCTCTTCTTACCACACCTATATGTTCTTCTATTTTTTGTGGAAGTAAGTAGTCATCTGCATCTAAGTACTGTAGCCATCTTCCTGTACTTAGCGCTAGTAGCCGGTTTCGGGCGGCGTTTCCGCCTTTATTTGGACCTGACTCCCAACGGATAGTTCCGCCGAAGCCCTTAATGATAGATAGACTAGCGTCCGTTGAACCGTCATCTACGACAATGACTTCCTTGTTAGGAAAAGTTTGGGCTAAGGCACTACTAATAGCCTGAGCGATCCACTGCTCCGCGTTGTAGCAGGGAATAAGAATACTAACGGTTGGATGCACTTTTCTAAGGCTATTATGAGATGTTTGAGAATTTAGGAC
>NZ_JADEXO010000085.1 GCF_015207105.1 cf. Phormidesmis sp. LEGE 11477
ACATAATGACCTTTGGCTCATAGCCTTCAAGGAAGGGTGGAATTTGCCGCTCAACAAGATCTCCGCCTTCTGCTGTTTGTAATCTTACGGTTTTCATCGCGGTCATTTTCTCCTTGTATGGTTGCTGAGGGTCGCAACTACCCAACGAGAAACCGGGGGTTTCAGCGCTAGGCAGTTACGAAAGAATGCAGGGTTGACCCTTGTGACAGTTGGGCTTTTTAGTCCGCTTTTAGGCCGCCGCAGTATTTGAGGCGGTTGTGTGGAGAATATCCGCGTGTGGCAATTGGCGGATCTAGTTGGGCTAGCCTCCACACTTTGAGGCAATAGGGTTTGTCTGTTTCGTGGCACTTTTTCAAAAGGTGAGAAAGCGCCGTTTTCTTCTATTCTTCTCTCACCTCCACATATTTGTAATTGCCAGCTTCATCGATACCAATCAAGCCGAAGCTTAGCAGTCCGGCGGCGACCTGTCCCATGGCATCCATCGAGCGCAGCTTTAGCCGCTTGGCAAAGCTTTTGCCTGTGAGCGATCGCAGCGTGAAAGCTTCGGTTGGGTGGTCTTCTAAATACCTTCTCAGTGCCTCTTGCTCCGGTGACAGGCTGGCTATGGTCGGTGCTGAGCTGGTAGTGGTGTTTGCTATTCCGTTCAACGTAAAAGGCTGGCCGAAACCCCATTCGCCATCGAGCATCTGAATATATCCGGTAAGCTGATCGGACGGCATCTCTATGCCCATAGAACGCTTTAGAGCTCGATACCAACTACCTTCTGTTTGCTGAGCATGGCCTACCGCTGCCAATCGGAAGCTGGCTTTATTGCCGCTGGTCATCGCCAAGTCTTCGACGGTTGAGGCTTGAGCTAGCACCCAAATAAATTTGCCTTTGGATGGGCCAACGCTACAGATAGTCGAGACTCTACCCATGAACGATTTATAAGCTCTGGCAGTCATGCCACGGCTCAGCCCAGGCGAGCACTCATCGACGATTAGAAGTTTAGGCCGCTCTGCTGTGCTAGGGGCGAGTAGATAGCGCTCAAATAGTCCTGTCACTTTGGCGTCAACTGCTTCGGGGTTGAGCGTGGTCACATCAAACCGTACTCGCTGATGTGGTGGTATGCGCTGCCAGTAGTAAGACTCAGTTGGATCGTCTTTCGGGTCAATCAGCCACAAGTCTATGCCGTCTGGCAACAGCTCAACTGCTTTCGCGATCGCATAGCCTTTCCCAGCTCGCGGCGCTCCTAGCATGACTGTGCTTTTTAGCTGAGTGGCGATCACATGGCTGAGGTTGTAAACATGCGGCGCGGCGACAGGTTCAATCTCTTCCTCTTCAGCAGACTTAATCAAAGTCTTTGGCGTCAGCAGTTCGTAAACGAGTTGCTGACGCTGATTATCGCTAATGTCGCGGTAATCCTGGATTACTCTATCGTGCGTGGCGAGGTTAGTAGCACTCGATTGACTCGCAGCGGTGAGGGCAGCAGCGCTGAGAAGAAGGGCTGTTTTTACAATGCGATTGTTTTGAGCAATTGGCGAGAGCGAAAAGCCGACTAGTGCGATTGAGATTGCCCACAGGACTAGGCTTTGAGTTCTAGCTTGATTAGCCTGTCTCTCTCTTTCGGCTACTTCAGTTAGTAGATACATGATTAAAGAGATGCAATTGCAGCGCCGATAGACAACAGCAGCAATCGAAACAGTCCGTGAGGAATAAGTGTGGTGCGGCGCTCCATTGCTGTAGCTATCAGCCAAAAGAGCGTGAGAAGAGGAATGCCGAGAAGCAGATACACGGCCCAGTCCGCAGCGCCCATATCTAGTGCCAAGTCTGCAACAGAGAAAGCAGCAGCACAGTAGACGATCCAGCTAGTGACATCGATCCACACGCCCCGGCTTGAGATGGCGACCAGGTTAGCTATGCGGCTTGTGGTTTCGCTGTGAACGTCTACCCGGTTTGTGTCTAGTTCCACTTGCTCGGCGGTTTGCCCGAGCGCGTTTTGATTCTCGATGATGATTTTTGGGGACTTCATAGGGCTAAAACTTGTAGTTGGTTTCGCTGCGCTGGCGGTGGGTACGGTCAACGCTGTTGCTGTAACTATTCAGAGAGATTGAAAACATGGATGCGCCCACAAGAAAGCAAACAGCGGTGATAGCGGAAAGGGTGATAGTGAGCGGATTGAACGAAGGCAGTTTCACTTTAGGCACTCGCTGATCGGGTATTCCTCTTGATTTGGCGGTGATGTACTGACTAGGGCGCTCGTCTGGCAGTTGCAAAATTTCGTTGCTTTCGTCTGGGGCTTGAACGATGGTGATTTGGCAGGGCTGGCCGTTGATGATGGCCTGCCCTTTGGTGAGTTGAGATTGTTTAGCCAGCTTGTTGCTCATGTTCTTGCTCCACAAAGAACGTAGGTACCGGTTTGGGGCTTGTCTTCGACTAGCTGCTTTCTAATCAGTGCTTGTATCTGATGGTTGGTGATTTTGTCGTTGTGAGCTTTCTCGTTCAGTCGGTAATAGAGATAGTTCTCTCGAAGGTAAGCACCCTTGTGTAGGAGCTTCAGAATCTGTTGTTGTTTCATGGGCATATGAATCGGTTTCGCCGTATAGCTTCGCCACAAATTGAATAGCTAGACCGATGTTTTCAAATGTGGGCACGAAGTACCCTTGAGCAAGTTGTGCTTCAAAGTCTGCTGTATCGGCCATAATCTATCTGTCCTGTGTTGCGTGAATTCTTCACAGAAGGCGGGCGCTGGGTTCAGAGCCCGTTCCTCAATCAATTCCTAGGGCAAGCTTTAGCCCTTTTATTTCGCCGTGAACCATATAGCTTTTGTTGAGGAGGATTGAGGCTTGCCTGACAAACTCTGTGTGGTCAATGATGCCTTGGCCGATCTGTCGGTCAGCGCTCTCTAGAGCTTCTGTTATCTGAGCCTGCTCCTTTTGAGCTTCTACTAGTCTGTTTAGAGATTTTTGTTGTAGAGGGGTAATAGTGGAATTTTCCAGTGTTTTGGTAGTCATGATTTGGAGTGAATTACTGAGCTGATAAGCAGTTGGAAAAGCCAGAATGCAAGCATCTAAATAGAGGCGCTTATGGCTAATGTATTGCTACTGGTGATGGGCTTAATCCTTTTTGTGATTTACGGCTATCTCGCGAGAAATGAAGAAGATTCAGAGAAAGAGGCTGATGGATTGCCGAATTGGATGATTATCCTAATTTGCGCCATAAATGGAGGGCGTGATTGACAAATAGAAAAGGCGATCGCACTGAACGACCGCCTCAACCTCTCAGGGCATCCTAAGAGCACAAGTTGTTGCTCAAAGGTTCCCATGCTGAAGTTTTTTGCGAAGTTCATTGGCTGGTTGTTTCTGTTGATTATTGGGTTTGGAATAGCGGTGTTCGGGGTATCAATGCTGGTAGGAATGGTGGGTGTAGTCATCACCTACGGAATTCCAATAGCTATCGGCGCTTTTATTGTTGGGTCGGTGGGGTATGTCTTGTGGGGCATCTTGTTTGGCCCAGACAACTAAAAGCCGACCGCGATCCGAATGGGGGCGCGCGACCGGAATAAAGCAAGATTAGTCGTATAGTTTTCATTGTTCGTGCCTAGTTGCAGTAGGTGCGGACTGGCCGGGGAGAGTGAGCGCTCTTCCCGGCTTTTTAGTTTTGAGGAGATCGGCTGAAATCTACAGGCAAGTCGAATACTGAGCAGTTCAGTAGTCGGCAAAGAGCCTGTGTCTGTTCAATAGTGAGCCGTGGCACCCTCTCCCCAGAGAGCCAGTACAGTACAGCCCTTTCCCCGATATCTAAAGCATTAGCTACGTCAATCGGCTTTTTGTTTTTCTCAATGAGCAACTGCATAAAAGGCGACTCAATATTCTTACCCATGATAACTGAACTCTTGTTCATGAACAAGAGTTCAGCTAATGTAGTTATTGATAACTGAACTCTTGTTTGGTTTACGTATCCGCGTGTGGTGAAACTTTTCCAGGGTTAGCCGCACGTGGATAGCCCATTCTCTCAAAACAAGCCCCTCAGTACTGCTACGTACTGAGGGGCCAAGCAAAACCCCCACGAGCTAGCGACTCGCAGGGGTTTCTAATCAACGACTATTCAATTTATGCACATGAAACATATGATACACGATGCCCTAGTAGCTTGCTGGGCATGGCGGACAGATCACCCTGAGTGGCGTGATTTTCGGCTTGCGATCATCTGGCCGATCACGATTAGACGTACCGTTCCAACCTATGACAATGGTTTAGTGATCCGGTGGCATCGCCCCGCCATTCACTTACTCAACGCACCTCGGGTTGAGCAGGATTACCGCTTAGAAAAACGCCTCAGATAAGCCGCCTCTCGCTACGGGGCGGCTTCTGCCGTTTATGTACACCTCGCTGTCTATGCTGGCGAGCAATTTTTTAATGCCATCATGAAATCATCAGAACTAATCCGCTCGTCGGCAGCTACCCCCTGCCCAGTTTGTGAGCAGGAAACAGGCACGTGCGCCTGGACCGAAGACAAAACAACTACGCTCTGCGCCACGCTGCGCCAGGACGTAGACGCCAATGTCATCGAGACAGAAGCATCCAAGCCGAAGCCGAATAAAAATGGCAAGTTCAGAGGCCCAAAAGACCAGGAACGGGCCGTCAGCACCGCTGCTGTGCGGATAGAGAACGAAGTCAGTAGGCTAGCAGTGCTAGTGCTCGAAGGTAGTGAAACCGAAGCCTCTGTCGGCGTCATCCTATCCGCCTGGTGCAAAGAGCACCACGACGACAAATTCGCAGCCAGCAGACTACTGAAAGAGAAGCTCGAAGCAGGGAAGAAATTCCGCGCTGACTACACCGCCAACGAAGACCACAAACTAGTCCGCGATGACTGCCTTCTGAGGGAGCATTTCGGCGATCGCCTGCGCTACAACGAGCTATTGCTACAGCCAGAGCTTGATGGCGAGCTATTTTGCCCAGCAGAGGCTAGGGTCGAGCTAATCACCCGCCATGACCTCCCTATCAAGTCAGGCGATAAGGATGTTTCTACACTCACCTACCGACTAGCCAAAGAGAACCCCTACCACCCCATCCGGGAATATCTCAACCAGGTCTACGACAAACACGGCGGCGACACTCAAATCATAGAAGGCTTTGCAGAGCGCTACTTTGCAACCTCTGTACCCGTTCATCAGGCAATGGTGCGGCGCTTTTTCATCAGCGCCGTCGCCCGCGTGATGGAGCCAGGTTGTAAGAACGACTGCACCCTCATTCTCAAAGGGCTGCAATCGTGCGGGAAATCGACTTTCTTTGAAATCATGGCCTCAAAGCCCTGGTTCGACGACTCCTATATCAGCACAGGTGATAAAGACGAACGGCTGAAGCTCCACTACTCATGGATCGTGGAGTGGGCAGAGCTAGAAGTCGTCTTCGAGAAGAAGAGCATCAGCCAAGTGAAGGCGTTTCTATCGTGCTCGACTGACAAAATCCGCCCCCCCTATGGCCTGTCGCAGCAGTCTTTACACCGCCCCTCAGTCATTGTTGGCAGCACTAACGAGGATCACTTCTTGGCCGACCCCACCGGGAACCGTCGCTACTGGGTAGTGCCGATGAATCGGCAGCTCGACAGGAAGAAGCTGAGAGAAGAACGCGATCGCATCTGGGCGGCGGCTGTCGCTCTGTATTTAGAAGGTGAGCAGTGGTGGCTGACCGAGAAGGAAGGAAGGGAGGCAGATAAAGATCGAAAGCAATACGAAGAAGTTCATCCGTGGACATACAGCATCGAAGACTACATGTTCAACCGTGAAGAAGTGAGCACCAAAGAGATACTTTGCAACGCCTTAGACATTCCAATTCAGAAACACACTAGCCCCGCACAAAAGAGAGTTTCAACTATTTTTAAAAAGATGGGATGGGAACAGACCAAAAACCCGGTAGCCTATCAGCACCGCCGCACCCGAGTCTGGAGAAAGAAAAAAATAAAAAATCCCTCAGAAAGTGGTGTGTCAGTGTGTCAAAACGCTATAAGCACTGATGCGAAAGAAAAGCGCTGACACAGGACTTGTCATTCTCCTGTGCCGTGCTGTGCCGTGCTGTGTCAGTAGCGGCACAGCACGGCACAGCAAAACAGATGTGGTGTGTCAGTGGTGTGTCAGCTCTATTCCAGCCACTGCAATGGATACAGCCTCTGACACACTGACACAGGACTTTTCGGCAAACTTTCACTTTTTTTGAGACTAGAGAAAATCGGCGAGAGAGCCAGAATTTTCAACTGATAGGAACGCCGCGAAAAAGATGACCAGCAAAAAGCAAAAGCGAAATCGGCGGGGCGGGGTCAGCGTCGGTGTTCGTAACAAGATTTTGCGCCTACGTTGGCAACACTTAGGCCGTCAGCATCAGCTTTCGCTACGCATTCCTGACACTGCTGAGAATAGGCAGCTAGCGGCTGAGAAAGCGGCTCAAATAGAAACCGACATCATCCACGGCAACTACGACGAGTCGCTAGAGCGCTACGAAATCATTGCTCATCAAGCGCGGTGGCAGCAGTCGAATTTATCCACTGCTGAGCTGTTCGACGCATTCACCGCATTCAAGGCCAAAGACGGCATCAGCGGCCAAACCCTCTCGACGAAATACAGAGCGCTGCGCTCAAACATCGTCCGCTTTGGTCGCCAGGTGCTCACACCTAATGATGCTTACGAATTAGTCGAGCTGCTGCGCGATCGCCAATCACCACGCACCGCGAATCAAAACCTAGTTCTACTCAAAGGTTTTGGTCGCTGGCTATGTGAGCAGAAGCATTTCAGGCAAAACCTATTTGCAGATATTCGACCGATAAAAGGGGCCGCAGCGGTTCGCGTACAAGACCGCTCACCCTTCACTCTTGATGAGCTGGCTCAGTTCATGATGACGATGTTGCTGCATCCAACCGCCTGCCATTACTACGGCTTCACGCTCACACTGTTCTCTCTCGGCCTGCGCCCTTCTGAATGCATCGGCCTACGCTGGCAGCATCTTGATCTAGTTCGCCGCCTCGTAACCATTCGCGAATCGCTTAGCCGCGCCGACGATGGGCGCACATCTGGCAAAGCAAGGCAGCGGAAAGGCACGAAGACGGAGAACGTAAGAGTGCTCAAAATGGGCGATCGACTGCATCAGCTATTCGTCACCATCAAACCAGCATCAGCGCACCCGGATGACCTAATCTTCACCGCTGCCTCTGGCGGTCCTATCGATGACCACAACTACCGCGAACGCTACTGGAAAGTAGTCTGTAAGGCTGCTGATATTTCATACCGTCCGCCCTACGTCACTCGACACACGCTCATTAGCCACGGGCTGGAATATGGCGGATGGACAGAGAAACAAGCCGCCGCCGTCGCTGGTCACACTACTACACGCATGATTCAGGAAACCTACAGCCATCTTATGGAGATGCCAGAGATGCCAGACGTTCACTAATTACCCATTAGCTGCACAACCTTGCACACTAACGACAACAGCCGCCCTCATCAGAGAACGGCTGTAAATCTTATATAGCAAATGTTTCGCCAATCGGAGCGGCGGGATTTGAACCCACGACCCCTACTACCCCAAAGTAGTGCGCTACCAAGCTGCGCTACGCCCCGAAGTCGCTAATTTGCCTATAAAGAATAGCACAACCCACGGCCCCGTACTATAGCGTTCGCCGCTTTACCCCGTACACTCTAACAGCGAAACATCTCAAATACTTTCCTGTGGACTCTCCTGAGGAACTTACGTATTTTTGTCCTGTGGACTGTCCTGTGGACATGCTATACTCAATCTAGTGAACAAGACTGAAGGGTTTCGGGGGAACGGCTTCCACTGGTGGGTAAAGCCCCTTCTGGCGAACAAATGCCAGAGTGACTGACAGTCCATCGCTAGTGCATGAGTTGGCTAACGCCAGTTTCAATGCAAAAGCGGTGCCAGTGCTAACATCAGCATCACTACCAACGTCATCACCGACACCGCTACCGCCAACATATTCAACTGATACCGGTCTCAAACGAAATCAGTTGAATCGTAAACAGATACAAAACACAAAAAGGAAACCCAGAGCTGGCAGAAATGTCAGCTCTTTTTATAGTTTACTCGCTTCTTCTCTTCAGGACTAGTCCTGCTCGACTGGCCTCTGTTCAACGAGTCCTGGGTTTTCCCATCCTATCGCTTTGAGACTAGCCAAGCGCCTTCGCCTCCCGATCGATAGCCCGCCCGGTTGAAGACAAAGCCTGCTTCGTAGAAGGTCTGTCCATAGCTATCAATCTCTTTAGGGTCGAGCTTTAGCAGATCCGCTAGCTCAGAGGTTCTAAGTTTCCATCCGCCTCTGGCTGCCTTCTCTAGAGATTCGTAGTAGGCAAGCGGATCGCGTGTGGACAGAGCAGGTTGTAGCTTGGTAGACATTTCGGCAGCGATCGCACTAATCAGCTTCACCATATCGGACTGATTTAGCGCTAGGTTCGAAGACTTTCCTGATGATCGACCTGAGGACTGTTTGGAAGCGCTATCAGCAGATGAGCCGCCTCGGTTGAGTCCTTTACGTTCTATGAATTCGGCGACGTTGCCGCCCACCTTAATAAAGCTGTGCAGCTCATCTAGTAATTTGACTTGCGCTTGACTGACATAGGCACGATTACCGATTTTCTCCCGCTCAATCCCTAGATCTGACATGCGCTTATAGACGGCGCTTCTAGCTAGTTGGTAGCGATCGCTCAATTGATTGACCGGGATACGATCGATATTTCCACTACTCATGATCTATCCTCTGGACAATCCGCAGGAACTCTAGATTAGATCTATCATACATACTTTCCTCTGCTCGATCTGATCGCTAGACAGTTGCGAAGATCGGCAGAGGAAATAGGCAGAGGACGGCCACATCTATCTTTGTTTCACAGTCAAGTATCTGAGGCGTCCAAATCCTGTGACCTTAAAAAGACAAATTCAGCCGTTGTTCCCTTGTTCTGGATAAACGTATGCAGTGCGTCTAAAAGTGAGATCTGTGCCTGATTAACGTATGAGCGATTACCTATTCTCTCCGGCTTGATACCCAAAGCCTTCATTCGACGATAGACAGCAGTTTTTCCCAGACTGTAGCGGACGGTCAGTTTCTTGACCTGTAATCTGCCAGTGCGCTCAATGCCACTTCCACCTTCATCCATAGGACAATCCTCGGGAAAATAGTTCATTTATACTATACACGATTCCTGAGGACTGTCCTATAGACTTACTTCACGCTCCGTTTAATACCCATAGGACCAGCGAGCGTAGTATCCTCTGGCATCGATGTGCGTGAAGATTGAAGAACTGGCCAGGCCACCTTGAGAACCCCACCATCGATTGAGCCTGTCGTAGACAGTGTAGGCATGGACACCCGTAACGACGAAGTCGATAGCATCACCCGACATGTGCCTAGAATAGCGAGCGCCACCAACAGCGCGGTTACTAGCAGGATCGCGATACCAAGAGTTGACCCGGATTGGCCGATCGCCCAATCTGGATCTGACTTCTTCCATGACTCTGGCAATCCGAATGATGCCGTAGACAACGTTTCTGCTGACAGGAATACGACTGCCGTTCTTTGTGGCTTCTGCCCAGGTGAAGTTGCCGTTTGGGATAATTGGCTCTGAGAGGAAGAAGGTGCTTCTAAAGCCAGGGAGTCGAAAGGGACCGGTAGGAACAGGTTTAGACGGCTTCGGATCTGGCTTTGGTTTAGGCTTGGGCTTAGAGGTATCTTTTGGTGGTGGGGTCGGTGTGGGTTCAGGAACAGGCTGAGGTTTATCGTCACTGCCTTTGTGCGGAGCGTTGCCAGGGGGATTGCCCTCGATCAAAACGTCAGGGGCGAAGGCGTACCAGTCTTTGATGTTGCGATCGCCTAATCCAGTCGTTGCTAGCGAAACTTGAACGTGATTACCAGCAGCGGCGCGATAGGAATCTAGCTCAAACTCGGTTTTATTTTTAACAAAGATCTTTTCTGAAGCAGACAGTTGACCGGACAGGACAGGCTCTAGCTTGAACAGCGTATCGCTGATGACTCTGAGCCTGATAGTCGATCCGCTGATCCGAACATCGGGCTGATAGGCATACCAGGTGTTGCGATTGAACTCGCCTAAAAACTTATTAGCCAAGGCAACTTTGAAGTGATTGCCAGCAGCGGGCAGATAAGACTGGAGGTCAAACTGGGTGCCGTTCTTGACGAAGACTTTGTCTGAGTCGGGTAGCTGCGTAGATAAGACGGGGCGCTGTTTGAAGAGGGTATCGCTGACGACGGTTAACTTGACTGGGGAGGTGTCTAGCTCGATATCTGGATTATAGGCGTACCAAATGCGTTGATTGCGGAGGGTTTTGTTAGCCAAGACTAGGCGCGTATGATCGCCCTCGGCATCTGTATAAGAGACCAGCTCGAATTCGGTACCATTCTTGACAAAGATCTTCTCAGAGTCGGCAAGCTGCCCTGACAGTTTGGGACTGAGCTTGAAAAGCGTATCGCTAACAACTTTGACTTTCACAGTAGACCCGGCTCCCTGATTGACACAATATCGTCATGGCATGTCGCTATGGATAATACCCGCAAACGAACTTGCATGGCGCTTACCTTGGGACACCCAGATAAAATAGCAAACCCTAATTTATTTAGACTATTTTGTTTACGCGGCGTTATCTGTGATCGAGTCTGCGATTATAGCGATACCCGAATGCAAACCCAAAGAAAAGACTGCGCCTACGGTCAGCGTAAGTCGCTCTACTTCTGTGCTGTATATAGCTTTTAGCCAATGTTCTACACCTCCACCAAGCTGATTGGAGCCTACCAGAGCTACAGACATGATCGACGACGAACATAACTGGAGTTACAGGTCGCTAAAAGGGGGTTTATCTAACGCTTTGATTAGCTGTGGGACGATGTCGGCTGGCCATTCCCCTTCACACTTTCGCCCACTCAACAAGATGAAACGCAGACCGTAGCAGGTTGGAAAGCCTTCGGCCTCTAACCAGATCGTTTCAGTTTCTTGCTCGCAGGTCAGACGCTCCTCATCGACTAGCTGCTCGGCCATTGCAGTCATCGTGCTATCTAACCGCCGAGCGAGTCTGCAAAGATCTTTGAATTCTTCAGCCGTCAGCTCTAGCGCCCATCCTTGCCCAGCCAGCAGACCGCAGAAGCTATCAGCCGCAGGATTCCAGCCAAGCCGCCAGCCGTCTCCTTCTATAATGCTGCGACTCATCAACTGCTGGTAGTGAGCGGCGCTGTAGCGGACAGATCTGTAGCGGATAGATTTGTAGTAGAGGCCGTAGGCGTCGAGGCAAAGGCTTCGTAAAGGAGATTTGTGAGGTGATCGCGCATACCCACACTCAAATTCTCCACCGCTGTGATATCGCCAGCCATCGGATTTTCGCGCAGGCCGTAGTCAGGATACTCCTCAGGAGAGATCTGCTCAAAGGCACCTAAATAGTCGGCCATTGTCAGCTTCCAATCGAGTCGCAGATTCGTTGGACGATTTCTTATATAGAGGTGATAGCGAATAATTCTAGAGACCAGCGTGTTATCTACGTCGATCTCTCCATCGCTGCTGATGTACTGGTTCTCCAGGGCTAGTTCTGGTAGCTGCTCGTATACCTGCATTGTCACAGCACTCGGACTAATGCGTCGCGGCGACTGCGCCTGAACAGTGCCCAGCGTAACGCCATTAAACGCAACAAGCGTAGCTACCAAGACGCCTAATAAACGATATCGCTTTAGGTGTTTTTGCATAGCTACGTCTGTTTTTGGGGGCCTGCTTTTGGGTTTGTCTTTGAGATGTTTGGTTTGATTGAGGTTTGACTAAGTTAGGTCAGACCGCTCAAATGCTGATTCCAAATCGCTAATTTTGAATCCTATTCGCCGATGATCTCTGGCTGCGTCAGTTCGTCGGACATTTCGACAATGGCGCGAAGGACGGGCTTCATTTTGGACTCATCTAGGCTGTCGAACTCTTCAAAACGACGGCGCTGTGCCCGGTTGGCGACCTGTACAGTAATGCGATAGCGATTTGAGGCGGCGCTGATTAGATCTTCAGTGCGGCGCATGACCTGCTGGCTGTCGAAGGGAAGTCGCTTCATATATTTCTTGATGAATGCAAACAATAATCATAGCAAATGAGCACAGCGAAAAAACGGGGTCTTCAACTGTCTTCTCAATCCGTCAGAGCCAGTAGTCCCCACCGAAATAGCTCGGCTCTGATAGCAGGAGCCGGATGAACGTATGTATGCCCACCATCATCTGATGGTGGGAAAACAAGACCTAGAATTTGATCGCGATCACCGCTGCCACCAATGCGTCCTATCATCGGGCTTCCTAGATTACGTGATCCAATATCTTCATTGACAATCACTAAAGAGCCAGGAATGGGCCAGTCTGTAGTAGGCGAAATAACCTGGTCGATTTTGCTTCTAGTGAAGCTCCAAGGTGCCTCCTGGTGGCCCAAGATTATGTATTCAGGCGAACGTTCTTCTCTATATTCGGCGGCTGTAGCCGAAATCGCTATTGGCTGAACATCAGGAGGCGCGTCGTCGATAACTAACACTGCTAGATCAAGATCTTCTCTCAATTCAGCGTATCGCCACACTTCGGCCTCTCTACGTAGGCGAACCTGCCCGACGGGGGGATCGCTGAAAAACTCTACTTCTATTGAGTCGTTGATGTAGTCGGTATCTTCACTACCTGTAGGAATTAGCTGAGTGATAGCGCTGCGAGTCGTCAGTATCCAAACGCGATCACTTTCTCTCTTGACCACCGTACCCACTGTGTAGCTCGTACCTAAAGCAAGCGGCGTTACCACTCTGACGACTGATCGATAAGGAAGTTCGCGGTGGCGAGAACCTGGTTCGGCTTCTGGTAGCCAGCGTTTTTCTTCCTCAATAGTGGGAGGTGGCTGAGTTGCAAGGGTTCGTAGCCGCAGAGTTTCGGCCAGGTTATTTTGAGCGAACAGATCATCTGCTCTGTAATCTAGGGCACTGCGATAATAGGCTAGGGCTAGATCCCAACGGCCCTGAGACTGTAGGATGTAACCCAACCCGCCATAGGAAAAGGGATTGTAGACGTTGGGTTCTATGTGGCGATCGTAGTTGTATGTGGCTTTGCGGTAGGACTGTTCAGAGTCGTCACTACGGCCCATTTGGTAGTAGAGCTTGCCTAGGTTGTAGTGGGCAAATCGGTAGTCAGGGACGTAGGTGAGGGCTTTCTGGTAGGCTGCTTCCGCTTCGGTGACTTTGCCCTGAGCGCGAAGCGAGTTTCCCAATGCGTTGTATGCGGCAGCGTATGGGTAAGTAACGATGTAGTCGTAGTTGCGATCTGCTACGTCCATTCCGCCAGCAAACAAATCTCTCACGCGGATAGGTAAAGCTGGTATCTTTCGTCGTCGCTGAGTAATTCTAGGTCGCCCGTGTAAAGGTCTTCGGGGATGAGCGCTATGGCCTCTTGATAGATAGGTTCGGCCTCATCGAATCTGCCGTGCATAGAGAGCAAAAGGCCAAGGGCGATATGTGCATGAATACTATCGGGCTCTTCAAGTACACGATCTCGAAAACTGGCTTCTTCGGTAGGAAATTGAAGAAATGCAGTGTTTGCTGAGCTAAGTGTTTCGACGCCGGGATCTAGAAGAGCGCTTTGCCGGTAGGTAACACCCATTTCATCCCAGCCACCGTAGAAAAACCATGAATAGCTGAGATGGCTAAAGGGATTGTCTGGTTCTAAAAGAAGAGATTTTGTCAGAGCTGCTGCTGCACTAAAGGGCTTTCCTTGGTGGCGAAGGGCATTGCTGAGCTGAAGGTAGGCGATCGCATTCTCAGGATCTTGCAACAAAGCCTGTCTTGCTCGCTGCTCTCTTTGCTCAGCCGCTGCCAACAATCGCGATCGTTCAGCATCTTCGACAGCTTGCTGGGTTGTTTCTACCTGCGGTTGAGCCTGCGGTTGATTTTGTGCGGATGACAGCGCGGCACTGCTGACAATGAACGCCAAGACTAAACCTGCTGTAGCGAAACGCATCATAGTTTCTGGTATAGCAGAGCGCGGATGCATTCGCACTTTGCTATGGCACTTTGCGTTATAGAACAAGGGGTGTAGCCTTTCGTGGTGTAGTAAGCAAAGCGCGGAAAGCTACAGAAAAGGACTCTGCTTCAGGATTTAACTCCTGCTACCAACTAAAGAGCCCTTACTTTGCCGTGTTAACGAAATATTTATTAAATCTTTTGTTTGGGCTATGGAGCGTTAGACAGCAGGCGTTTTGCGATCGCGCCTGAATTATCTCCGTTTCGGCATCTCTAATCTATCAACAGGCTGTAGAAATCGTAGAAACTAGTGGTGAGAAATACCCCGCGAGGTAAATTCAGCTGTATAGATTTGTAGGTCGGGGTCGTCGATAGTCTGACGGACAGCGTTTGAGATAGCTTGCGCCTGCTCGGCAGTCTCGATGAGGGCAAATACAGTTGGGCCAGAGCCAGACATCATAGTGCCGATGCCATTGTGCTGCGCGGCGATCGTCTGCACGACTTCTTTGAGCTGCATAACTTTGGGATGAGCTGGCAATACGACTTTTTCTAGGTCGTTAGAGAGATGAGTACCAATAGCGACTGTGTCATGGCTACCGATCGCCTTTACCATTGGGCCAGAGTGAAGGCGCGATCGCCGCTCTTCCAAGCTCGCTAATTCGTTCAAGGGCTTGTAGGTATGGTCAAACTGCTGCCGATACGTTTTGTAGGCCCAGGGCGTAGAGACTGACAGACTCGTATATTTAGCCAGGACGGTGTGTAGCTTCGGCGGATTAGGAATAGAGTCGATTGCCTCGCCGCGTCCGGTGGCGATCGCACAGCCTCCCACCAGACAGAACGGCACATCCGAACCTAGCTCTGCCCCCAGCTCTTGCAACTCTACTCGCGTTAGCCCTAAATCCCACAAAACATCTAAGCCGAATAGTGCCGCCGCCGCATTTGACGAGCCGCCTGCTAGTCCAGCCCCCACCGGAATCTTCTTTTCAATCTTGATTTCTACGCCGCCCCGCTGATTTGTCCGGTTGGGAAATCGCTTTTGCAGTAGAGAGACTGCTTTGTATGCCAGATTCGTTGAGTCGGTCGGCACTAGCGGATGATCGCACTCGATCGAGATGTTAGGTGCCTTAATTGGTCTAAGCGTAATGCGATCGGCGAGGGCTACGCTTTGCATCACCATAACCAGCTCATGAAAACCATCCGGGCGACTACCGATGATTTCTAGATAGAGGTTGATCTTGGCATTGGAAAACAGGGTAAGCATTATTTCATTTCTCCAACAGCATCGCTCAAGGCGACCCATTCACGCACGCCTAGACCTTCGGCCCTAATTTGAGGATTGAGAGAAAGGTCCTCTAAAATAGAGGTCAACGCATCGCGATCAATCATGCTTTGCAGGTTGTTACGTAGCATTTTGCGCTTTTGAGAAAAGCCGAGCTTGACAAGCTGGCTGAGGCGAACTGGATCTTGAGCTGGGGTAGGAAAGGGTCGAGGCCGCAGCCGAATTACGGCGGAGTCGACTTTGGGAGCGGGCTTGAAGGCACTGGGCGGCACTGGGCAAATTTCTTCACACTCAGCGAGGTACTGAGCCCGAATAGTGAGTGCGCCGTTGGCCCTGGTACCGGGCTGAGCGCAAAGGCGATCGCTGATTTCTTTTTGTACCAGCAGAACAATATTGACAAAAGGGTTGGGGTTGGGCGATCGCATCGTGCCCAGCAGCTTTTCTAAGATCGGCGCGGTGATGTAGTACGGAATATTCGCGATTACCTTATTGGGCCGATCTAACTCAAAGTCGATTAGCGCCTGATCAAAATTTAGCTTCAAAAAGTCAGACTCAATCAGCCGAAACTGGCCGGATGCCATCTCGGCAATGAACTGATCGCTGAGCTGCAAACACAGGTCTCGATCGATTTCGACGGCGAGTACTTGAGCTGGGGTATCTAGCAGCCTTCGCGTCAGCACCCCTTGACCCGGACCGATTTCTAAGACGCGATCGCCTTCGACCAACTCACCCGCACTCACAATCTGATTGAGCACCTGGTCGCTACGTAGCCAGTGCTGACCAAATCTTTTGCGCGCCCTTTGGCCACCATTTCTAGGGCCACTTCTAGAGCCAGTCTTTGCAGCCACAGGCTAAATCATTCCTTATTAATGTCAGCGGCAACTTATCTTAGCGTGAGTGTTCGCCACTCAATAGAAAATCACTGTAGGGCTAGGGAGAATAGTCGTGAGAACATGGCTTAGGAGTGCAGGGAAATAGTTCATAAGTAGTCCTTACCAACTTTCCACTGCTCTTTAACTACAATGCTTCTTGCTAAATTGAACGAGCTGCGTATTAACCAACTCGCGCTATTTTAGAGATCAAGAGAGCGCTGTATCAGCAGATACGCACTGCTAGTCCCATAACCGTCAACTTATGGAAGAATCTAATTCGCCAAAGCCTGTTTCTGAGACTTCAGAAGTTGAAAAGGCCACTCTCGAAGACGGCCAAAGACCGGCAACGCCGCTACGCTGCTTTACCGGAGCATTGATGGCAGCGACGCTTTCTCTATTGGCCTATCGGCTAACCCTTTCGATTGCAGCGACCTTTGCGAACAAGCCGATTGTTTCAGAAAATCCAGTGGCTGTGAATATCTCGGCGGCGGTGCGGACGTTGGTGACTGGCATCGCCGCCCTAGGCGCGGGCGTTTTTGGCGTAGCGGCTCTAGGATTAACAGCGCTAGGCATTCAGCTAATTTTCAAACGGGATGCTCAGTCAGATGCCTGACCATCAGGGGCACTTGACTCGCAGGCAGTTGGATCCAGCTCAGCATCTGCTAGAAGTTAAGGTATTCTGACGAAGACTCTATAGATGACCCTTCTATACAAAGCGATCTACAGAAGAACCGTTAAGCAGCAGCGAGCGATTTTCCCATGGCACAGATTTTCATTTCGGCTGGGCACGGTGGTATCGAAAACGGTGTAAAAGATACTGGCGCACGGGTCGCAGGGACAACAGAAGCTCAAGAAATGATCGCGCTGCGAGATTTAGTAGTGCCAGAATTGCGATCGCGAGGCTACAACGTGCTATCGGTACCCGATGATCTTAGCTTGGCTAGAAGTATTGACTGGATTAATGCGCGAAATAAAGCTGGGGCGATCGCAATCGAAATCCACGCCGAATCATTTGCCAACCAGGCAACTAGAGGCGCAACGGTCTATCACATTGCCGGCAATCGCGATCGCCGAGACCAAGCCGAACTCATCCTTCTTTCCCTGCTAAAAGAAGTTCCCGAGCTGCCTAGCCGAGGCGTTTTATCAGACGCCTCCGCCCCGACGGGTCGGCTCGCGTTCTGTCGCCAAACGCTTCCACCCGCGCTAGTGGCCGAGATCGCCTACCTCACCAATCCCCAAGACTTTGCCCTGCTTACCCAGCGGCGACGCAACTTTGCCATTGGCCTAGCAAACGGCCTAGCCGCCTGGAGCAGAGCGGTCACCGGACGCACCCCCACGCCCACCACACCAGAATTTCCGCCGATTAACATTGAAATCAACGGCGGTGAATACGATGAAAAAGGCATCATCGTCAGCGGTAACGCCTACATTCCGATCGATCTAGCCGAGCTGCTGAGCGTCGATTTATCCACAGATGAGATTCGCCGCGTCCGATATCGCGGCGTGGTCTACATCAAAGCCGTCGATCTCAAGCCCTTCAGCGTTGGCATCGGCTGGGACGCTAACACCCGCACCCTCCAGCTCAAACCCGCCTCAGCCCTAAAAATCTGCCCCGGCACCATCGATCTGATCATGAGCCACGGCAGTACGACAGAAGTGACACTATCCAACTTTTTACGCACAGAAAACAAGAGCGCCCTAGAGACGTTTCCTGATATTGCCGAGCTGTATCGCCAAGAAGCCACCACTGAAGGCGTTGACTATGACATTGCTTTTTGCCAAATGTGCGTAGAGACCGACTTCTTGCGTTTTCCGGGGCTGGTGCGCTCTGTGCAAAACAACTTTGCGGGATTGGCCGATGGCTCAGGTAATTTCGCCACATTCCCCAGCGCCCGGATTGGTGTTCGAGCCCACATCCAGCACCTCAAAGCCTATGCCAGCACAGAGCCGCTAGCGCGCCCCCAAGTTGACCCTCGGTTTGACTTTGTTAAACGGGGCAGTGCGCCCTTAGTCGGTCAGCTCAGCAATCTGTGGGAGGCAGATCCTTTATATGGCGATAGAATTATCGCTCGCCTGAACGAGCTTTATCAGCTAGCCGGACTATTGTGAGCAGTAGCCGACTCAAAAACTGCCACCAATCTAGTCTGAGAAGAATAGAATCTCTAAGATGCTTAGGGAATGCTGAAGCATAAGCTCAACGGAATTTGATACGTTGAATCATTCGTCAAAGCGCCACGAATGTCTTTTGCCTACATAATCCTTGCTTAATCATGTCTGCCAACTCTGATTCTTTTGCGAAAAACTGGCTCTTCGGTTTGGTCAACAACCACCCCAAAACTAACGAGCCGATAACCGGTTCTAGCTGGGACAAGCCAGCGCTACGGTGGAGCATGCGCTGGTGGGGTGGGATGCTGCTATGGCTGCTACTGGTGCTACCCGCGCAGGCGGCGGTGGAGCTAAGGGTGGCAATCGGGCAAGAGCGAGACGCTATCACTATCGGCAGTTCTACCGCAGCAATCATCCGCAACGGCAGCGGCGAAGCCCTCTATCAGCTGCCACAGTTGCAGGGTGTCAGCGTCAAGTCTGATGCTTTTGATGTCGATCTTGTCAGCAATGGGACTACCTTGTCTGAGTCGAGTGCGTTCTGGCTAGAGCCTGCTGAAGACGGCTTTGTCTGGATCGGCGACAAATGGTATCGCGGTCGGGTGCAGGTGACGCAAGAAGGCGGCGAGCTACTGGCGATTAACCACGTAGATCTAGAAGACTATCTCTACAGCGTAGTGGGCAGTGAAATGCCCACTAGCTGGCCGCAGGCGGCGTTGCAGTCTCAGGCAGTAGCGGCGAGATCCTACGCTTTGTACAAGCAGTCGCGCTCCAAATATCCGCTCTACGATCTCGATGCCACTACCGCCTACCAGGTCTACAAAGGCATAGAACAAGAGCATCCCAACACCATCACCGCCGTCGATAGCACGGCTAACCAGGTCGTGACCTACAACGGTCAAATCATCGAGGCTATTTTCCACTCTTCTTCTGGCGGCGGCACCGAAAACGCAGCCGACGTCTGGAGCAGCGACGTGCCCTATTTACGAAGTGTCCAAGACTTTGATCAGGGCTCACCCGTCTATAGCTGGAAAGAAACCTTCACCCTGGCCGAATTTAGCACCAAGATCGGCGGCATTGGCCGCGTTCACACCATTGGCACGGCACAGCTCACACCCGGTGGACGAGTCGCCTCGATTACCTTCGCTGGCGCGGATGGCACCAAGACTTTACGCGGTCGCGATGTGCGCTCAGCCCTAAGGCTACGTAGCACCCGCTTTGACATTGATCTGAACGAAGAGACAGAGACCATCACCATCACCGGCTCTGGCTTTGGCCACGGTGTCGGCATGAGCCAGTGGGGCGCACGCAGCCTAGCAGAACAGGGCTGGGACTATGAGAGAATTTTGAACCACTACTATCAGAGCACTGTGGTTGCCCAGTTAGAGAACTAAACCGCTGTTAGCTCACGAGGTTGAACTAAACCAAAACCATCATTAGATACTGCTTTCAGATAGTCATCCACGAGTGAGGCAAAGGCTGTTAGTAGGTCTTCTAATGTCTCGCCCTCTGCTAGTAAGCT
The DNA here is from genome assembly GCF_015207105.1 of cf. Phormidesmis sp. LEGE 11477. Classification (GTDB taxonomy): domain Bacteria; phylum Cyanobacteriota; class Cyanobacteriia; order Phormidesmidales; family Phormidesmidaceae; genus Phormidesmis. Next base: position 19,774 of record NZ_JADEXO010000085.1, read on the forward strand.
CAGCCCTGGGGCATTGACTAGCTGAGCGTAATAGCAGCCATCTTCAGCGATGTAGCTGACCTCAGCGATATAGCCCTCATGCTGAATTTGTTTAACCGTTGCCATTGTCTAGCCCCTCCTCAGGCTCCAAACTACAATCTTCTAGAAATTCTCGGATCTGTTTGAGATAGGGAACTTTCAGCCCTATGTCAGGATGTGGGCGATGCATTCCCCAACGCTCGTTACCTATCTCAAAGAGAACGTTAGCACTGTTCTGTGATTGCTGAGCCCCTAGCGCTTTCATCAACTTTTCGACTTCTGAAAACTTTAGGGCTTAGTTTTAGGTTCCTTCCATATCTTTCTGTAAGTCTTCATCTGGCTTTTGTTCAGCTTTGGAGTAGGCATAGTCAACCATTACGAAGCTACTGCTACCACAACTACGGTCGCGATTTTTTCGTGCTCATCAGCAGACTGAGTAGTAAAGCGCTGCCTAGCATACCAACGCCTAACGCTAGGGCAACCCAAATGCCGACGGGCAAAGGGACGGTCTGCCCACCTAAGAAGATCAGCGGCACGAGCGTAGCATTTTGAACTGAGAGGATGGCGATCGCAACCACCAAAACTGCCGCAATCATCACGACCAAAAGCTTCACCATGACGCCAACCTGCCCTCAAACAAAACTAATGCTGGATCAAACAACCCTATCACTAAGGATAGACGCTCACAGAACTAGGCAGCAGCAGGGGCAGCCTTTAGCGGCGGGATCTCTTCTGTGCTCTCCTCTGGGCGGCTAGGGATGTAGTTAGCCTGGTTTTGAGTGACTTCTAGATAGATGTGGTCTAGACCGATAGCGTGACGCGAGATTGAGTTGATCGGCAGACCAGAAAAGCGCTGGATCAGATCGGGTAGCTCTAGAAGCTCGGGCACCCAAAAGGCTAGATCCCGGCCATAGCGACGAGGGGTAAATCCATAGGACTGGCCGCGCGCGATCGCCCCGATCTCATCCTCGGTATCGATCATCACCACTTCTTTAGCAGGGATTCGCTGGCGCAGATAGTCAAGCGTTCCTTCTGCGAGCAATTTGCCCTGCTTGATGATGCCAATGCGATCACACAGCCGCTCTACCTCATCAAGCAAGTGCGTCGTCAGCAGCACCGTCACCCCCTGCTGCTTTAGCGAGCGAATCAGTTCCCAGACTTCGTATCTAGCCTCAATATCGAGTCCAGTAGAGGGTTCATCGAGCACTACAAGCTTCGGCTGGTGAATGATTGCCGCTGCCAGGCTCAACCGCCGCTGCATTCCACCGCTAAGATCGCCTACCACAGTATCAGCGCGATCTAGTAAGTTCACAGACGCCAGGCATATCCGCACTCGCTGCTTCGTTTCCTGTTTGTCTAGGCCGTAAATACGAGCGATAAAATCCAAATTCTCGGCGCAGGTCAGACTTTGATACAGCAGATTTTGCTGAGGCATTACGCCTACCGCTCGCTTAGTCGCTTGGCCCACTGGCTGGCCCTGCACCAGAATCTCGCCACTATCTGGCTGCAGTAGACCGCACAGCAGGTTTAGCGCCGTTGTTTTACCCGCCCCGTTTGGACCTAGCAATCCATACACTTCTCCGGGCTGCAAGCTCAGTGAGAGTTCGTTCAGCACAGGCCGCTCACCGAACCGCTTTGAAAGACGAGTAATCTTTAGCATTAATTATTGACGTTTTTATCTTTCACATAATGCCCCACGATGGACCAAGTTTGACTGATGCTAGGCCAATTCACTTCACAGGCCGCTAGTTCTCCAGTAAAAGCGATTAAGCGCGCTAAACTGCACTAAAATTCAACGCCTGCTTGCGCCTTTATGCCTTGCGCTTTAAAGGGATGCTTCACTAGCGTCATCTCTGTGACTAGATCGGCGCGTTCGATCACCTCAGCCGGTGCGCCTCTGCCGGTCAAGATGATGTGAGTCATCTCCGGCTTTTCATCTAGGCCAGCTAGGACTTGATCAGCAGACAGATAGCCTAGCTTCAGAGCGATGTTGACTTCATCGAGCAGTACGGTGCGGTAGCTTGAGTCGCGAATGTAGGTCAGCGCTTTTTCCCAGGCGGCTTGAGCGGTTTGGATATCGCGATCGCGATCTTGAGTCTCCCAGGTAAAGCCTTCGCCCATCGCATGAAAGGCTAGCTGGTCGGGCCAGTGACTGAGCGCAGCTTTTTCGGCGGGCTCCCAGCCGCCTTTGATAAATTGCACAATCGCCACTTTGAAACCGTGACCAAGCGATCGCAGCACAATGCCGAGCGCCGCTGTCGTTTTACCTTTGCCATTGCCCGTATTGACGATAATCAATCCTTTCTCGACATTGCGACTAGCCAATCGTTCTTCCTGAACCGCTTTACGCCGCTCCATCTTGCGCTTGTACTGTGCTTCACTCAGTCCTGTCTGCGTAGCTTCTTCATCTAACTGGATGGCCGTTTCGTCAAGCTGGGTCTGATCAGAAGCATCTAGGCTAGCCATAAAGGAAAGAAGCGCAAGGGCATAAGTTATGTCTAATTCTATTAGGAAACGCCTAGCGATACAGAGCTGGCTACGAGGCAAAATGCGATAATAGTGTTTTCATCCACTATCACCAGCATGACCCTTAAGCGAATCGTTCTTTCTGTTTTGACACTGCTCGTGGCCTGGGTGATGGGTAATTCACTGATCAGTAGTCTAGGCGAGCCGCAGGTCGGCAATCAGCTTCAGCTATATCAAACTGACCTATTAGTTCAAGCCAGCGAGTGGAACGGTAGCGGCCTACCCGAGGCTGAGGTCCAACAGTTCCGCCAGGCTGTCTTTGGAGAAGACGCCCTAGAATCGGCGACCGAACAATACAAGGAGGTTCGCAAAGACGCGGTTACCAGCCTCGCTCGTTTACAGCAGCAGCTCCAGAGTTCACCTGAGCCAGATATTGAGCGCGCTCAAAAGTTAATGACCACCGCCCGGTCGCAACAGGATCTTATCGACCAAATCGATCTGCGACTAGGGATGATCGAAGCGAAAACGGGGAACGCGGCAGAGGCAACTGATACCTGGCAGCAGCTAGCCCAAAAAGAGAGTAAAAGCAGCACCAACAAAGTTTTGACAGCGCCAGCACTCACCGCTGCGACACTGGCCGATCTTTGGCAAGATCCGCCCGTCATTCGCTCAGAAGCCCCAGATGTTATCGCCGCGAATCTCAGAGGCTGGTATCGAGAATCAGCGCTCACCCGGCTGTATAGGTTGGAAGAGCGAGACGAGCTGCTGGCCCAGGTTGAAACAACGCAGACCCAGACAGCAGAAAGCACGCTGATTAGACTTAGCCTGATTGGTCTGCTGCCTTCTCTAGGCGGTCTGCTGGGCGCTGGACTATTGATTGCACTGATCGGCCAGCGGCTGCTCAGAGGAAAAGCGTCCATTTTGGCGATCGCGCAGACGCCTTGGGAAGTGCCCTGGGATTGGGAAGTAGTTTGGCTAGTGATTGTCGGCGGCTTTTTGTTTATCGGCCAGCTAGCACTACCCCTGGTCTTACAAATAGGTTTACTGCTCAGCCAAGGGGGCGGCTTGCAAACGGCTAGCCTACCTCATCTACCTCATTCGGGACTGGCCGCTGCTATCACCGTTTTGGGGCTCACCAGCCGAGGGAAAGCGCTGTATTCTTTAGTGTTCTATCTATTGATGGCAGCGAGCACATTAGGCGTGCTGTACTGGGCTATCAAGCAGTATCTGCCGCTCTCTAAAGAGTGGTTTCGGTTTGATCTGGCCAGTCGCTGGCCGCTGTGGGGCGGGGGCGGTTACCTTGTAGCGCTGCCTTTGATGCTAGCCGTCTCGACATTGAACCAGCAAATCTGGCAGGGCCAAGGGGGGAATAATCCGATCCTACAGCTGGTGCTAGAAGAGCGCGATCCGATTGCGCTCGGGATGTTTTTGTTTACGGCTGCGATCGCCGCTCCCGTTTTTGAAGAGATTCTGTTTCGAGGCTTTCTTCTCCCCTCGCTCACCCGCTACATGTCAACCTGGGCAGCGATCGGGCTGAGCAGCCTGATCTTTGCAACGGCGCATCTCAGCTTTTCAGAAGTCTTACCGCTCACCGTACTGGGCGCTATCTTGGGCTTCGTATACGCCAGATCGCGAAATCTGATGTCTTCGATTCTGCTACACAGCACCTGGAACAGTATCACCATGATTGGCCTGTTCTTGTTGGGTAGCGGCAGTTAGTGCGCTGGCATCCAGCTTCTCTTTAGGCAATTGCTCAAAAGAGAAGCCACCAGTATTCCTATACTCTAGTCGCTTGCTCTAAAGCCATCTGCTCTAATCGTCAGTCGTCTGCGGCGGCCAGCTTTCGTCTGCCGTTTCGTCTTCGACCTCATCATCAGTCATGTCGTCGGTTAAATCTTCAGATGAGCTGTCGCTCACTTTCATCGTTTGGGGTGTGCTTGTCTGAGGCGCTGATGTCTGGGTGGTTGATGTCTGGGTGGTTGATGTCTGAGGCGCTGCTTGGGACCTATCTTCAGAAGTCGCGGGTGAGATAGTCGCGGGTGAAGAGCTTGGAGCAGATGAATGGCTTGCCGCCGTTTCTTCGGCAGGTGAAGAAGTAGCAGCGGGCGCTACTGATTTCTGTGTAGGTATTGGCAAAGGCTCTGCTTCTAGGCCCAGCTCTTCTCTGGCTCTGTTAAGGAGCTTGATGATAGCGGTGCGACTAGTATCGAGCATATCTTTGCCCGTCTCACTCACTGGCTTCGATGCTTGAGTCGTCGTATCGTCACTCGTTTGTCGATCGAGCCAAAGCCTGATGTTATTGCCTGCTTTTACAGAGGCGTCGCTAAACCAGGCACCAAAGACAAAGACAGAGCAGATAATTAGCCAGAGCAACTGGGCTGTATTGGTCAGAATTTTGCCTGTCAGGTTTAGGGCCGCTTGATAGGTCTCGGCAGTCTCCTCTTCAAAAAGGAGCGCCCACAAATCTGATGCCTGTTCTTGAATACGATCCATGGCTTTAGTTAAGAGTTGAGTTTTAACGGGTGAAATCTTCTATAGCACGGCGATCGCCTGTAGGACTAGGCGAAATAAAACCAGCCGCTAAAGCAAGACTAGCCTCGAAGCATTAAGACTATCTTCCCCAGACCTTATTTAGTACTGTCTCAGGTGAGATATCCGCAATTTTACTAGTCTCTGAAGCAATGCCCAAAAAGCGGGTTTCTTCGCCTTTGGTAGGCGGCAGCATCTCTTCTGGGCTATTTTTACCAAACAGCGCCAGCGTAAAAACCTTGAGCGCGGCTGATAGCTGCATGACGTAGCTGTCGGGGGTTAGCAATAAATCTGCGCCTGCGATCACAGCAGCGGCTTGACCAATGTTTTCGGTGTTGGCTACCACTAGCTTGTCATCACCGACTCTTAGTGCGTTGATTTGGGGGATGCTGCCCTCTGTTTGCAGGAGCACGATCGGCATCTGCGGCTGCTTTTCCCTGAAATCTGCAATCACCGTCTGCCAGCTAGGCACAGAAAAGCGAGCGCCAACATCAGCGCTGCCAGTATCCGGGCCAGGATACATCAAGACATAGCCGCTCGCGAGCCCCTGGCGATCGCGCATCTTCTTTGCCCAGTTTAAATCGCCTTCTGGCACATTGACTGACAGGGCTGGAGCCGGACCCTCAATGCCGATAGCTAAGAGCAGATCGTGATAGCGATCGGCCTGATACTGGGTAGACGATTGAGAGCTATCGGGCAGAACCCGCGTGTAGAAATAGGGCGCACTGGTTCCTTCAAAAGTTACCCTAGTCGGAACGCCGCTCAGCCAAAGCAGTAGCCCCATCGACCAGCTTAAGTCGGTCGTCAGCACCACCTCATATTCTCTATCGCGTACATTACCTAGCAGATTGGCCCAGTCAGAGGGGCTATTAGCAGCCGAGAAGGTGAACGGAATGACAGTATCGACGATCTTCGAGACCCGGTAGGCAGAAGATGCCTTGGGCTCAGCAACAACACTAATCTCAGCATTTGGATAGACCCGCTTGATATCTTCTAAAGCCGGAAAAAACAAAAGCTGATCGCTGATGCCACCAGGGACTATGGCCAGTATACGCATGCGGTTAATATTCGTATTTTTATCCGCCCATCATTCTAAGGGACGCTGGTGAGCTTAGCGAGATTCTACGGAAATAAAACCAAAACAGCCCCAAAAAGGTGTTCTATGTAACCAGAGCAGTCAAGCACTTATCGAGAGTCTATGCACTTACTTATCCCAGCGGCTGGAGTAGGCCGTCGTATGGGGAGCGATCACAACAAACTTCTTATTCCCTTACTAGCGCGTCCCATCTTGGCCTGGACTTTGAGCGCCGCTGAGTCAGCCAGCCACCTGAGCTGGATTGGGATTATCTGCCAGCCCATAGACCGCCTAAATATTGAGGCGATAGTAGCGCAGTGCAATATCCAAAAGCCCGTCCAGTTCATCCAAGGCGGCGACACCCGACAGGCTTCTGTATTCAATGGACTACAGGCACTGCCCAAGGAGGCTACGCATGTCTTGATCCACGACGGAGCCCGCTGTCTGGCGACGCCAGCCTTGTTCGATCGGTGCGCTCAAGCGGCGCTAGCGTCCAAAGGATTTATTGCGGCGGTTCCGGTCAAGGACACCATCAAGCAGGTCGATGCCCAGAACCTGATTACAGATACACCCGATCGCTCTCGGCTCTGGGCCGCGCAAACGCCCCAAGGATTTGAAGTCGCGCTGCTAAAGCAGTGCCATGCTAGAGGCCGCAGCGAGGGCTGGCAGGTCACCGACGACGCAGCGCTATTAGAAAAATGTGGGGTTCTGGTGAGTGTTGTCAAAGGAGAGGAAACCAACTTGAAGGTGACCACACCTGTCGATTTGGCGATCGCTCAGTTCATCCTTCAGCAGCGAAAAACCGCTGAACAAGGAGACGCTACCGCCTCAAAGCCCTGACCTAAAAGGTCGTGAACCACAAAATAAATAAAACCCTACGACTGCACCGAGCAAGACGTAGGGTGCAAGCCATAGGGCCGTTTAATAAATTCGGTTCAAGCCAAGCTAGGGAAAGAATTGACCGAAGGAGCGCTTTAGAGATCGCCGCCTCGAAGCGCTAACAAAAACACAATTGCAGGCCCAGCGATAACGACCAGTGCCAGCATCGTCAGCTGAGCAATCAGAACAAAATCAATACTATTTAAAAAAGAAAGAGCGCTAGTCAACAGAGCTATTTATCCTCCAAACTGTTTAAACCGAACCACGACAAGCAATTTTACTCCACAGCATTGTACCTGTTTGCGGCGGCCTACATTAAGCTTTGTTTACAAAATTCTAAGGTTCGTCGTTTGCTGGTCTGTCGCGAGTTTCACTAGGTTTAGTACAGCAAAGAATTCGGTATTAGAAGTCGTATGGCAACTTGGCAATGTGTGAAAAACTGTGGGGCCTGCTGTGAGCTTAGCCCAGCAGACAGGCCGGATCTAGCTGACTACCTAACGCCAACTCAACTGAGCTTGTACATGAGTATGGTCGGAGAAGACGGCTGGTGCATCCATTACAACAAAGACCAGCGGCGCTGTACGATCTATGAAGAGCGACCTAGCTTTTGCAGAGTGCAAGCAGATACGTTTAGGCAACTGTACAGCATTGAACCCAACGAACTTAATGACTTTGCCATTGAATGCTGTGAGCAGCAGATTGACAGCATATACGGCAATATGAGTCCAGAAATGGATCGTTTCTACCAGGCGATCGGCGTGGACACACAGGTGATCAAGCTCGAAAGTAGAGCAGATGTCAGCGACGAATGATTGCGCTAGCCGCAGGTCATCACAGATAATGAAAAAAATATGAAGTTAAGTAGATTGTGACCTCTAAGCCCACGACTTCCAACCCCGGCGAGCAGCTAGAACCTGACTTATTAGAATTCGGTGATTCGACCGGAAAATTGCCAACGACTGATCCGGTTGGCGATCGCAGTACAGCTAACGGGTTCTGGAGCGTCTTCTTCTCCACATTCCTCACCATATTTCTAGCTGAGCTAGGCGACAAGACGCAGGTGACGACAATGCTGATGAGCGCTGAATCGCAGTCGCCTTTTGTCGTGTTTGCTGGGGCGGGGCTAGCGCTCGTTGCCACGAGTCTCATAGGCGTTTTGCTAGGTCAGTGGCTGTCCAAGCGTGTTTCTGCAGAGTCGCTAGACACGTGGGCGGGCATCTTGCTGCTGTTGATTACTATCGGGTTAGTGGGCGATATCATCGGCGCTTAAGTGAGTCTTAGGTGTCAGCGTCAGGCGGGTAAGCCTCCAGGCAGTAAGTCCTCAAAGGCGGGTCAAGCGGATCTTGCGAACGACCAGGCGCGAACTATTAAGTGCGAACTATCAGTTAACTGGACAGTGCGAAGTTTTTCTCTAAGTAGAATCTTTTCAGGAATCGGCAAAGCGATCGCGTAGAGTGCCGAACATTCCAGTACCGAAAAGGCAAGGAATGTTCGAGACTGGTTGAATTACCACACTCAACCAAATCAATTATGGAACTCTACACTCGCATTGAGCAAGTGCTCATGAGGC
>NZ_JADEXO010000086.1 GCF_015207105.1 cf. Phormidesmis sp. LEGE 11477
GAATTTCCTGACCCTTTTGAATGGATGCTAGCGCACGTCGGCGAGTTGCCTATGCCTCGGCGCTCTGCCAAACTACAGCAGCCCAAACCCTTATGTGCTGGTGGTGTCCCGGCTTAAGTTGGTACCCAACCCTTGCGTAGCAAGACTGGCTATACGCCTAGTTTTGCAACTAGGCGTATAGCTTAAATAGCTTTAACCTTTGTGTATAAGTAGTATTGAGGCCAAGTTATATATCCTAATACTGGACTAAATCTATCTGTCTCATGAGTCTCATTGATTCGATTCCATGTTCGTTTTGAGGCAGCAAAGGAGGGCTTTGGCTTAAAGTGACGTTAACTGGTGAAGTGTCTCTTGTTTTTTCAGAATGGGGCATCTTTAGCTGTCGTTGACTTAATGCTACTACAATGAGCTCTCATCCTTATTACTATTTCACTGTGTATCAAAAGGATGTTAGCGCTGCATTGCACTCTCTCAAGCAACAAGAATTTGAGGCTGGTCGATATTCTCCTGTGATGGATATGTTTTTGTTTGAATTCCCACCAGTCGAGGATTCTCCGACTCCAGGTGTACAACATCCTTCAATTGAGACAGCCATCGAAGATACCGATGGTTGTGGTACTGGCACGATATTGGATATTGAAAGAATAGCTGAACAGCCTGCTTTCTTGGCATCGTGCCCTTTGTCATCAGATTGGCTAATAAAGCTTCTAGGAACAGAATTTCCAACCCATGAACTGGTGGAACGCATCATTTGCCAAGAAGAAATTCGTGATGAAGATGGCGTCGAAGATGTTTGGGACGAGTTTGCAGACGAGATGGGGGGCGGTGAAAGCCGCTATCTGATAGTCTATAAAGATAATCAACCATCGGAATTGTTCTTTATGGGATATTCTGTGGACTAAAGATTAGACTAGCTGAATCCAAGTCACTTCTCTCAATGACCCTTTGCGAGGCAACTCACAGAAGCAAAGCAGTCAGTGAGTTCTGTACGTTTAGGCTGTTTTACAAGTGGGATAACTGCCTGGATCATCTTAGACCTGGCAAATAGTTATCTGCCTAGCTCGACCTGAAAAGCGAACCATTTGGTAGAACTCTACAACGAAAGGTAGACGCGAGCAGGCAATTCAATGCAAATTACCCTGAATCTCGCAGACAGTTTGAGTCGGACCGAGAATTTTAGCTCAAGCGACTGGCTGAGGGAGATTGCCTTTGCCCTGTTTCAGCAAGAGCGAGTTTCTCTGAGCCGTGCTAGCAAGATTGCCGGAATCGAACTGATGGACTTTCAGAAGCTATTGGCAGAGCGCGGTATCTGTGTTCACTACGATGTGGAAGACTTTGAGCAGGATGTTCAACGCCTGCGCGACCGGGACTGGCTGTGATCATTGTCAGAAATACTTCCGCCCTCTCCAATCTAGCTGTGGTCGGGCATCTTTGGCTGCTAGAAGCTATCTACCAGACTGTCATTATTCCTGACGTGGTTGCCAGCGAACTTGCGGCAGCCAAATGAGAACAAACAGTGTAATATCCACTCCTTGCCTCTTCTTTCGATTCGCTATTCAAAGTCCACTTCGGTAAGGCGGCGAGCTTTAGAGAATCTGGCACGAATAGTGATGCAATCCTTAAACACTGTTTATCTCGCCATTACGGCTTATCTCACCACATAGATTTCACATAGTTGCGGCAGGCTGACGTCTCCAACTTCCAAGAGACTACAGAAGTAGCCGCCGCGTAGAAAAACGGGGCGGGCGATGGTCGGGTCGCGACCGTTTTCTTCTAGTGACAGAGCTTCGATATAGTTATCTACATCTTCGGTATGAAATACCCTGAGCTGATAGCCTTTCGCCATTGTTGCTGAGCCAAACTGTTGGACAAAAGCATAGCGATCAAAGTAGGTGAACTGTGTCCACAAACCTGTGTCGATAATTACATCTACGTATCTGAGCCGATCGTTTGTCTGATAGACGCGCCACTGCGTAATTGCGGCTTCGTTTTGGCCTCTGGCGTTGGGGCCGTAGCGCTCGATTAGCTGATCTTCTATCCAGGCAAAGGTTGGCTCACTAAGCTGTGTGGCTGAGAGCTGGGTACTGGCAGAAACTAGCTCTCCTTGGTCATCTGGAAGAAATAAAGGCAGCGCTTGAATATTAGAGAGTCGCGATCGCAGCGCTGCTAACTCAGCAGTCGAATCGCCGACGGGTTCAACCACCTGTGGCGGTGGATCAAAGTAGCCGTCAGGAATAACAGGAGTTTCGTCCGGTCTCAGCTGAGAGACGGTGGTCGAATCTGCCGCAGCAGGTGAAGCCACAGAGATCCCTATCGAAGCAATCGAAGCAACATAACCAACCACGCATAGCAACATGCGTCCTGAGACTGTCTGCCGTTTCTTTACCCACGCACTTAATTCCGACATGCCAACATTTGTTTCTTTAGCTATGTTCTACTCTGCCTTTTGTCTATTTATCCCCTTTATTGTTGAGACCGTTGTTTGGACAGATGCTTGGACAGACCGGCTCAGTTCAAGATCAGCTGGACCCGGTGAATGTGACCCAGCACTAAGGTTTGGCCGCTGACCGATTCCATCATCGTGAGAACGCCTTTGGGTCGCAGTAGGGTGCCGTCGTTTCGGCAGCTCCCTACGTAGCGCACAATCACTTGACCAGTCGCTGCTAATTTCTGTTGAACGCTGTTGGGTAAAGAGCTAGGCGCGGCAGAATCTACAACATCAGGACACACAATTTCAAGATCGTAGAGATGCGATCGCAAATTTACTTGCTTTGTCTTCCCCGACTTGGTCGTCTTGGTCTGCATGATTTCCTCAGCTGCCAGCACCTGTGCAATCCACTGCTGCCAGTCTGCTGAGTCACGCAGATTATCTCCTGCTTCAATCGACATCGCTAGCAAATATTCCGCCCGATCTAGGCTCTTGGTGGCAGACGGCAGCTGCAAAGAAACCTCTTCTACGCTCTGTAGCGGCACGTCCGCAGGCAATTGCGCCTGTAGCCGCGTTTGGAATTCGACTGGGCTTACTCGCTCTGTCAGCTCGAAGTCAATGATTTCCCCTGTGCTAGTCATCCCTAGAGGCAGCGCGTTCGCCGGAGAAATTCGCGGTCCAGGGTGAAAGCCACCCGTAAAGGCGATTGGCAAAGCTGCTCGCCGAATCGCTCGGTCCATCAGCCGCGCAAAGTCTAAGTGACCAATCAAGGCCAGCTCACCTAGCTTACCCACTCGAACTCTGATGCGCTGGGCTCTGTCCTGATTGGGTTTAAAGTGGCCAACAAACTGCGGAATTTCTGGGGGAGGAACAACAATGTTGTGGCCAAAGTCGGGGCCGCAAATACCGCAGTGCGAGCAGCCTTCAAAAGAGCAGTCTGGAACGACAGCGGCTTCTAGGGCACGCTTAAGATCGTCCTGTAGCCAGGATTTCTCTATCCCCGTATCGATATGATCCCACGGCAGCGGCCTATCCAAAACCGCCAGCATCGCTTCGCTGACATCTTGACCGGCTCTGTCAGCCGTCGCAATATTCTCGTCTAGGTTCCATTCGCCACTTTCAACCTGTCGATACTGCCAATCTAGTCCAGCATCAGCGATCGCCTGCGTCCAAGCACCAAAAGCATTTTCTAAACTCTCCCACCAGGCGTCCATGCCAGCGCCTAGCTCCCAGGCCCGACGAACGACCGCCGAGAGTCTGCGATCGCCTCGACCGACAAAATTCTCCATCGCCGAAATCCGCACATCGGTGAAGTTTGCCTTCACGCCGCGAATAGCATTTAGCTCAGCCTTTAATAGTTCCTGCTTGCGCCTAAACTCTTCTGTCGACACCGAGTGCCACTGAAATGGCGTATGCGGCTTCGGCGTCAGATTAGAGATCGTGATATTAAACTTCAGCGCCCGCCGACCCTTGATAAAGCACTCTCGGCGCAGCCAGCGCACCGTTTCAGCAATACCCAGCACGTCTATGTCCGTCTCACCGGGCAGGCCGATCATAAAGTACAGCTTCACCCGCTCCCAGCCTTGCTCGTAGGCCGTTTTTACACCGCGCAGCAGCTCTTCATTCGTTAGCCCCTTATTAATGATGTCGCGCATCCGCTGCGTACCCGCTTCCGGCGCAAAGGTCAGCCCCGTTTGTCGCAAGCCACCAACAATATTTGCAATATTTTCATCGAACCGATCGACTCGCTGGCTCGGCAGCGACAGGTTAATATTGTCATTTTTCAGTCGATTCTTGACCTCCAGACCTACCGCAGGCAGCGCTAGATAGTCCGAACAGCTCAAAGACAGCAGCGAAAATTCGTTATATCCGGTTTCGCGCATGCCTTTCTCGATAGTATCGATCACCTGCTCTGGCGGCACGTCTCTAGCTGGGCGAGTCAGCATCCCCGGCTGGCAAAAGCGACAGCCCCTAGTGCAGCCTCGGCGAATTTCTACCGTCAGGCGATCGTGAACTGTTTCTACGTAGGGAACTAGGCCGATCGAATACTCCGGCATCGGCGGCGCGACCCGGCGCAGCACTCTATCAGGGACATCTGGCCGATTCGGCTGCACCGAGCCATCAGCGGCCATATCGTAGAACCGGGGCACATAGACACCGGGTACCTGCGCGAGATCTAGCAAAATCTCCTCACGACTGAGCCCTGCGGCTTTCCCTTCTTCTAGAACCAAGCCCACTTCGGGCAGCAGTTCTTCGCCATCGCCCAACGCCACAAAGTCAAAGAAATCGGCATAGGGTTCAGGGTTAGAGGTCGCGGTGCCGCCGCCGGCAAAGATCAAAGGCCAGCTACCGTCGGCCACATTCCATTTGCTTTGCGCTGGTGAGCGATCGCGCTCTTTCCAGGTCAGCGGGATCTGAGCGAGAGATAGCATCTCTAGAATGTTAGTTGCCCCTAGCTCGTAGCTGAGACTAAAGCCGAGGATGTCGAAGTCGACCAGAGCACGGCGCGACTCTACGGCAAAAAGCGGCATCTGGCGATCGCGCAGCTTTTGAGTTAAATCAGCGGCTGGGAGGTAGGCGCGATCGCATAGCTGCCGGGGTTGAGCATTCAAAATGCTGTATAGAATAATGTGACCTAGATTAGACGCGCCCACTTCGTATATTTCTGGGTAGGTCAATACCCAACGCACCGCCGCCGTAGACCAAGGCTTATGAACTGCGCCGCGCTCATTGCCCAAATACCTAGCTGGGCGAGAGATATCAGCGTTGAGTAAATCCGTGACAGTCTCGGACGAAAATGCAGGAGTGGATACAGAAGACACAGCAGTTACAGCAAAAAACTAAGCACTTAACTATAGCGTTTCTCACTTGGCTGAAGTACATAATTGCAGGTTAGAAGCCTGGCATTACAACAGGCCAAGTGACTCGCGTGTACCTAATGCATCAGGTACACGCTATATATCGCAAACGCTCTATCGCAGACTGCAGGTAGCATCGCCAGCCCCTATCGCAGCATCTAGCAAACTCGCCAAACTACGTTGATACCGTTGGGCAACTAAAAAGCTCAGCCAATAGAAAAGCGTTTCCTTCGATGAACAGGAAACGCTTTTCTCAATATTTACGCAAACTATGCTCTGAAGAATGTTTTGGGAAATAACTTTGCCTAAAAAGATTTTCAAGAACGTCTGTTATCTAAAAGCCAACGTGCCCTATGCCGCCACGGGGACAGTTTCTTGATCAACAAGTGTAAAGAGACGATCAAGCTGAGTAAGTTCTAGGACAATACGGATAGAAGGGGGAGCAGAGTAAATGCTGAGGCGGTCGTAGTAAGGCTTGGCCGCATTCAGCGCAGACATGAGTGAAACAAGTCCGGCATTGTCCATCGACTCTACCTTGCTCATATCGACAACTAACTCGTTAGCTTTTCCTGCGCTCATCGCAGCGGCTAGCTGCTGCTGAAAACTAGATGCGCTCTCGGCGTTCAGGACACCAGTGGGGCAGACGACCGTAACAGGGCTATTCAAACTTGACATCTTGTCGCTTTCCTCAATTGACTTTGAATAAGTTGCGAATAAATTGCTCGAAGTAACTGCTTTCGTAAACATTGGCTAGATAACAGTAATCAGCCACTACAGGGTGCCCAGTGAAAAACATTCAACAGAGCGCCTTGCCTACAGGACGAACCGAGATACTAGTATCATTCGACACTGTATCCATAGGTTCCTTGTTCACTTTTGCACTTTTGTTCATGGAACATGCTCACCAAGCTAGTGATTCACGCGCAGGCCGACTAGAGGATAACAGTATATTTATCTGAATCTTGACCTGCCCTACAGTTTCTCTAAAGCTTTGGCAAGCAACACTACTTAAAGTTAATCTTTCTAAACTTTCAGTCTCGCTGGCTACAAAGGCTCTAGAAGTCCTTTGGATCAAGGCTCCAGTATCAGACCGCCAGCACTCAAAAAGAATCGCCTATGAACCTAGTTGATGCAGGCAGCTTATGAAGAGAGCTCACTAGCTGAGTTGAAACGAAAGATGTCAGTATGCGTTTCCCAGAAGCTGTGAATGAATTCGCTGAGTCGGCGACTGCTGCGCTGGGCATCGCCATTCGGGGTCAGCTTTAGTTGAACGATCAGTGAGAAAAAATCAAGGTCGTAAGCGAGCTGAAAGGGAGTAATCGGCCAGATTATGTCTGGGCATCCCTCTAGATCATATAGCTTTAGGCTGGACTGTTCAGGAGATCTGACCGTACCTGAAATCATATCCTGACGTTTTGCCGAAGTAGCACCTTCAGGCAGTCCTCGAATTAGCAGCGTCGGGCGGGCCCAGCATAGTCGCCTCTGACTAACGACTTGGATTGCTTCAACGTATAGCCGAGATGAGCCATGCTCTAAGTAAAGGATCTGGGAAGGAACAACGCTCATTGTGATGAAGGTTTTTAAAGGGCGCACTCTTGAGAACTTTGCTAAGCCAGTAAAGCTGAGCCAGTAATGCAAAGCTTTATTTTCGATTCATATCAACTTATTTTCTTTGGCTAAGATATATTAAAATTTTTTAATATATCTATACGTTAGCATCTCACCAGTGCATTGGCATCCTCTGATACCGAATCTGGGTAACGCAAGAAAGTCTCTCGAATTGTGGAGATTTTTCTATTTGCTGGGCGGTTCTAGCGCGATCGCTCACAATAATGAGAGTTAACTTTACTCAGTAGCAAAGTTCTAGATCGAATAACATGTCTACTTCTATCAGCACTATCGAAAAACCGTCGGTTTCGACCGTTCGTAAGATTGCCCCTCGATATCGAGTGCTTTTGCACAACGACGATTTCAACAGCATGGAGTACGTGGTAGAGACGTTGATTGAGACGATTCCTGCAATGACTGCGCCGCAAGCAATAGACATCATGATGCAAACCCACAATACGGGGATCGGTCTGGTGATTGTCTGTGAGATGGAGCATGCAGAGTTCTACTGTGAGGCGCTCAAAAGCAAGGGATTAACTAGTACGATCGAGCCAGAAGAGTAGCAAGGATGATTAAGTGACCGGGTTGCGGGCGATCGCGCAGCTAGAGGACAAACTGACAAACTGGGCGAAAAAAAGGACGGCCTGGTTTCGTATTGGACTATTTCTTTTGGTTCTAGGGTTAGTTTGGCTGCCCTTTGGCGCTTTGGTTTATCTCCCTAGCGGCTGGTTTAAGGGATCGAATGTTGCCGAGATTGCGGTGCTAGCACTGCTCTATATTGGCTTTTTGCTGGGCTTGCCTTACTGGGGTAGGCGCGTCCATAGCTGGCCTCGTCCGTTTCAGCAGTGCGGTCTGATCTTTCAAGCGCAAACCGCTCGCGATTTGCTGTTGGCTTTGGTCATTGGTGTGCTTGGGGTTTTCGCTCTGTTTGGTCTAGGGACGCTCTTAGGCTGGGCTGTACCTAGTTCGCCCAGTCCAAGGCTAGTCCGGTTCATCTTTGAAGGACTGGTGATGGCGCTGGCGGTCGGGTTTGCAGAGGAAATGCTGTTTCGAGGTTGGGTACTCGCTGAGCTAGAGCAAGACTACCGCCCAACTCAGGCTCTATTGGCCAGTTCGCTATTCTTTGCGGCAACGCATTTTATTAAGCCGTGGTCTGAGATTGTGCGAACGTTTCCGCAATTTTTAGGTCTGGTGCTGCTGGGAATGGCTTTGGTGTGGGCAAGGCGATCGCCTAGTCCACAAGAAGTTAAAGCAGGAGCTGAAACAAAAGAAGCTAACGCCAAGGTACAAAAAACGACCCGGCTAGGCTATCCCATTGGACTACATGCCGGATTGATCTGGGGATATTACATTATCAATGTGGGGGGGCTGAGCGAATACACAGGCCGCGTCCCAGACTGGCTGACGGGCATAGACGGGAATCCGCTCGCCGGGTTGATGGGTTTAATTTTACTGGGATTGATTGCGAGGCAGTTTGCTAAAACAGCGCAGAAAAAGGCAGAGAGTTTTTAGGCAGCGCCCAGCAGGCACCCAGTCAAGCGCCCGGTCAGGCAACCCAGTCAAGCAGCACCTAGGACAGCAGCCAGTAGTGCCTGCTGTGCATGCATCCGGTTTTCTGCTTCGTTCCAGATGCGAGACTGTTTGCCTTCCATCACGCCTTCTGTAATCTCTTCACCACGATGGGCAGGTAGGCAGTGCAGCACGATGGCACTTTTATCTGCGATCGCCAGGGCAGATTCATTGATCTGATACGGCTCAAACACAGGAATGCGAGTTTCAGCAAGATCTTCCTGGCCCATACTGGCCCAGACATCGGTATAGAGCGCATGGGCACCTTCTATGGCCGCCTTGGGATCGGGGGTGACCATCACTTCGCTGCGATCGCCCGCAATCGATTTGGCCTTTTTGACGATCGCTTCATCTGGTTCATAGCCGGCTGGCGTAGCGACTCGAACATTCATCCCAACTAGGGCACAGCCTAGAATCAGTGAATGAGCTACATTGTTGCCATCTCCTAAATAGGTCATGGTCAGTCCGGCTAGCTGATCAAATTCTTCTTGAACGGTTTGCAAATCGGCCAAGATTTGACAGGGATGCTCTAGATCGGTGAGCGCATTGAGAATGGGGATATCCGCGTGGTGAGCGAATTCTTCGACCTCGGTTTGAGCAAAGGTGCGAATGGCCAGCACATCTAGGTAGCGATCGAGTACACGCGCAGTATCAGCCGTGGGTTCGCCTCTGCCGATCTGAGTGAGGTTGGCATTGAGATCGATCACTTGGCCGCCAAGCTTGTACATGGCGGCGGTGAAGCTGACACGAGTTCTAGTCGATGCTTTTTTAAAGACAAGACCTAAGATTTTTTGAGGACACTGCGGGTTAATTTCTCCTGACTTAATTTTGGCAGCGGTGGTCAACAAGTGCTGCATTTCATCTGCTGTGAGATCTGCAAGGCTCAGCAGATTTCTACCCTTGAGTGCTGCCATGACTGTGTCCTTCGTTATAGGGTGAGTTTTTGGAATGTATCGCTTTAGCTGATGCGAGTGGTGAATTCTCGCAAAGTAAAAAGCTATCAGATGTTTAGGTGTTTTGGAATGGGTTTATATTCACGGGTGATTTTTCCTCGCCTGCTAGATCTATCGATGTCGTCAAAATCGATGACGGCTTATCGACAGCAGCTTTTAGCTGACGTATCAGGGAACGTTTTGGAAATTGGCTTTGGCACCGGATTAAACCTGCCGCACTATCCAGATACGGTGCAGGCTTTGACGACGGTGGAGCCGAATGAGGGAATGGGCGCGATCGCCCAAAAGAGAATCGACGCTAGCCCGATTAAAGTCAACACGACTCTGCTCAACGGCGAAGCGCTTTCCCTACCCGACGAGAGCTTTGACAGCATTGTCTGTACCTGGACACTGTGCAGCATCCCAAACGCCAAAAAAGCACTTGGTGAAGCTTACCGAGTGCTCAAACCAGGCGGCAAATTTTTCTTTATCGAACATGGGCTCAGCAACGAGCAGACCATTCAAACTTGGCAAAACAGGATCACGCCAATTCAGCGAATCATCGCCGATGGCTGTCATCTCAACCGCAAAATCGATCGGTTAGTCGCCGAGGCTTTCGATGAAGTCACCGTAGAAGAATTTTACGCAGACGACCTACCGAAAATAGAGGGTTATTTCTATCGAGGAGTAGCGATCAAAGCCGCTTAGGAAGAGACTTGGATGCTGCTGATCACGTTCTTCTGTGCTTCTGCATAGATTCGCAACGCCGCTGCCATATGCTGCTGCGCGGCTTCTCCCTTTGACTGAAACCAAGCTAGCGTATCAGAATCAACCTGAATAGCAACGGTCGTTAAAGAGGTATCAGGCACTCGCAGTTTCGCTTTAGAAAAAAATGTCTCTGTTAGCGGTGGACTATCGGAGGTATCGATATCATCGTCCGTCATGGCGTCAATCCTAGACCAGTCTGTCCTTGAGATATTGCTCATAGTGCTTCCTTTCATGAGATAAAGCCTTTCTTAGCGAAATGACTCGAATAATTTGCTCATTTACTTCAGTGTAGACAACAACGACTGTCCTACCTTTTAGCCAACCGATACCTACCCAGCGTTCCTCACCGTAATCCAATCGATCATCTATCTCGATGACCATCGGCATACGAAAGATTTGATAAGCATCGGCAAAGTCGAAGCCATGCTTTGCAATGTGGCTTCGTTTTTTAGCTCATCCCATTCAAAGTCTGTATCTACGTCAGCGATTGTTTTTTGTGTCAGTAAGTTCGATTTTAAGTTCTTTCTACATTGTCATGATGACAATTAGCAATCTAGATCAGGGTACTTTGATAACCATCAACAAAAATAGGTACAGGCATGAGACGCAAAAAACCGAACATGATTACAACGATTGGCCTGTATACAGGAGGCTTGCTCTTGATCGTGTTCGCTGGGCTATTGCTGCTACAAGCAACGGGCGTTGTTCCTGCCGTCTCTAATACCGTCTACGTAGCCCTAGTTCTGCTAGCGGTTGGCTGTGGCCTGCTTTATGGTATCGGCAGCAGAGCATAGGGACACACATATCATCCGCTAATATCTGCACTGAGCTTTATACAAATTGCTATACAAACCAGCCCCACTGAACACTACGTTCAATACGGCTGGTTTCATTGTTTAACCGTTTTACGGTTTGTCTTTTAACAGTTCGGTTCGTTTTACGCGGCGAGTGCAAACTATGCTGCCTGACCGGATAGGTGCTTACTTTTTCTTATTAGGCGGATTCAGCGCGTTGTCCAGTACTTCGCGAGCTGACTCTGCTTCGTCTTTAGCATCGCGATATTTTAGATTGGTCTGTGCAAATGTCTTTAGTGTCTTGAAACCACTGTTCAGCTCCTCGATTTGCTCTTCTTCAATCACTTCATCGGTGAAGAGTAAATCGATCAGCTCTCGCACTTTGAGCGCTTCTTCGCGAGAGCCCTGTACTTTGACCTTGAGCTTAGAAAGGTTGCTGAGGGTTTGAACAGCATCAACGACTGCGTTTTCTTCGTCGCTAGGTTCGGTCTTGGGTTCTTTCACTTCGATAAATTCCTTGGGGTTGAATCCGTCATCAAGCTCGGTGGGGAGTTCGCCATCATCCATCAGGGCCATGAGCTGATCCATGGCCTTTTCACGGGCTTTGTTTGAATCACGACCAGGGACGTCTATCAAGACTTCTGGACTTTGGGCAAGGGTGTATTGGACCATAGTTCCAAGCTAGTAATTTTGTCTAGTAATTTTGTACTGTCATCTTAGCGGATAGGGTGAAGAGTCGCGGACGAGATTTTCCAAGCTGTCTGACTAAAATCTGGCTAGCTGCTATCAGAGATTTTTGAGCTGTCTGGCTAAAATCTGGTTAACTGCTATCAAAAGTTAGCCATGGTGATATTTAGTAAGACTTTTTGGGCCGAGATGCAAGGGGTCTATTTAAAACGGATCGCTGCTGGTGAACACGTTTTGTACTAAGAGGATTCAGGTATGGGCTGAGCCCCACCCGTGCTCTAGCCAAAATCGATGTTAAAAAAGAATAGATGGGTTAGCTAAAAGATAATTGAGCCTATCTACTTATTGACTTTGGCCTTTTATCATCTTTGATCTGCATTTGATTATGGTCGGTTCACCAATGTCTGACAATGAGCGTTCTGGGCGGCGGCTAAGAAAGTTTCGGCTGGCGATGGTGAATGCTGGCCTGTACGGTTTGAGTTTGATATCCGCTGCGATCGCTCAGCCTACTGCGATCGCTCAGCCTACCGAAATCACTCAACTCCCCGCAACTGAGGAGGTAGATCCCGCATCTACCGAGCAAGAAGCCTCTGCTTTAGAGCTACGCGAGCGGCTACAGCGGCTGCTAGAAGGAGCTCGGGATGCGCCTGAGCGGCCAAGCTCCGAATCTGATACATTCAATCGGTTTCCCACGCTGGGCAGCACGGTCTTTGACGCGCAGCTAGCCAGCTATCGCGCCTATGTAGAAACGGTAGGCACCCCAGATATCTTAATTGTGGGCAGTTCTCGGGCGCTGCAGGGAATCGATCCGACAGAGCTGAGCTATCGGCTGTCGGGGCAGGGCTACGACGATCTAAAGGTGTATAACTTCAGCGTGAACGGGGCGACGGCGCAGGTGGTGAATTTTGTGATGAGTGAGCTGCTGCCAGGGCCGCTGCCGGAGATCGTTGTATGGGGGGATGGATCGCGAGCTTTTAATGATGGGCGGCGCGATCGCACCTGGGAAAGTCTAGTCGCCTCACCTGGCTACCAGGCTGTGCTTAGAGGAGACGCACCGACCATTACGAATGAGGCCGAAGCGGCGATCGCACCAGCACCAGAATCGGGATTAGAACAAACAGAGGCTGAACCAGTCACCGATCAGATAGAAGCGGCTGCTTCTCTAACTAGTACCGCTGGCATTGATCGACTGGGATTTTCTGCGGTGGGCGATCGCTTTGACCCAGCCGTCTACTACCAGGAGGTTGCCAAAGTTCAAGGGCGATATGATGGTGCCTATTCACCCTTTGTTTTAGAAGGAAGCCAGGCGGAGGCATTAGAGCAGCTAGCGACTTTCTTGCAGCAGCAGGACTCGCAGCTATTTTTTGTAAATTTGCCGCTGAGTGATAGCTATCTCGATGCGTATCGGCTGTATTACGAGAATCAGTTTCAGGACTTTTTGGTAGCGCAGAGGGATAGCCATAGCTTTGAGGTGATCGATCTACTGACTGAATGGCGATCGCAGCCAGAGCTATTTGCTGATCCTAGCCATATTAACCGGTATGGCGCAGCCGCGATCGCCCAGCTACTCGCCCGCCATTCAACGCTTTTACTAGCACTTGATACAGCAGATCTAAACCCAGTCGCTGTGCCTGCCGGGGCCTCTTCTATAGAGCCTGTAATAGAGTCATTAGCAGAGGAGCCGACAGAAACAGCGACTGAAGAAAGGTAGGTCTATGAAAGCAGACTCTTAGTCTTCGACCCGATCAAATCGGTACCAGGAAGTGCGATCTTCTCGGCTGTCACGATAGTCAACCTGTTCGGCAACGACCAACTGGTCATCACTATTCAACCTGTACCAAACAACTTTTCGGGCAAACCCCTGTTCGTAGACACTGTATCGCCAGTCATCACTTTGGTAGATTCTCATGGGTGATTCGCCCCAGTCGCAGTCGGTTGGAGAACATGCGCCAAAGACCTGAATGCTAGTTCGGGCGGGCTCAGAACAAGTCCCGTCAGTAGAGCAAAATCTTTGATCTCCGCAGCGAGGAATATAGTTGATCTTTGTAATGCCTCTAGTGTTTGGGTCGACATTCTCCCACTGGCCACCAAGTTCGTCTGTAGCACATAATGCCTGTGCGGGTTCAGTAAATCCAAGTGGAATAGTGGTCGATAGTAGGATAGATAGCGTGCTTAAGCCGACTTTCCAAACGCTTGAAGAGAAATTTTTCATAACATTAACTTGAAATATACAACAGAACCTCAGCCCTTTTGTGAGACTGATTCTTGTCTCTAATAAATCTCTTATCGATATTGTTTGACTTCAAAAGCAAGACGCTCTTCGAGGTGTCCTTTTAAGCTGAGCCGTCCTCAATTTCTCAGGAAGCTAGACCGCTTCTGCTATCTCTCTAGGTACCCGTACGGGTAAGAAAATTTCTTTATGCCGATTATTTTTCTGGCACAGTAATAGTTGCGCTCGCATAGCACTGACTAATGTTTTTGCTACCAATAGCCATAGCAGATAACTTCTAGAGATTGCGGAAAACTGTTGCCTAGATCACAGCATCATATTTTCATGCCTCTTATATTGAGCACCAGCGTCAGGTTGAAAAGTACCTTTCGGTCTGTGCATCAGTTCTCGCTGGCACACTTCAGACTGATGCGTCTCTTTGGGTCATAGCCCTTTTGCTGCTGTGTCTCAACCTTAAATAAAAGATATAGAAGCAACATTTAATCATTCATGGAACCCTCGGGCTCAGCAACAGCTGAGCTCTTTTTTTTGCTGGCTGGCTATCTGCCTAGAGCTTCCGACCGACGATCGTCCGATGGCGAGGACTGTTAGAGGTAGTACGCGGCGCAGAAAATCCGGCTGCTTGAAAAGCCTGGTCTATATCTAGGGCAAAATACTGATCTAAATAGGGCTCTGTGCTTTTTAGCAGCGTAAAGACGTACGGAGGCATCTCGCGATAGATAGGGCTAGCTGGATTCATATCCATGATGGCAAAATGTCCGCCGGGTCGAACTAGCCGAGCAGCCTCAGCCAGGAGGTCTTTGGCCGCAGAGGTCGGCAATTCGTGAAAAACAAGAAACGCCGAAACCAGATCGGCAGAGCTTGCCTTTAGTCCGGTGGCTTCTGCCGCTGCATGCTTCCAGCGCACAGCCAGCGGCTGTGCTAGCTGCTTGAGTCGATATTGACCCACGGTCAAAAAGTAGGGCGAAAGATCAACTCCAGTGACCTGCGCGTTCGGAAAAGCCTCTGCGATCGCAATGCTGCTCATACCCACGCCACAGCCCAAATCAATAATGTCATTGGGTGCTGCTGCCGCAATCTCATTGAAGTATCCGCTCAAAATCTGGTGATAGCTGGCTCTTAGACTCGCATCTCCATTGATACCGGAGCGCTCGTCCGTCCAAATTTTGGCATGTACGGCCCGCGCCGCTACGTCGACTTCCATCGCGGGGAGCCAGCCTAAATTGCCCTCGTCATAGGCGTGAAATTTGGTGGTGTAGTAGGGCGGGTATTGAACGGTAGGATCTGCGATCGCCTTCAGCTCTTCTTCCCAAACCGGATTGACGCCTTTGTCAGTTAGGTGCTGCTCGACCTGGGCGGCAGCGTCCGCCGCCAGCGTTCTCGCAGCGTGGTCTCGCCTTTCTAGCGCCTTAACTTCATCACGCCAATACACGCCGATGGTCTCTGCCCGGTCCATCATCATTTTGCGCGCCCTTTGCCTAGCAAACTTTGCCAAAGGCTTTACACTCAATAACCCATTGACCAATGAGACCTTGAAAGAGTCTGGAAGAAAAGTCGCGATCGCAGTCATAAAGCACTACCTTTAAGCAAAATGTGAGCAAAAAATCGTGGGAGAGACGCAGTCATTCAACTCGTCCGTATTATCTCAGAACCTACCGACTTCAACATCAGGTCGATGCCAAGCTGGAATAAACCCTTACAAACAGAATTCTCAGTCATAAACGTTCAAGAAAACGTTAATTTAGGCTAATAAAGCTTCACGACTTCATCATGGAAAATATCTACCAGACTCTGCTCGATCAAGCAGGACGGAAAACCTTCGAGCTGCCCGGTGCCTATCCTCACTACAACCCCGATCGCCCTGGACAGGTAGAACACATTGCCCTAGATCTGGTTTTTGATATCCCTCAAAAAAGCTATAGCGGTAGCTGTAGTGTCACCATTAAGCCAGTGGTCGACGGCGTCAGCACTCTGACTATGGACGCTGTAGATCTGAAAATTAAATCAGTCAGAGTCGGTAAAACCCAGCAAGCTTTTGACTACGATGGCCAGCAGCTAAAAGTGACGCTGCAAAAGCCTACGATGGCGGATAAAGCCTTTACGTTAACAATCGACTACGCCGTCGAAAATCCTCAGCGCGGCCTCTACTTTGTGGGCCCTGATCAGCACTATCCCGACAAGCCTACTCAGATCTGGACTCAGGGAGAAGATGAAGACTCCCGCTTCTGGTTTCCTTGTTTTGACTATCCCGGACAGCTTGCTACCTCAGAAATTCGCGCCCAGGTACCCAAAAAGTTCACAGTCGTTTCTAATGGCGAACTGGTTTCGACCAAAAGTAAAGAGGCTGACAAAATCTATCACTGGAAATTAGACAAGCCTCATCCTAGCTATCTAATGACTCTGGCCATTGGCGAATTTGATCAGATAGATAACGAGTGGCAAGGCAGACCCGTTCGCTACTTCTTTGAGCAAGGACGCAGGGCAGAAGCTGAGCTGACAATGGGCAAAACGCCTCAGATGCTAGACGCGCTCAGCCAGTGGTTTGGCTATACCTATCCATTTTCTAAGTACGATCAGGTGTGCGTTAGCGACTTTATCTTCGGCGGCATGGAGAATACCACCACGACGCTGCTAACCGATCGCTGCTTGATCGATCAAAGGGCGGCTATTGACAACATGCGAGCCGAAACGCTGGTTGCTCATGAGCTCGCTCATCAGTGGTTTGGCGATCTAATTGTGATCAATCACTGGTCACAGGCATGGGTGAAAGAAGGGGCTGCGACTTATTCAGAGGTGCTGTGGATAGAAAAGGCGCTGGGACAAGACGAGGCTTTTTATTACCATCTCAACCATGCTCGCGCCTACCTCAGTGAAGACAAGAGTCGCTATCGGCGGCCTCTGGTAACGCACGTCTACCGCGAGGCGATTGAGCTATACGACCGACACATCTATGAAAAAGGATCTTGTGTGTATCACATGATTCGGATGGAGCTAGGCGATGAACTATTCACTAGAGCCCTGCGGACGCTGTTAGAAGATAACGCGCATAGTACGGTGGAAACTATCGATCTGCTGCGGGCGATTGATAAGGCAACTGGACGCAATCTGCGGTTTTTGTTCGATCAGTATGTGTATCGAGGTGGCCATCCCGATTACAGAGTGGGCTATAGCTGGGATAGCGATAGCAACCTAGCCAAGCTGACGGTGACCCAGACTCAGGTCGAAGATGGCAAGTCGCAGGTACAAGAAGGCTTGTTTGATCTGAAGGTGCCGATTGGATTTGGCTATCTAAGTGAGGGGGCAGAAGAGGAACCAGCGCTAAAGATCTTCAAGGTGCGAGTGCATGAGCGAGAGCAGGCGCTGTACTTCCCGCTAGAGGCGAAGCCCGACTTTGTGAGTTTTGATGTTGGCAACCATCTGTTGAAAACGGTTGAATTGGCTTACCCGATTGCGGAGCTGAAAGCACAGCTACAGGCCGATCCTGACCCAATTTCTAGACTGCTCGCAGCCGAAGCACTAGCCAAAAAAGGAAGTCTAGAGGCCGTTGAGAGCCTAGAGCAATCCTTGAAAGACGAGCCATTTTGGGCAGTGCGAGCAGAGGTGGCTGAGCAGCTAGGTTCGGTGCAGTTAGCGCAGGCAGAAGCGGCGCTGATTGCGGGGTTGAAAGATCAGCATCCAAAGGTACGGCGAGCAGTCGTGACGGCGCTGGGCGATGTCAAAACGACAGATAGCTACAAGGCGCTCAAAAGCGTGGTCGAAAAGGGCGATGCGAGCTATTACGTAGAGGCCAGCGCGGTGCGATCGCTGGGCAAAATCGGCACGGCTACGCTCGATGGCAAGAACAAAGAGAAAAAGACGTTGAAGCTGCTAGATACGGTTTTGCAAGAAAGGGCTGGGTGGAATGAAGTCGTCAGAAGTGGTGCGATCGCTGGCCTCAGTCAATTCAAAACCTCTGAAGCGGCGTTAGACTTGCTGCTTCCTTACACCGAGCTAGGCGTGCCACAGCCCCTGAGACTAGCAGCCATTCGGGCCTTAGGCACCATTTCTACTGGTCAGGAAAAGATTGCGACAGAAAGGATTCTAGAAAGGCTAGAAGCACTCGCTAGAGAAGACTTCTTTTTGACTCAGGTGGCCACGGTTGGGGCGCTTTCCCAGATGGAAGTACGCGGCGCAGTGGCTATTTTACGCACGCTGGCAGACCACAGCCCGGATGGCCGGGTCAAACGCAGAGCCGATGAAGCCGCCCAGAAAGTGCAGAAGAAGATCGGATCAGACGGTGCGATCGCCGACTTGCGCCAAGAGCTAGATGAAGTCAAACAAACCAACAAAGAGCTGAAGAGCCGCCTAGAAACGTTGGAGGCAAAATCAAAAAAGTGAAGTTTGAACAAAGTTCTAGTCAGACCGGTTTAATGAAGCAACAGCTACATCCACTCAGGTAATTTTTTAATTTCCTGAGTCGCGCCGATTAATACCTCTAGCATCGACCGCAGCTCGTCAAGCCGATGCAACAGCCGAGGATTCTGTTCGTCTAAAAGATCAGTTAGCTGACGATAATCTTCAACGGAGGTAGTATCAAGATCTCCTAGCTGGTGGTGAATTAAGTGGTTTCTCTCGGCGACCAGCGCCGCTAATGTTTGTTTCCACTGTTCAGGGTCAGAGGCATTCACGGTGAACGAAAGACCAAGCCACAGTTCAGAGAGATTCTCTGGGGGCTTGGTCTCTCTATGACTACATAAAACATCTCTGTTGAACGATCCGACTAACTGTCCCAAGGTCTGTTTGTGAAATCTACGCTGGTTCGCAATCATGTTCTCGCGAAGTGTAGTGGTAGTGCCTGAGATTTGGCTAACTGAGAGCAAGAGCTTGAATCCTCTCTCAATCTTCGAGAAGTTAACGATGTTCCTCCCTAACTTTCTGAGGGCTTCCGCCCTAATGGCTTCGATATCTGTCTGTTCGTGATCTGTCTGTTCATGCACGTTGATTAGCCAATATGCCTCGCTCGTTTACAATCACCTTAATTCTCTAACCTAACAGTGAATTCGCTTGATCTTAACCTGCCTAGCTAGAAGGGAATACTAACGGCAAACTTCACTCAAAGCTCATGTTGAAACTTGCCGTTGGCCACAGTAATGACCCCGACTCTAGTTCGGCGATCGCAGATGTATTAGAGCAGATACACGCAGCGCTAGCCGGAGACTTGCCGCTAGCGGGCCTACTGTTTGCAGCGATTGATTTTGAGCATGAGCAAGTTCTTCAAGCAGTGATGGCGGCTTTTCCGCATATCGAGCTAATTGGTGGAACCACCGATGGAGAAATGTCGTCTGTGCTGGGATTCGAGCAGGACTCACTCACGCTAGTTGTCTTTTGCTCAGATACGATCACTATCAGTGCAGGGATGGGTCGTCACGTCTCGAAAGATGCGATCGCCGCGACTCAAAGCGCTGTGCAACAGGCTATTGTTCCTCATACAGAAGTGATTCAATTTTGCATCAGCCTACCAGAAAGCCTGACGACTAGCGGTCGAACGATTCTAGAAAGCTTAAAGCAAGCCCTAGGAAAGCAAACTCTAGGAAAGCAAACTCTAGGAGCAGTGCCAATTTTTGGCGGATTGACAGCCGATCAGTGGCGAGCCCAACAAACCTATCAGTTCTTCAAAACCGAAGTATGCAGCGATGCGGTGCCCGTCTTACTATTTTCGGGGCCGATTCTGTTTTCTCATGGGGTGGCCAGCGGCTGGCATCCTATCGGCAAAGCAGGAAAAGTCACCAGAGCGAAAGACAATGTTGTCTACGAGATCGACAACCAGCCAGCTCTGGCATTCTATCACCGGTATTTGGGTAGCCTGCCGCCCTCTTCAGAATATCCGCTGGCGTTATTTGATGCTGATAGCGATCGCGCCTATATGCGAGCCCCTAGCGGTATCTACGATTCAAAAACTGGTAGCATCACCTTTTTCGGAGATGTTCCAGAAAAATCTGTTGTACATATCACTGAAACAACCCACGATGATATACTCTTAGCCTCCAAGCAATCTACTCAGCAAGCCCTAGCCAGCTACCCCGGTAAAGCACCAGCCGCCGCCTTGTTTTTCTCCTGTGCTAGTCGCAGGCAAATTCTGGGCAGCCGTACCAAAGAAGAATACCAACAAGCTCAGCAGCTTTTGAATAAGACGCTACCGAGCTGCGGCTTCTATACAAATGGAGAGATTTCACCGCTACAGCAACAGGGCACTGCCTACATGCATAACGAAACATTTATTACCTTGCTATTGGGAGATGCCTAATGTCATTGAGCCCTCACAACTCCCAATCGGCGATTCAGCAGCTATTGACAATTCAACAGTTAAAAAAAGAGAATCGCATTCTGCATAAAAAGCTAGAGCGCGCAGAAGCTAATAGCCTACAGTTAGAAGAAACGACTCATAAGAAAGAAGCTTTACTGCGGCAGGTAATTGACGAGTTCAAAGAATCACAAACAGCCCTGAAGCAACAAAGCCACGAACTAGAGCAGACTTGCGTTGATCTAAAATACGCCCAAGCTCAGCTTATCCAGGCTGAAAAAATGTCTGGACTAGGTCAACTAGTCGCAGGAATCGCTCATGAAATCAATAATCCAGTCAACTTTATCCACGGCAATCTCAGTCATTTAGAAGATTATATCTACAGTCTGATCAAATTCTTGAGCCTGTACGAGACGCAGTACCCTGATCCTGGTGCTGACATTCAACAACAGGCCGAAGAGATGGATATCGGCTTTGTCAAAGAGGACTTAGAAAAGATACTGTCCTCGATGAAAATAGGAACTGAACGAATTCGTGAGATCGTACTGTCGCTTAGAAACTTTTCGCGGATGGACGAGGCAGAGCGTAAGTTCGTCGATATTCACGAGGGCATAGAAAGTACGCTGTTGATTTTGCAGCATCGGCTCAAAGCACAGCATAATCGAGATGCGATCGCGATTGTTCGAGATTTTGATGACTTGCCGCCAGTGGAATGCTTTGCAGGTCAGCTCAATCAGGTAATCATGAATATTCTCTCTAATGCTATTGATGCCATAGAGACCTCGCTACGTAACGGCGCGTTAGAGCAAGGCGCATCAGAGCAAGGCGCATTAGAGCAAAAAGAACCACAAATTACGCTGCAAACTAGAACTAGTACCGATAGCGTAACAATTAGTATTGCG
The DNA here is from genome assembly GCF_015207105.1 of cf. Phormidesmis sp. LEGE 11477. GTDB lineage: Bacteria > Cyanobacteriota > Cyanobacteriia > Phormidesmidales > Phormidesmidaceae > Phormidesmis. The sequence goes on from NZ_JADEXO010000086.1 coordinate 21,057, forward strand.
GATAACGGCACTGGCATACCACAGACCGTAAGAGAGCGCATTTTTGAACCATTTTTCACCACTAAAGCTGTAGGAAAGGGGACCGGCATGGGAATGGCAATCAGCTATCAAATTATTGTTGAAAAACACGCTGGCAAGATCGAATGCTTTTCCGAACAGGGCGCGGGCACTCAGTTCGTTATTACCATTCCTATCCAATTAATCTCTGAGTCTCAGCCTTAAATCAGTCATTCATACTACCGTTCGCGCTATAGCGTTCACTCTATAGAGCAAACGGTAGATTCGCCAATTTCCTCCGTACACTCTTTGATGGTGCAATCCTGGCCATCAAAGAGCGTTACTTGACATCCGAGCTGCGTTATTCTTGAATTCTTATTTTATCCGCTCTCAGGAAAGGCTCACATATGTCTCGACTACGCCATCATCCGCTGCGGCTGCTGCCTCAACAAAATTATGAGAGCGACCGTCACGCAACCTGGCTGGAGCTGTTTTTTGATCTGGTTTTTGTCTTGGCGATCGCAGAACTTGCCCACATGCTTCACGCCGATCTTAGCTGGACAGGAATTGTCAGCTTTGCGGTCTTATTTGTGCCGGTCTGGTGGCTGTGGATCGACTTTAGCTATTTTGCCGATCAGTTCAACATAGAACGAGGAATTTATCGGATCGTTCTGCTAGTAACCATGTTCGGACTGATTGTCATGGCGCTGTCTGTTTCTCATGCGCTAGACGGTGGGTCGGCCAGGTTTGCGATCGCCTACACGGTTCTGCGCTTTATCATTACCACTCTGTACTGGCAGGCTTGGCGGTGTGTCCCTCCATTTAGAGTGCTCACCTGGCGCTATGCGACCAGCTTCTCAATATCGCTAGTGCTATGGATACTCTCCATCTTGGTGCCTGAGCCTGCTCGGTTTTGGCTGTGGGCGATCGCGCTCCTGATTGAAATTGGAAATGGACCGGTTACCTATCTAACTGTCCGTGATGTTCCGGCCCAAAACTCACACATGGACGAACGCTTTGGGCTATTCACCATCATTGTATTAGGAGAAGCAATTGTGGCCGTAGCAGCAGGCGTAGCTGGCACCACCTGGACGTGGCAGAGCATTCTATCGGGTATCAGCGGCTTTTTGATTGCTGTGAGCTTTTGGTGGATGTATTTTGAGCGGGCTAACGAGTCGGCGATCAACCAAGCGCTAAAAGGTGGCAAGATGGCGCTGTTTCGCTCGTTTGTTTATGGTTACTCCCATGTGTTTGCCTTTATGGGAATTGCCATGACTAGCGTAGGCATCCAAGTCGCGATTGAAACAGCCACCGACTCTGCGTTTTCATTGGAAACAAGCGCTATTTTATGCGGCGGCATAGCTATCTTTTTAGGAGGGGTTACTTTACTGCAATGGGCCTCACCCTGTTCTCTGCCCCAACGGGCAATCCTGCTGCGTATTTGCCTAGCAGCTCTATCGCTTTGTCTAATTCTTCCAACAGCCATCTCTCCAGTCGCGTTAGTTTCACTCCTCAGCATTGCTCTAGTGCTGCTGAACTGGATAGACGGTGTGCCCTTACGGGAAGCTGGAGCCAGTTAGACAAATAGTTTACAGTAGTTAGATAAATAGCTAGATAGCCAGCAAGATGACGATCAGCTAGACAAAGGAAGAGAAATCGTAAACTTTGTTCCTTCCCCTTTAGAAGATTCAACCAATAGCTGTCCTCGATGCCTATCTACTACGAGCTGATAGCTAATCGCCATCCCCATGCCTGTGCCCTTGCCTATGGGCTTAGTCGTAAAGAAGGGATCAAAAATTTTGCTTCTAATCTCTTCTTCTATACCAGGACCATTGTCTGCAATAGTAATCATTGCTTGTTCTTCTTGACAGGCCGTTGAGATAGTAATTTCAGCATCTGCTATTTGAGCCTCTTCTAGTGCATCAATTGCATTGACCAAAATGTTCATAAAGACCTGATTCATCTGCCCTGCATAACAAGCTACAGGCGGCAAATTGCCATAATTTTTCACGATTTTAATAGCTGGGCGTCGACCATTTGCCCGAGTTCTATGCGCTAGGATGATCAAAGTGCTGTCTAAGCCATCGTGGAGATCGACTGTCTTGTACTCGGCTTCGTCCATTCGCGAAAACGTCCGCAAAGAGAGAACTATTTGCCGAATGCGCTCAGCGCCTATTCGCATAGACTGTAGCACCTTTGGCAAATCTTCTAGAAGAAAGTCGAGGTCAATTGCCTGGGCACAGCTTTGCACTTCGAGCAAGGGATCTGGATAGCAGCGCTGATATACCGATATTAGTGTAAGCAAATCTTCGATGTATTGGTCTGTATGTTCGACGTTGCCATAGATAAAGCTCACCGGGTTGTTGATCTCATGAGCGACACCTGCTACGAGTACGCCTAGCGAGGACATTTTCTCTGCCATCAACAGACGCGATTGCATAGCCTGTACATCCGCTAGCGCCTTTTCTAGTTCTTGGCTGCGGAGTCTGAGCTTAGTTTTAGAAGTTTGTAGTTCTTGAATTGTCTTACCTAACAGCGATTCTGCCTGCTGCCTGCTACGATACCACCGCTCAAGATTTCGCTCGTTTAGACTCAGTTTCCGCTGGAGCCGCTGATTCTCTTTCTCCAGAGCCTTCAGACGCTGCTCGACTGACTCGCTCTCTGACATTTGTATTACTCCGTTCCGATCACAACTGTCACTAGGGTTTCTTGGTGATAGCGTACTTGACCGCCAATTTCTAGAGGGCCGATTTCTCCATAGGTGTAAAAGCCAGAAACCGGGACGGCGTTCTCTATAAGCTGCTGGCCAAGCTCGTACTCCTCTTTGGTGCGATGTCCGAGCAGCCAGCGGCGGGCTGCACAGGAAAATAGTAAAACTGCGGCTGGTCTTTCCCCGGAGTAGTGCGCTAGAGCCTGCTTGATAGAATCTTGGGTAGCGGCCACGATATTATCGCACGTGGCGTAGGTGATTTGGACCTGAGCCTGTTCTGGGATTTCATCTGTGAATAAAATTTCACCGGTTTCTAAATTCCAGTGATTGGAAGCTCGTAGATAAAAGCGATCGCTTTCTCCTTCAAAAATGGCTAAAGGATATTCGCCAGAGATGGGAAAGTCTCCTAAATAATCCTGATAGAATTTGGTTGCAGGTTGATGGTCGATCTCATGAACCACCGGACTATTGCACTTAGTAATCACGGCTTTACGACTCAGTGGCTGCCAGCCGCTAGCAACACCATGCGACACTCTGATATCGCCGCAAAATACTAAAATAGGCAGCCCGTTCTGGACAACTTCGCCGCCAAAGAACTGATAGGTCTGCTCAAACTGAAACTGATCGCCCGAGCGGCCTCCAACAATTGGCACTCCAGCAGGCAGCAGACTTTGAAGCTGCCTTAGGGCTGGTTCGGTGCCGTTTGCAAGACCGTCTGGGATAGTGATACAAAGCCTGGCACTGCCGATGTCTTCACCGAATCCCAAAGAGGCGATCGCCTCTTTAGCCGCAGCGTCAGCGTCTTTTGACAAGCCTCTGCCCAATCCGGCTCGAATCTCTACGGTATCTGAACAAAACATCATCAGCGCTAGTGACTCTTCTTGAAACCCTAGAACCGATGATATTTCTCCGTAAGTCGTGCCACCAATCACGGACATTCCTGGAAATATATCTTGGATACGAGAGAGAATTAAAGTATGGTCAAAATCGATTGCCGATAGCAGGATGCCAGCTTGGGGCTGTTGACCTTCTAGCTGAGCCGCACACTGGTTTAGGACTTCTGAAACTGCATTTTCAGAGTCTATATCAACACTATGGCCTACGACTACTTTGAGCATTATCCTCTCCTACCTGTACTGTATACAGCCTACAAAAGCTGTTTAAAGTTTGCAAAACCGACGCAGCGAACGAGAACCTATTATCAACAAAGACACTATTGTAGGCTCGAATAAGTATCTAGTGTATCCGTGCTGTAACGGAGTGCAGGGTTCAAAGGTTTTGATTAGAGATACCAACTTTGTTCTAATAAAACCAAAACAGTAACGGCCTTTTAAGCCCTGTCTAGCGTTATTACACGAAATCTATTTTCGTTATGCCGCTCGGTTGGCACAGGTAGAGAGGAATAGACTAACAACAACTGCTTAAGATTTGTTGTTAGTCTCCATAGCGGTAATTAGCTGTACAAGACCGTCTACTAGGCGATCGCGATCCAAAGGCAAGATCTCGCTGCCGTGCAGCACATTTTGGGTCAACAGATAGTGAACAATCGAACCCACGAAGATCCGGGCAGTCACCATTGGATCGCTTAGCTGGAGCTGCGTCTGAGCAGACAAGTAGCGAGCAAAGTTCTCGATAATCGGCTTTTCAACTTCTCGCACAAACCGCTGCGCCAGCAAAGGAAAGCGCTCTGACTCGCCAATAATCAGCCGCATGAGGTTCATCAGAGCCTGATCGCGGCTAAAGTCATCGGTTACAAATATGGCAATTTGCCTAAGCACTTCATCAGGCGGACGACTGATCTCTGTCGCGTTTAGCAAGTGCTGACGCATTTGCTGGTTGCGTTCGGTAAGCTGCTCTACCAAGGCGAAAAACAACCCCTCTTTGTCTTGGAAATACTTGTATAACGTCGGCTTAGAGACCTTAGCAGCCTTGGCAATCCGATCCATGCTAGCAGCAGCATAGCCCTGAGTAGTAAATACAGATAAAGCCCCAGACAGGATCATGGCTGCTTTGTCTGGATTCTGGCCAGACGGCGGACCAGAAGGTTGGATCGACGGAGCACTCAGCCCAGATTTGATTGGAGATGGATCCGAGAATTGGGCCGAAGAAGTCACTTAAATAGCTCCACAAGACATCTTCCCAGCATGACAGACCTAATACCTGTTTGCATTTTAGCTATGGAGCTATTGACTTTACTAAACGGTTTAGTAACATATAAACATACATCGTCTTAGGTCTATGCGAGTGAGGTCGTCTTATGAGTCATCCAGTGAATTTAGATAGATTAAATCCAGCCAAGTTGAATCTGAACCTGTGGAGACAGTCTGCTACAGAGGCGAACCCTTCTCTACGCTGGCGTTTGCTGCTGGGGCTATTGCTGTTAGGAGCAGGCAGTTGGGTGGGTTGGCAGGGCTGGCAAACGAGAACGATGCGGCAAATAGAGTCTGATTCGGCGATGGTTTTACCCCAGATTTCGACAGTGACAGCCCTGGGCGCTTTAGAGCCAGCCGGAGAGCTAGTCAATGTCACACCGCCGACATCGGTGCAGGAAAGTCGAATTGGAGAGCTACGGGTGAATGAGGGCGATCGCATCGAGGCGGGTCAAGTAATTGCAGTGCTAGACAATCGCGATCGCCTGCAGGCCGCTCTTAGTAGAGCCGAGCAGCAGGTAGGAGTCGCCCGTGCTCAACAGTCTCAGATTGAAGCGGGAGCTAAATCAGGAGAGATTCAGGCCCAGCAAGCGGAAATCGCTCGGATTGAAGCCAGCCAAGTAGGCGACGTTGCCACGCAGCAGGCGACGATTGCCCGCCTAGAAGCAGAGGTAAACAACGCCCACGCTGACTTTGAGCGCTACGACTCTTTGTATCAGCGGGGCGGTATTTCCGCCTCAGAAAGAGACGCTAGACGTTTGACCCTGACAACTGCCGAGCAGAGATTAGCCGAGGCGATCGCAGCGCTATCTCGCATTCAAACCACCAGCCAGCAGCAGATTTCTCAGGCTCAGGCGACGCTAGATCGAATCGAGGACGTGCGCCCTGTGGATGTCTCTGCAGCTAGAGCCGAAGTGAAGGCAGCGGCGGCGGCGGTCACCGAAGCAGGTGTGATCACGCATGTCGAGGGCGACCGCTTCCCGATCGGCGAGCTGGACGGTTCCACCAGCGACAGGGTCCAGCAGCTTCACGACCTGCTGGTCGAGGGCGGTTTCCGATCCCGTATTCTCGATGATATACGCTCCGAAATCTGGCTGAAGGCCTGGGGCAATCTCTCCTTCAATCCGATCTCGGCCCTGACTCACGCTACGCTGGAGGACATCTGCCGCTTTGCGCAGACCCGCGACCTCGCCGCCACCATGATGGCCGAGGCCCAGGCCATCGGCGAGAAGCTGGGGGTCACCTTCCGCCACACCATCGAAAAGCGCATCGCCGGGGCCGAGTCCGTCGGCCGGCACAAGACCTCGATGCTGCAGGATGTCGAGGCCGGGCGCTCCTTGGAAACCGAAGCCCTGATCGGCTCGATCCTGGAAATGGGCCGCCTGACCGATACGCCGGCCCCCGCCATCGAAGCCGTCTATGCCTGCGTGATGCTGCTCAACCGGACCATGACGCTCGAGGGATCGGGCGTGAAGATGGTCTCGGCCGCCTGAGACAAAGCGTCAGGGTCTCAGGATGACTTTTGCGGCGGAACTGCGCCCGGCATCAAGATCCTCGAAAGCCCGCCCGCCCTCGGCGAGGGGCCGCTGGTCGATCCAGGTCAGGGACCCGAGCCGGCCGTCCTGAAGGGCGGCGAGCGAGGCCCGCAGATCGGTTTCGGTATAGGTATAGACGCCGACGAAGGTGATCTCGGAAAGGGTGACGCTGCGGGCGTCAAAGTCGCCCGCTGGTTCCTGAAGACCGACATGGGCGACGACCCCGCCAGGCGCCGCAGCCTGCGTCGCCGCCCGTCGCGTGGCCACCATGCCGACCGCATCGAGCACCAGATCGAAGCTTCCGGAGACCGGGGGCTCTGCGATGGGATCGAAGGCATCCAGGCCCGCAGCCGCCGCGGTTTCCCGCCGCAGCGCATTGGTCTCGGCCAGACGGACCTCTGCCGCCCCCCAGGCCTTTAGAATGAGGGCGCCCAGCAGACCGACCGAACCGCCGCCGATCACCAGCGCCCGGCTCTCGGCCAAAGGCCGCCAGGCAGCGCGCGCTGCCAGGGCCAGCG